>NZ_LKDV01000044.1:0-29064 GCF_001401875.1 Pseudoalteromonas sp. P1-13-1a | reverse complement strand
GGTCAGCGGTCAGCGGTCAGCGGTCAGCGGTCAGCGGTCAGCGGTCAGCGGTCAGCGGTCAGCGGTCAGCGGTCAGCGGTCAGCGGTCATTTTTAATGTTGCGATTAAACTAGTCAACATTTTTGAAAGCGCTACGGTTTCATCAAGCCACTTTCGACCAACGGATTTATCTATATAACAAATATCTATTCCAATATAAATTTGCGTTCTTGCTTCAGCTATTGATGAGCGAGCAATATCTAAAAATCTAACTTTTTCTTTATTGCTGTCTCTGGTCATCCCCTCGGCTATATTACTAGGAACAGACAAACCAGAGCGTGTTAATTGATCTCTAAACCCATAATCTTTTATCGAGCTCGTGATTTTATATATATCAGCACTTAAACGGGCTGAACGTTTCCAAACTTCTAAGTTTTCAAAGTTCATCGACTTAATCCTAGCTATTTACTTTTAGCTTAGAAGTATTTGAAGAAATAGACACCCTAAACGCAATTAAAGCCTAAGACTGATAGCTGATAACTGATAACTGATAGCTAATAACTAATAGCTGATAGCTGATAGCTGATAACTGATAGCTGATAGCTGATAGCTGATAGCTGATAGCTAATAACTAACAGCTTATAGCTTATAACCCCTCACTTTCCTTACGATTTTATCTGCACTAAATCAAAGTCAGCCATGCCAGGCACTATCGCCTGCAAGCGCGATTCGGTCACATCAAGTGCGTTTAAACATTCGCAATACTCAGAGGCTTTAAGCTCAAGTTGCTGGGCCTTTTTTTGTAGTGATTTATCTATTTCTTTAGAGATAATATTCATACGTTGGCCCATGTCGTTAATGCGGTCTTCAATATTACCTTCGCGTGATTTAAATGCATCACCAAGCGACATTAAAATAGCGCCTAACGAGCCATGTACGGCAGAATGTATTTGTTGGCTAATTTCTTTAGTGAAAAAGTCATCAATTTGCGAGAGAGACTGTGGCGCGATAAAAAAGAAGTCATCGCCGCGCTTAAATTTATCCATAAGCGCCCGCTCTACGTACTGGAGCTGGGTTTTTAGTACCTCTGGCTCTTTATCAGACATCCCCTCAACCACGTGCTCAATGGCGCTTAAACCTAAGTTAACCCCATCGGTGGCTAAGTTAACAAGCTCCGGTACCGTATGGCGAATACCATTACTAAATTGCTCAAGTACTTTGCTTTCTTCTGTGCTTAAATCAACCCAATAACCACGAATAAATAGCTGGTTATTATTATTAATTTGCACGCGGGTTTGGCCTTTATCAAGAATACGTATAACGTCGTCGGTAATTATTAAGCCATGACTCAGCTCTACATCGCACTGAGTTTGAGCGAGTATACTCGAACTTGATAGCGCTAAACACAACGCCAATATCGAGCGAGATAACAACGCCATATACACCTCAACAAGCCAAAATAAAGGCAAGTAGGTTAACAAAAAAACAACTTTATGCAAGAAAAATAGCGGTTAGCGGTTAGCGGTTAGCGGTTAGCGGTTAGCGGTTAGCGGTTAGCCAGAATAAATTATTAAAGCACTGTGTTTACAATAAACGCATTACTTTGTATATGGCGTAGAGCTTGCCTAGGGGTAATGCGAAGCTTCTCATGGTGTTAAATGTAATAACCATTGTAAAAGCGCTGCTTTTAAACGCCAGCAAGCTGCGCGTCTACAAAAACCATAACCCTAAGCGTGAAGCTTGCTCACGCAAAGCATAGCAACCGTCGTCAGCTCAAATACATACACCCATAAAAAAGCGCGGCATATAGCCGCGCTTTAAATAATATAAGCTTAAAAACTCTATAAATTTACAACATTTTCAGATTGAGAAGCAGGTTCATCATTTACCAACGTTGTTAAATATTGGCCAAAGTCTTCACCTAACTTAGCATCGCGCATGCCGTATTCAACAATTGCTTTTAAGTAGCCTAACTTGTCACCACAATCATGCGAGCGCCCACTCATATGGAATGCTTCAACCGTTTCTTGGGTCATTAGCGCATCAATAGAGTCGGTTAGTTGTATTTCACCACCAGCACCTACTGGTGTTTTAGCAAGCAGTGGCCAAATGTTTTTGCTTAGTACATAACGCCCTACTACAGCAAGGTTTGATGGGGCTTTATCTGCCTCTGGTTTTTCAACCATGGTTTTAATTGCTGCACTGTTGCCTGGCGTTAATTGCACGCCGTTTATATCAGCAATACCGTATTTACTTACATCTTCTTGTGCTACCGGCTCAAGCATAATTTGACTTGCTTTGGTCTCGTTAAAGCGTTTGATCATCGCTGCTAAGTTTTCAGTTTTTTGATCGGCTGTGTAAGCATCAAGTATTACATCTGGCAGTAATACTATAAAATCGTCGTCACCCACAATTGGCTTTGCACACAAAATAGCATGGCCTAAGCCCTTTGCCTCACCTTGGCGCACACTCATTATAGTTACATCGGTAGGGCAAATAGAGCGTATTTCTTCAAGTAGTGCACGCTTAACGCGTTTTTCAAGCGTTGCTTCAAGCTCGTAGCTGGTATCAAAATGGTTTTCTATGGCGTTTTTAGAACTATGTGTTACCAGTACAATGTCTTTAACACCTGCAGCTACACACTCACTTACTATGTATTGAATAAGTGGTTTATCTACAATTGGTAACATTTCTTTAGGAATTGCTTTGGTCATAGGCAACATACGCGTGCCAAGGCCAGCAACAGGAATAACAGCTTTCATGGGTAATCCTTTATTTATAAATTAATTATTTTTAACTTAGCAGGTTAAATGTAGATGGGGGCTGAATGGGGGGAAGCTATCAGCTAACAGCTAACAGCTAACAGCTATTATTTTAATCAATCACTACCAAATAAATCGCGTGTATACACTTTATCTGCAATGTCGCTCAGCTCTTCTACCATACGGTTA
Source organism: Pseudoalteromonas sp. P1-13-1a (assembly GCF_001401875.1). Taxonomy (NCBI): domain Bacteria; kingdom Pseudomonadati; phylum Pseudomonadota; class Gammaproteobacteria; order Alteromonadales; family Pseudoalteromonadaceae; genus Pseudoalteromonas; species Pseudoalteromonas sp. P1-13-1a. The sequence continues at coordinate 26,134 of NZ_LKDV01000044.1, read as the reverse complement.
GAAACCACTACATCAGATATCTGCTTAAACTCATTTAAGTCTTTTATAACGCGTGAGTTATAAAACTCACTCTCTTTAAGCACGGGCTCATACACAACCACTTCAATACCTTTGGCCTTTATGCGTTTCATAATACCTTGAATAGAAGACGCTCTAAAATTATCAGAACCACTCTTCATTACTAAGCGGTACACACCCACTACTTTTGGGTTGCGCTTTAATATTGAATCGGCAATAAAATCTTTACGGGTGGTGTTTGCATCTACAATCGCACCAATAATGTTGTTTGGTACATTTTGGTAATTAGCACGTAGCTGCTTGGTATCTTTTGGTAAACAGTAACCACCATACCCAAACGACGGGTTGTTGTAATGGTTACCAATACGTGGGTCTAGGCCTACACCTTGAATAATTTGCTTGCTGTTTAAACCGTGCGCTTCTGCGTAGCTATCAAGCTCGTTAAAGTACGCTACACGCATGGCAAGGTAAGTGTTAGAAAACAGCTTAATCGCTTCAGCCTCTGTTGAGTCAGTAAATAACACTTCAACGTCTTGTTTAATTGCACCTTGCTTAAGTAAATTAGCAAATACAGTTGCACGCTCACTTTGCTCACCCACAACAATACGTGACGGGTGTAAGTTATCGTAAAGCGCTTTGCCTTCACGTAAAAACTCAGGAGAAAATATTAAATTATCGGCGTTAAGTTGCTTTTTAATATCAGCCGTAAAGCCAACCGGAATAGTCGACTTAATCACCATAACCGCAGTAGGGTTATGCGCCATAGTGTCTTTAATTACCGCTTCAACAGAGCTGGTATTAAAGTAGTTTGTTTCAACGTCGTAGTCTGTTGGCGTGGCTATAATTACGTAATCAGCATCTTTATAAGCGGCTACTTTATTGGTAGTGGCTGTAAAGTTTAAATCGTCACGCGTTAAAAACTCACTGATCTCTGCATCAACAATAGGCGATTTTTTATCGTTTAAAAGTGCAATTTTTTGCTCGTCAATATCAAGTGCAACCACTTCGTTATGTTGCGATAAGAGCATAGCGTTAGAAAGGCCGACATAGCCTGTACCTACCACGGCAATTTTCATGCTATTCCTTTAATATTTGCATTGGTAATTAATATGCATAATTTTATCAGAGTTACCTTATATCATCTATTAGATATTGAGCTTCTCGTAACAACTCGATAATACCGACCTAAAGGTGAAAGGTGAAATTGTGCGCGACAAAAGTCGCGCAATCAAAAATTAGTTATATACAAGCTCATAAAAATGAGCTTTTTATAGTAAAGCTCTAATAGCTACGGCTATATGCTCGGCTTGCGCCTGTGAGACTACCGAATCTGTCGATTCAACCATTACGCGAATAAGTGGTTCAGTACCCGACTTACGCAGTAAAACGCGGCCAGAGTCTGCCAATCGCGTTTCTGCCTCGGTTACAGCTTGCTTTACAGAGTCAGTATTGAGTATTTCGTCCGCATTATTTTGTGTTAAACGCACATTTAAAAGTACTTGCGGCAGTTTTTGCATACCGGCTACGTAGTCTTTTAATGATTGCTTTTGCTGTATAAGCGCAGTTAACACTAAAAGTGATGCAACAATACCGTCACCCGTGGTTGCATAGTCTAAGTGTAAAATATGGCCAGAGCCTTCTCCGCCTAATTTCCAGCCGGTATGCTTTAGTTGCTCTACCACATAACGGTCGCCTACTTTTGCGCGCTTAAATGGTATATTCATGTCTTTTAACGCAAGCTCTAAACCCAGGTTAGACATAAGCGTACCTACCACACCACCACTCATTTTACCTTGTAGCTTTGCCGCTTTTGCAAGAATATATAAAATTTGGTCGCCATCAACCACGTTGCCCGCATTATCAACAAGCATTAGTCTGTCGGCATCGCCATCTAGTGCAATACCAAGGTCTGCGTTATTAGCTACTACGGCCGTTTGTAAACTATCTAAATGGGTAGCACCGCATTGCTCATTAATATTTAAACCATCGGGTTTGTCATTAATGCTAATAACCTCAGCACCTAACTCAGCATATACATTAGGGGCAATGTGATACGCTGCGCCATTTGCGCTATCTACAACAATTTTTAAGCCTTCAAGGGTTAAGTCTTTTGCAAATATGCCTTTGCAAAACTCAATGTAGCGGCCGGCGGCATCGTTAATACGCCTTGCTTTACCTAAGCGCTCAGAGCTTACACACTGCATAGCATCATTTTTTAATGCTTGTTCAAGTAAGGCTTCAATTTCAAGCTCCTGCTCGTCATTAAGCTTAGTACCAAAATTATTAAAAAATTTAATCCCGTTGTCATAATACGGGTTGTGTGAGGCACTAATTACAACGCCGGCATCGGCCCTAAATGTTGATGCCAAATAGGCAACTGCAGGTGTGGGCATAGGGCCAACAAAAGCAACATTTACGCCTGCGGCCGAAAGGCCAGCCTCCATGGCCGACTCAAACATATAGCCACTGTTGCGTGTGTCTTTACCAATTAAAATTTCTTTAGTCCCGCTTGAGGCTAAAACGGTGCCTGCAGCCCAACCAAGTTTCATTGCAAAATCAGGTGTGATAGGAAATGTGCCTACTTTACCTCTTACACCATCGGTACCAAAATACTTACGTGGCATGATTAACCCTTATTAATTTATAAATATTTAGTTTTAAAATAACCGTTAAAAAGCAAAAAGCGCGAGAAAAAACTCACGCTTTAAGTTTTATTTTAATGAGCTAAAGTTCTATATATGGCTATAAAATAGAACTCTAAAATTGAAGGTTCAGCGTAACTTAATTACTGATATCTTTTTCTGGCAGGTTTAGTATGCGTCTACAAAAATTAATTACTTTACAGTGATTTACCAATATTATTAAGTAACCTATAAAAACAGTAATAAACCCATAAAACATAATATATTCTGGCACTAAAAGCACTTCACCTACTATACCTATACTTGCAAACAGTGAGGCAATAAAGCAGATTAAACCTAATGTTTGTAATGACGATAAACCAAAGCGCTGACAAATATGGTGCAAATGATCGCGGTCGGGTTTAAAAGGCGATTTTCCCTGTTTAATTCTGCGTATCATTATTGACACCATATCCATTAACGGCACGGCAATAAGCCACAATGCTGTAACAGGGCGAATCATCGGGTTGCCTTCGGTTTGGCTCGCACCAATTAGCAACCAAATAACGGTAAAACCAATCATCATACTACCCGCATCACCCATAAATACTTTACGTTTATGGCCAACTAAACCTAAGTTCATTAAAATATAAGGCACCATACAAACCACTAATAGCAGGCATAAATAACTTAAGCTTTGCTCACCAACAAATAACAATAACAAACCTACACTTGCAAAAGTAACTATAGACAAACCACCAAGCAATCCATCTATACCATCAACCATATTAAACGCATTTATACAGCCTATAACTGCCAATACTGTAACTAGGCTACCAAACAATCCTAATTCTATAACGCCAAAACCGAAAAGATTACCCAAGCTATGCATTTCAGCATTCGCAAAATAAATCATAGCAATTGATATTAACGCTTGAACTAACATACGTATTTTTACGCTTAAATCAAAGCGATCATCTAAAGCGCCTACTGCAGTTAAACCACATATACAAAGCATATATAAATTAGCATGGTTAATCATTCCGGGATGCGAATATATGTAATTAATAATAGTAATACATATAGATATTCCGCCCACCAATGGAATATTCCCTGAATGCAACTTACGTCCAGAAGGCTTATCAACAAGACCTACTTTACGTGCGACTTTGCGCATTAAAAATAAAATTGCAAAAGCAATAAAAAAAGTGAAAAGCAAATCTAAAAACATAATTCATCCATATTTAACACAGGTGTTAAATTTTATAAAATACTGAAGTACTAATATAATTAGCTACTTAAACTGCCTAACTAAAGGCATCATTTGAACAACAACTAATTTTTAGCTGAAACTTTCTCAAATATATCAAGCATTAATTGAGCGTTAGTAGTTCGACTAAATTTTGGGGCTGAACTTATACTACCTAACCTCATATTCCTATAAACTTTATTGTCTGAATAAATATACAGTATTGCATTTTTTATTTGTTCCACATTTTCGCTTTCAACTACTAAACCTGAAGCTGTCTCTCTTATTATTTGCGTAGCTTCCCCTTCGGGGACGCTCATTACGGTGGGAATTCCCATACCCATACATTCAAATATTTTGGAAGGGATAACCGTTCTAAATAAATCATTATTAACTAAAGGCACTAACGAGATATCGCATAACGACCATATTATTGGCATCATTTCTTTTGGTTGCCTATCAATTAATACAACATTTGAAAGTTCTTTTTCAGCAACAAGATCAACTACTTTTTTTCTTGCTGCTCCGCCCCCTGCAAACAAAATGCGGATATCGTCATTTTCTTTTAATTGTTCTGCAACCTCAACAATAGCCTCTAAACCATGGGCCATACCATGAGTGCCAATATAGCCTGCAACAAACTTTCCCTCTAAATTATACCTTTTAGAAAATTCGTTATCTTTTACACTTACTGGCTGATACTTAGCTAAATCTACACCATTTAAAACGACGTCAATTTTATCACCATCAACACCGCGCTCGATCAACTCTTTTTTAAATGCATTAGTCACAGATATTATTGAGCCTGCTCGCTTATATAAAAACATCTCAAGCTTCTCAAGTATTCGAATTGCAATGCTATCTTTCATTGCCCCAACGGCAGTTATTGACGCCGGCCATATGTCTCTCAACTCAAATATAAAAGGCTTAAACCTAACCGCAGATAGAGCCCAAGCACTTACAGCTGTAAAAAACTGAGGAGAGGTACCTACAATTACATCAGGCTTTTTTACAAATAACCCAGCAATAAAACTTGTGATCATGAATGATAGAAAATCTAAAATTCTTTTCATAAACCCTTCATTTGCTGTTATGTAAGTTTTAACTCTTCTTACTTCTATCCCATCTAAATATGATTTTGAGTACCAGCTATTACGATAGCCATCAAAAACTTTACCTTCTGGGAAGTTTGGCGCTCCCGTAATAATTGTTACTTTATGGCCTAACTTTACCCACTCCCTGGCATGCTCATAGGTTCTCGTTGCGGGTGCATTTCCTTCTGGCGGAAAGTTATCCGTTAAAAATAAAATATGCATATTACAAAGCGTTCCATGTAAATTCGATGAGGTTGTTAGGATTACTAAACGTAACTTCGAGACAATTATTCTGTTTTGATATTCCAAAGCCTGGATGCCAATTACTTTTTACGAGTATTGCTTGGCGCCCTGTTAAATCAGCTAAAAGTTCAAAACGTTTGCCCACGACTCTTAAGTTCCCATTTATTAATGTGACAACTAAGCTTGGGTGTAAGTAAAAACGCGCTTTTGCTTGAGTAAATCTGCCATTAAGCTCATCTTTAACCCGCAAAGATGATGCCTCCAGAAACATAGACCGCTGGTGATGTGGCCCGCCATAGATTTTATAGTAACCATTGTGACTTGCCTTTAGCTGAACAGTGTTACACATTACACTAGCGCTGGCTGAGGTAATACGTGCACGCTGTGCAACCCTAAAGCCGCTCCATACTTGTGATGAGTCTAAACCGTCAACTTCAACTGTATTATGAGAAAGTGTTTTACGTTCTTTTAAACGCTGTGCGCCCAAACCATATTGTGAAGTACCCGTATTAACAAATACCCGCTCACTACCAATAGAAAGCTCAAATGCTAAAGTATCTGCATGGGCATGACCCGGAATATAATCAGGACCAACATTACCTGCATCAAAAATTAGCTTATTACCACTGTGGGTGGCAACCATGTATCCGCTAGCGCGCGAATCTATAGCATTAACTTGTTGTATGTCTAACTCTGGCAATGCAAACCCTAGCGCTAGAGCATAAGCGTTAATACGTGCTTGAGAGGGTGCGATTCCATCTACTGAGTCATTAAAAAAGCTAACACCTTGATCGTTATGAGCAACCAATTGCATAAAATTTAGCATTTTAGGAATGTACACTTCAATTATGTTAGTTAGTTCTTCAGGTACTTGTTTTGGGTATGCCTTTGATAGGTTATACATGTCGAGCATGTCCACCAAAATTAAAGAATGATACATAGGTGTAAGCTCAAAATTAGCTCCATCTTCAAGGGTTTGCTCTGGGATCTCCGACATTAAGCCTTTTACGGCAAGCTTTAACCACCGTGTGTTGTTAAAAATTACGCCAGCAAAAAGTAATGCTTTTAGGTTAACAAAATAGTGGTTGCCCAATAAGTGCTTTTCTAAGTCATTCGACAGAAAGCTAGCTTGCTCAAATACGTTTTTAAAATGCTGCTTTTGTAATGGTAAACCTGCCAGCCAAGCTTTAAGAATATTTGGAACACGCAACGAAATTGGATATGGTTCCCAGCCGTTACCATACCCTACAGGGTTATCAGCTGCCCATCTATTTAAAAGCTCGATATGAAAGTCATATTTAGCAGCAGCATTTACAGTGAGTAAATCTTCAAAATAGTGAAGGTTATAAACCCATAATTTGCTGTGTGATTCATCATTCCAATCGGCAGGTAAATCCAACTGTTTAGTAAACCCCAAAAAGGTAGCAACCATTTGGGGTGTAACTTTTTCATCATACATAGGGATATGAACCCACTGTGCACTTTTTTGTGGCTCTTGTCCGGAGTATTGCTCTGACGCCTTAGGTTTGACTAATTTTCGGTAAATTCTAAAGTAAAACTGGGGCCATCGTAGATATTTAAGTGTATGGAAGAGAAAAAGTAGTTTTTTCATAATTACAGAAGGAGGCAATGCCCCCTTAATACATCCTCTAGGTTTGGATTAGCTTGAATTTGGATTAACTGCGCAATAAATTAGCAATATCTACTGATACACGAGCGATTTCAAAAATTTCATCGTTCGGAATAGGGTTTTGCCCACCTTGCTGCACGGCATTCATAAAAGCTTCTGAACAACTAGATTGCCCTTTATCTTGAGACCATAAGTTCATTTTATTAAAGCCTTTCCAACCATAGCCCGTTAACTTACGGAAGTTATCTAGCTGAAGCACTGCATCATCACAAAACACTTCAACTCGCTCTTTAGGGAATGATTTACCACCATTTGCAAAGTAGTGTATCGAGCCAACGGAGCCATCTTCAAAAGTGATAGTAATTATGGCTTTATCTTCAGTGACTTCAACATAGTCATTCTCACTCATTTTAATCGCCGAAAAAGACTTAATTTTAGAACCGGCTAAAAAGCGCATTAAATCAATATAGTGACATGCTTCACCAATAATACGGCCGCCTCCCACTGCAGGATCTTGTGTCCAATGTTCAGCAGGGATATCACCTGCGTTCATCGTCATAATAAAAGTTTTAGGTGCTGCTTTCTTCATAAGCAGTTCTTTCATTTTTTGCACATGCGGTGCAAACCGTCGATTGTAGCCAACCATTACCATAGTATTTGCAGCTTTTTGAGCCGATTCTATAGCATCAATTTCATCATGATTGAGCGCAAGAGGCTTTTCAACAAATACATGCTTGCCCTTTTCAAGCGCTGCAATGGCTTGAGACGCATGCAAGTTATGTTGTGTAGCAATCACCACAGCATCAGTATTACTATCAAGCGCCTGATCCATATCGGTAGTCGCATTAGCAAAGCCATTTTTCTTACCATGGTGCACCGCACTGATACCACCACTAGTAACAATAGAGGTTAAATTAGCGCCTGCGTTTTTAAACGCCGGTATTAAAACTCGTGATGCGTAGTTACCACCTCCAATAAAGGCAACATTACCATTGCTAGCAGCAAAGCTCGCTTGTTCATTTAGCGCAACAGTTGCCTTCGTAAGATCAGCAGTATTAGTTTTGCTGTAATCCAAAACAATACCAAGGGATCCTCTATCATCAAGTTTTTCATATGCAGCTTTTGCATCATCAATAGCAAAACGATGGCTAACAAGCGGCTTCACGTTCACTGCACCAGATGCCATTAAATCAAGAATTGCTTCAAAGTTACGCTGCTCAGTCCAACGCACAAAAGCAAACGGGTAATCCTTCCCCTTATCTTCGTATTCTTCATCATAGCGGCCAGGTCCATAAGAACATGATACTTGAAAAGTTAACTCTTTCTCATAAAAATCAGCTCGGCTTAGCTCTAAACCTACCACACCGACCAATACAATACGGCCGCGTTTGCGACTCATAGTTGCAGCTTGGTGCATAATGTCATTACTCTTTGAGCTTGCAGTTACCAGTACTGCATCAACGCCGCGACCGCGAGAAAACGCCTCTGCAGCTACAAGGGCATCTTCACCTTTTGAAAGGTCAACAACCTCTGCACCAAATTGCTTTGCTAACTCACACTTAGCAGAATCAAAATCAATACCCAGTACGCGACAACCATTTGCTTTTAAAATCTGGACTGCAAGTAAGCCTATTAAGCCTAAACCTGTTACTACGACGGTTTCACCTATAGTTGGTTTGATTAAACGTATGCCTTGCATAGCAATGGCACCCAAAACTGTGAATGACGCTGATTCATCGTCAACATCATCAGGGACCGCAGCGACCAAGTTTTTAGGTACACGTACTACTTCAGCATGGTTACCGTTTGAAACAACGCGAGCACCAACCTCAAACCCTGTGTCACTACTATCGATCACAGTACCTACATTGCAATAACCCAATGGAAGTGGTTGGTCTAATTTAGACTTAACAGCATCATAGGTTGCTGAAAGGCCATCAGTTTTAGCCTTCTCTAAGACCATTTTTACTTTATCAGGCTGTGAGCGCGCTTTTTCAATCCAGCTTGCTTTACCAAAATCAACCAACATACGCTCAGTACCTACAGAAACCAGCGTTTTAGAGGTTTTAATTAATACATTACTATTTTTAGCTTTAGGGCATGGCACATTCACTAAAGACGTTTCGCCGTTAGCGAGGTTTTGTAACACTTGTTTCATGAGTATTTATCCATAACTGCTATTAAAGAATCCATTTTACCATATTCATAAATGTGGCAACCACTTGGTCTCTTGATGGTATTTGAAGCAATAACATTAGCACCAAAGTACAACGCCTCTCTAACACTTACACTATCACCATCAGTTGGAGTTAACCTTAAAAAAGTGGGTTGCTCAAGAAACACAGGCCAAAGTTCTTTTTGGCCTGTAAATAGGTGTAAACGATCTTCGTCTTTATATTTATTAATTTTTTGAACTACTCTCGGTGGCATAGAAAGTTCATCCCAATCAGCAATTGCGAGTAAAAGGTTTAGCTTTTTAAAAGTCTCAAGTAATAATATTGATGTTTCTATTCCATATAGGTCAGTATTATTATATTTAATATACTTCCATGCAGAATTAACTACTAAATTATCTCTTTTGATAAAAAGTAATGTTTTATCATCATAAGTAGATAAAACTGACTCTTTCGCTGATAGCGTTGGTGGAATGAAGGGGTGTAACAATGTGAGGGAAATCCCATTGGGATAAAATTCTGATAAATCGGAATTTACTATTTCAACTCCAGCTGATCGCTTTAAAAAAAAAAGTAGAATGCTTTTTTTAAAACCCGAAAAGTGTCTCGACGCATTATGATCGATAAATACAGATTTACTTAACTTCCCACAAATAAAAAGTAGAAAAACCAAACCCAAATTTAATGAGTTTACTTCAAATTTTTTTGAACGTGACAAAAATAAGCGAATTGATACAAACCGGCTCCCTAAGTCAAATACCTCAACACTCACACCGGATTCAATTAGTTGGTTTATTCTTCTTGAAAAGAAAACACTTACCCCTCCAATTGGAGGTGGGGTACGACCAATGACACCAATACTCATAATGAACTCCAAATTCAACGTCTTTGCCTAGTAATAAATAAATACGACAAAAGAAAACATAAAAGTATATAAACATGACTAACTACATAGCCTAATTTATAGTAAAAAATACCATGCAATATTAATTGCGAAAATAAAACAAACAGTATTAACAACCCGAAGTCTAGTTTTTCTTGCTTATTGCGTATTGAAACAAATGAAAATATTAGCATATAAATAAATGAAAATAATAAAGTCCCAACTCCACCAAGAGAAACATAAAAAGAGCCTATAAATGTTTTAAAGACAAACTTACTAAAGCCATAAGTTGCTAAAAAGCTAAAATGTTCATCAAGTATCGATAATTCTTCGTTTTCAATGAAAAACTTTAAAAAAGGGAACACTTTTTCAACCTGAATTGGCATATCTGCAAATTTGGTTTTAGTATAAAACTGATTGAACTCACCGAGCTGTTGAGAAAAATAAGCTAACAACTTATGGAAAAACAAAAAGTAATCATCGCTAAGAAATCTAGATATCGAAATCACTAAGAAAAAAGAAAACAAAACAATTAGTACCCTAAAAAAATTCTTTTTAATCGCGCTTTTCACAGCACTACTTAAGAATTTTTTATATAGTAAGAAGGTAAATATAAATGACAATGACCAAAGAACAATACCATCACGCCCGACAGAAGATAATACATTCAAAATATATGATAAAGACGAACAGAAAAGTAACCTTCGTAACCAAACCTTATTTGGTAGAAATGTAAGCGCTTGGAAATAAAACAATATTACTACTGGATAAAACTGACAGAATAAATTAACTATCATGAAAATATACCCCCCTCCATGATAAACCTCACCGCCAACCAAGTCGCCTCTCAAATGAATTATAGATTTTGTAGATGTGAATAAATCAAAGATTGTAGGGATAAAGAATATAAAAGACACCACACCTAAAAAAATAAAAATATAACTGATAACAATAAAAAGTTTTACATTGGAAAAATTTATATATTTTACAACCCTATCATCATAAATAACAAATGGTATAAAGTATAAACTTAAAACAACTAAAAAATAAAACGTCGCCTCCAAAGAATAATTACTTTCATCAACTGCCAATCTATCATCTAAAAAAAAAGCTCCCAACATAGAAAGCAGATATAAACCAACAATATAAACAGAAACATTTATTCTAAAATTTGATTTGTAAAACACTATAACAAAAAATATTGCAATATATAAAATTGAAATGATAATATAAAAATTCATAAATTCTTCTATGTTATTTTTTACTTTTCATGTATGAAAAGATAAAAGCCAAAACATGTAAACTAGGTTTAATACACCTTAATATAGTTTGATAATAATTAACTTTTTTACATTGCGTTAATGACTCATCTAAATAGAAAATAGCACCCAAATAATCTTTACATTTAATACTTTGTATAGCTAAATTTACATATTGCAGCGCTAAACTTTTTTGTACCGCTTTACTGTCAACTCCCATAATAGAAATTTTTTTCATGCAATACCTAGTGTCTTCATAATTTTTTTTTATTCTAGTAGTATCTAATTTGTTTTTTTTACTTGACCACGAACCGTTAGCCATTATTCTATACACACTAGAATTAAAACCAAGAAATAAAGCACCATTTAACGAACAAATAATTTGAATATAATAATCGCCTACAGGAGCTACGAAAAACCATTCGGGCAATTTTTCTACAGCACTTTTCTTCACCATTATAGAAGGCGTTGGCATAAATCCTCCACCACCAACAATAACAGCTGAAGAATTAAAAACTAAATGTTTAGATTCTGTATGGTTTGCTAAGGCTATCATTTTGTCATTGGCATACAAGCCAACGGCCTTTGTAAAACATATATTTAAATTTCCATTCTCCTTTAAGGCAGTTACTTGCTTGCTTATTTTATACTTATCAATCCAAAAATCATCTCCCTCACATAATGCTAAATACTGACCACTTGCAGCAGCTATTGTATTTAATAGTGGTAAGTGACCATTTATAGAGTATTGATTATTTTCTTGAAGGATGGGCTTAATTATCAATGGATACTTTTTTACATAGTCATTAATAATATCAGTGGTTTTATCAGATGATGCATCATCATGAATAATTATTTCAAACGGAAAGTTTGTTTTTTGCATTAAAAAGCCTTTTAATGCATCCTCTATATAATTCTCTTGATTATACGCTGTACAAATAACACTCACAACTGGTGACGCCGAGTCACCATCCCATTGTGATATTACTTGTGTTTGAGTGGGAAGTGATTGCTCACGGAAAGCTTTTAAATCAAACATTTTTGACCTTTGATGAAATAAATCTGTATAGTCCAACTCTAGTATATCGAGAACTCAACACTGCAATACTAAGTGTCAATAAGGAAACTGTAATAATCAATAACAACTCTGAAAAGCGGTTTGTTGAAGTATAATAAATATCTACTAGGTATTTTAAACCGTAGACTGTTAATGCAGGGGCTACAGCTACTGTGAATATATCAGAAAGCAACCATTTAGCGTGTAAGCTTGGCTCTAGCTTATGGTGTACATAACCTGCCCAACTGATTAAATAAAGTACATTAACTATTAACCAGACATATCCAGCCCCTACTGCACCAAAATAAGTAGCAGCAACAATAATGCTCGGTATTAATACTACAGCCATTACCGCATTGCCAATTAAATGGTACCGTAAGTTACCCTTAGCGTACTGTAAGTAATAGGGGAATGCAGACACAGCTAAAAAACCATTACCAATAACGTATAAAGTAAGAATTGATGAGGTTTTTTTTGCTAATTCACGATCGGCCGTCCAAACAAATAACAAAGCCTCTGAAAAAAAGGCGATTACAATAGCGGCTGAGCCACATAATACGCTCACCAGCTGTGTAGCATTTCTGTAAACATTCAATAGCTCTCTGTGTTTTCCTTCAGCATGAAGCCGCGCCATTCTTGGCATAATTGAACTGCTGATAGGACTACTTATAATCATGATGCCGCTGGCTACAAGTACGGCCATAGTAAAGTACCCATATTCAGCAAGTGGTAAAATACCTGATAATATTAACTTATCTGTTTGTGTAACTAATACCCATATTGATGAGGTAAACGCGATAGCTAATGAGAACTTTAGGACAGACTTTATTGGTGAAAACGAAAAACCTATCGCCTCTGCTAAACTAGCCTTACTAGGCAGAGAGAAAGAAGCTTTAAAATACAATACCAGTAACTCTAAAATAGCAACGACGAATTGGTGAACGAAAAAAACTAGCGGAGTAAATCCCCATAACCACATGGACACAAATACACCAAAAAATCGCAAGGTTGCTATCACTATGTTTACGACACTTAACCATACTAATTGCTCACACCCGGTAACAACACCACGGTACAGCCCTGTCATCCATCTTAAAGCAACGCTTATCGCCATAATTCGAACTGCAAATACTACGTCTGTAATTGGTATAGAGTCAACTTTCAGCCACTTACTCGCAATTGAGCTGGCTAACAACCATAAAACCGCGCCACCTATCAAAGCTATTACAATAAAAATGCTACTTAGTGCGCGAAATAAACGTCTATAAGCAAGTGCCCCCATGCTCCCACCATAGTAACGAGCAGTTTCTCTACTAATAGTTGGTGTTAACCCTAGATCCATTAAAGCAAACCAAGCTTGTAGCATAGCAAAAAAACCAACTAAGCCATATGCTTCTGGGCCCATGTATTTTATATACAAAGGGAGTAGTAATATACCAATTCCGGTTACATAGAGTTGACTAACATAATTTGCAATAATATTTTTTTTCAGTGACATAAATTTACTTAGTTACCTTTAGTAATAATTGCCATTGAAATCATATTTAAATACTTTCCATTTTTATAAACTGCATCAACTAATATACCTTCTTCTTTAAACCCTATTTTTTTGTATAAGCCTATTGCGGGTTTATTTGTTTCCAATACTGTTAAGTAAATTTTATGCAAGTTTAAATCTAAAAAAGCGTGCTCTAGCGCAAGCGAAGTAGCATGACTTCCAATCCCTTGCCCTCTGCTGCTTTCATCACCTAACCAAATTGCAAATTCGGCATTACGATTAAGCCAATCAATATTGAGTAAATACACAGCTCCTAATAGTTGGCTTGTTTCTTTACAGCAAACCGCTAAACGAACGTTACTCATTCGATTCTGTTGGTAATTTTCAAACCACTTTTTATCTATGGCCATATCTACATAGCGAAAGTTAGCTCCTAAACAGTCAATAGTTTCTCTACTATTTCTCCATTCATTTAGTGTATCTACATCAGTTAGAGATAGTTCCCTTAAGTAAATTGCTTTCATTGATAAAGTCTCTTTTGACAAGTTAAAAGTCATTAAAACTTATAGCTTGTTTTTAATTAGTTTTATTAGATTCTTTAGCTCGTCTGAGCTAATACGTTCATCAATTGGTATAAACAAAGTATTTTCATACATTGCACGCCCTACGTCTCCATTAAAATCACTACGCCAATACCTAGGAAGGTAAATTGACTTTGTAATAAATTCGTTACAAATACTTGTGATGTCAAATGCTAGCTGTAATGGGTAGCAGAGTGGGACTTGATTATCGATTGGAAGGTCTAGTTGATTGAATGATTTAAATTCAGTATATAATAGCCTATAGTTACGTTGGCGCTTCTCTTTAATTGCATTTATACCTGCGCATTTAATTAGATGAGCCGATATTACTGACATCCTTTTCGGTATAAAGCATTCAAGCGCCTCCTCCGCGGATAAAAACCGTGCGTATCCTGCTTTTACATCTCCAGCTGCACGAAGTAACAAATGTCCTACATTTTCGCTAGCATCATAGCGCGTTTCAGGCACACTAATTTTTTCTGCCGTTCTCAGAAAACCACCATCGGGGATACCTAAAAATTTACGCGGTGAGTAAATACTTGTCGTACCTTCTATATGCTCACAAAATAAAGCTTGTGAATTATCAACAATAAATAATCCAGGTTCTATGGCTGTTAATGTTTTGATTTGCTCATTTAACAAGCCAAAATAATTCACTAACAGTATTCTACTGTCGCTTTTCTTTGTTAGCTTTGGATAGTCTATTGGTAGCAATTGCTCATTTACTGAATAAAACTTAATTTCGACTGATAATGCTCTAAGTGCTGGAAAAATGCTATCGCAAATATAATTTGGCACATACAGCGTTTTAATTTTAGTAGCATTTAAGTACGCGTATAAAGCAGCTCGTGCAGATTGAAACTGATAAGCGCTTGGTTGTATCTCTGTGTTCCGGTTATGTAAATTCAACTCATTATAGCCGCCTATAGACATAGTCTAAACCAGCCTATACTTAGTTAATAATTCTAAAATTTGCTCTTTGTTGTTCCACATTAATACATCGATCATTGATAGATTACCTACATAGTTATATTCACCTTGTTGGTAACTTACCTTTTGCATTTCGATAAATGTTAAATTAACACCGAGTGCTGAAAAGTACTTATTACTATAAAGCGACTTTCCACCAGGGCTGTTTATGTAATCATTTGAATTTAAAACATCTGCCATCGCTATCAACTTATCAGCAGCAGATAAATCACGGTTATAGTTGAGTTCGCTTGAAAAATAGAAATTTTTATTAATACCTAGATATTCAAACACGACTGAAATACTTTTGGCACAAATATGTTCTACACGTCTGTTTTCATCATTCAACACAGATTCAATAAGTGGGAAAACATGCTCAAAGTAAGGTGCTTTTTTATAACTTTGCTCAATTGTTTTAAGTATTTTTTTTATATTTTTATCAAAGCTTAATTCATTTATTAATTTGTTTGATGACATGCCAGGCACTGGAATAGTAAAGCGCTGCGCCTTACCATTCGATAAAATGTTATTACGATTTATATAACCGCCTTTAATAAAGGTAACATCATCATAAAAAACAAACATATCAACTGCATTTACAAGTTGGTAGTAGCCTAAATAAGGAAACAAGTAAGGTTGCATTACCGCAAAACTCATAGCTCCTCCTTAACAACGTTAGTGACAGTTAACACATCGCCAGCGCTCATAGAGTTATGCAATGGTAAACAAATGATCCCGCCTGCAATATTTTGACTGTTACTGCAACCAAAGCTTTTTTGTTTGCTGTAGGCTAAATCAAGTGAGGGTGTAAAATAGCGACGGCATTGAATATCATTTTTAGCCAGAGCTTGCATTACATCTTTCTGCTTTCGTGCACCCGCGATGTATATAGGCATATAAGCACCATTTAAGCTTGCTTGCGGATGCCATAGTGGTAATTCAACCACACCTTTCAATTCATCCGTGTAGATATTAAATAATACCGCTCGGTGCTTTATTACACTTTCAATATCATCAAGTAGTGTTAAGCCTACGGCACATTGATACTCGTTAAGCTTGGCATTAATACCAGACTCCCCCAACGTACCATCTGCCTGAAGACCAAAATTAATTAGTTGCTTAGCTTTTACAAAATCGGCCTTATGCTTAAAGATTATGGCGCCGCCTTCAACGGTATGAAACACCTTGGTAGCGTGGAAGCTTAGAGTACTTGCATCACCAAAGTTAAGTACCGACTTATTACCAACCTTTACATCAAATGCATGTGCAGCATCATACACTATTTTTTTATTATGTTTGTCAGCTACTTTTGCAAGTGACTCTACATCACAAGGGTTACCATACACGTGGGTAGCAACTATGCCATCGTAGTTATTATCTTGTTCGAAAGTCTTATCAAGAGCCTTTGGGCATAAATTATAGCTTCGTCTGTCTATGTCACTAAATGCTGTATCAATACCTTGCCATAAAAGTGAACTTGTTGTAGCAACAAAGCTAAAAGGTGTTGTAATCGCTGAGTTAATATTTAATGTTTTGCAAGCAACCTGTAACGCGAGAGTACCATTAGAGACTAGCAATAAGTTTTCAACACCTAGGTATGCCTCTAAACGCTTCGTGAGTTGCTCATGTAATGGGCCAAAATTAGTGTACCAGCCACTCTCGTTGACTTGCTCTAAATATGCTGCCAGCTTTGTTAAGTCTGGACTAAGTGGTTTGTTTAGTGCAATCATCATTTAATCTTTAATTAATTCCATTAAATATTTGCCATAGCTATTTTTTATAAACGGCCTAGCTAGTGACTTGAGGCTTTGCTTACTCAGCCAACCATTATTAAATGCTATTTCTTCTAAACATGCGATTTTATAACCTTGACGTTTTTCAATTGTTTCAACAAACTGTGCCGCTTCTAGCAAACTTTCATGTGTACCAGTATCCAACCAAGCAAAACCGCGCCCTAGTATTTCAACATTAAGCTTACCCTGCTCTAAATACATTTCGTTTAAACAGGTAATTTCAAGTTCACCACGGTGTGATGGCTCTACTTGCTTAGCTAGCTCTACAACTGAGTTATCATAAAAATATAAGCCTGTTACAGCATAGTGTGATTTTGGCTTATCTGGTTTTTCTTCTATAGAAATTGCTTTTTTGTTTTCATCAAACTCAACAACACCAAAACGTTCGGGATCTTTTACTTGATAGCCAAATACAGTAGCTCCTTGACCATTTTTAGCATTTTGCACTGCATGCTTTAATTTTGGCGTAAAGCCTTGCCCATAGAAAATATTATCACCAAGCACTAGGCAAACATCATCATCACCTATAAACTTTTCGCCCAAGATAAAGGCCTGCGCTAATCCATCGGGGCTAGGCTGTACGGTATAGCTAAGCACAATGCCAAACTGTGAACCATCTCCTAGCAAACGTTTAAATGAATCACAGTCTTCGGGCGTTGTAATAATTAATACTTCACGAATACCCGCTAGCATTAAAGCAGATAGCGGATAATAAACCATCGGCTTATCATAAATTGGTAGTAACTGTTTAGATACTCCCATTGTAATAGGATATAAGCGCGTGCCAGATCCTCCCGCTAGTATTATTCCTTTCATGTTACTCTCCTTTGTTAGCTTGCGTATTTAACTCGCCAAGGCGTTCACGTTTATACGAGCCATCCTGTACATTTTTACACCATTGCTGATTATCTAAATACCATTGAACAGTTTTACGTAGGCCTGTTTCAAAGGTTTCCTCTGGGGTCCAGCCTAGCTCTTTTTGCATTTTTGACGAGTCAATTGCATAACGTCTATCGTGGCCTGGACGGTCAGTAACAAATGTTATCTGCTCGGAATATTTAGAGGCTTTTGGTACCAATTCATCCAAAATGCTACAAATAGTTTGTACCACTTCGATGTTTTGTTTCTCGTTATGCCCGCCTATGTTATAAGTTTCTCCAACCAAACCTTCGGTGACTACTTTATACAAGGCACGGGCATGGTCTTCTACGTATAACCAATCACGTATTTGGTCGCCTTTACCATAAATAGGCAAGTCTTTGCCTTCAAGTGCATTCAATATAACTAAAGGAATTAGCTTTTCAGGAAAATGGTAAGGCCCGTAGTTGTTAGAGCAATTTGTAACAATTGTAGGAAACCCATAAGTACGTAACCAAGCTCGCACTAAATGATCACTTGATGCTTTACTTGCCGAATAGGGGCTACTTGGTGCGTAAGCTGTTTGTTCAGTAAATAATGGGAGCTCTTTACACAAAGTATTCCTTTCAAGCTCATCAGGGTGAGGTAAATCACCATATACTTCATCAGTAGATATATGATGAAACCTAAAAGCTTGTTTAGGTGCCGTATCAAGTGTATTCCAATATTCACGAGCTGCTTCTAGTAAATTATAAGTTCCCACGATATTGGTTTGAATAAACTCTGCTGGCCCAGTTATAGAGCGGTCTACATGGCTTTCTGCTGCTAAATGCATTATCGCGTCAGGTTGATGCGTTTTGAGAACTCGGTTTAATTCTGTTCTATTACAAATATCAACCTGTTCAAATGTGTAGCGTTCACTTACAGATACTGAGTTAAGTGACTCTAAATTGCCAGCATAAGTTAACTTATCCAAGTTTATTACTGAGTTATTAGTATCATTAATAATATGGCGTATAACTGCAGAACCAATAAAACCGGCTCCCCCAGTAACTAATATTTTCATTACCAAATACCCTTTGTATCAATTCGATACTCATTTTTATTTGTTTGATTTTTAAACTCTTTATGATCAACTAATAGTAAATGAATGTCCGCATTTTCTTTTGCATTCTCTAACGTAGATAAATTGAATGATGAAATGCTACTCGGTAGTTTATTTATATTAGGCTCTACAGCAACAACTGTTCCTGAATGCAACTCAGCTACTTTCTTTGTAATATTTAACGCAGGGCTTTCACGTAAATCGTCAATATCAGGCTTAAACGCAAGTCCATAACACGCTATGGTGACATCTTTAGCCGACTTCGTTGGGTTAGCTTGTAAAAAGTCGCTAATTGCTAATTTTACTTTATTAATTACCCATTTTGGTTTTGCATCGTTCACTTTACGTGCTGTATGTATTATTTGCGCCTCTTGTGGCGTTTTACTAACAATAAACCACGGATCTACTGCTATACAATGGCCCCCCACTCCAGGCCCAGGTTGTAAAATATTAATACGGGGGTGGCGGTTAGCTAATGAAATAAGCTCCCATACGTCAATATCTAACTTATCACAAATGATTGATAACTCATTAGCAAAGGCTATTTGCACATCACGGCATGAGTTTTCAGTTAATTTTGCCATTTCGGCAGTTCTTGCATTAGTTATTACACACTCACCTTGTACAAAAGTTTTGTAAAGCTCTACTGCTCGAGCAGAACATTTTGCAGTCATACCACCTATTACGCGGTCGTTTTCAACTAACTCACGCACTACGTGACCAGGTAAAACTCGTTCTGGGCAATGAGCTACATTTATATCAGCTTTTTCACCAGCAGGCTCTTGGTTAGAGGAAGGGAAAGTTAAATCAGGCCGAGCGGCAGCTAACCATTCTGCCATTTGCTCAGTAGCACCAACAGGAGAAGTAGATTCAAGAATCACTAAATCGCCTTTTTTAAGCACTGGGGCAATCGCTTCACTCGCTTTTTTAATATAGCTTAAATCGGGTTCAGGTACTTCTGAGTCATTGTTTTTGAATGGGGTTGGTACTGCAATTAAAAAAGCATCTGCTGGTTCTGGTGAGGTCGTTGCTTTTAAATAGCCCTCAGTCACTGCGGCATGTACGATCATGTCTAGATCTGGTTCTACTATATGTATTTCACCACGATTAATTGTATCCACTGCGTGTTGATTTACATCAACACCTATTACGTTTTTTTTACGTGATGCAAACATCGCAGCTGTTGGTAAACCTATATATCCTAAACCAACAACTGAAATCGTATTAAATGACATAGTGATCCTTTTAAAGTTACTTGTGCTTCGAGCTTCGCAAAATACTTTTAAATCGAGGTTTGAAAAGTATTTAAAGTTTTTTAACTATTTAAATAACACAGGGTAACCCCGACGTTACATTTATTTTTTGACTAAAATATCACAAATCCGTTGGCAAGCTTTGCCATCACCATACGGGTTGTGGGCGCGACTCATCGCTTTATAGGCTTGGTCATCTGTTAATAACTTGTGGAGTGCTGTTGTTATCTTTGCTACATCTGTACCCACTAATTTAACTGTACCTGCTTCTACTGCCTCAGGCCGTTCTGTTGTATCTCGCATTACCAGAACTGGTTTACCTAAGCTTGGCGCTTCTTCTTGAATACCGCCTGAGTCTGTTAAAATAATATGCGCACGGTTCATTAAATATACAAATGGTAAGTACTGCTGTGGCTCTATTAAGTGTACGTTGTCAACATCTTTTAAAATACGCTTTACAGGCTCTTGCACATTTGGGTTTAAATGTACGGGGTAAAGTATTTGTGTATCTGGGTACGCTTTAGCTGTTTGCGCTAATGCTTCACAAATCCGCTCAAACCCGCCACCAAAGCTTTCACGGCGGTGGCCTGTGACTAAAATAAGTTTTTTACTTTCATCAAGCATAGGAAATTGTGATGCTAATGTGTTGCTCAGCTCTGCGTCATTTTCTATTTGTTGCTTTACAAGTAATAGAGCATCAATAACCGTATTGCCGGTTACAAAGATATTTTCATCAACATAGTTTTCTTTTAAAAGATTCGCTTTTGAGGTATCCGTTGGTGCAAAGTGAAACTTAGTTAAAGCGCCAGTTAGTTTTCGGTTACCTTCTTCAGGCCACGGTGAATAAATATTACCAGTGCGTAAGCCTGCTTCTACGTGACCTACAGCTATTTGTTCATAATACGCTGCTAAACTTGCTGCAAACGTTGTTGCCGTGTCGCCATGAACAAGCACTACATCAGGTTTAAATTCTTTAAGTACGGGTGTTAACTCTTGCAATATACGGCTTGTAACTTCAGGTAGGGTTTGTCCTGCTTTCATTAAGTTTAAATCGTACTCAGGGGTAATTTTAAACAGCTCAAGTACTTGGTCTAACATTTCACGGTGCTGTGCCGTTACACATACTTTTGCGTCAAATCGGCTATCGTTAGCTAGGGCGTGCACAAGAGGTGCCATTTTAATGGCTTCTGGGCGAGTACCAAATACCGTTAATACTTTCACTTTTAATATCCTTCAATAAATCAAATTTGGCTATCAGCTATCAGCTATCAGCTATCAGCTATCAGCTATCAGCTATCAGCTATCAGCTATCAGCTATCAGCTATCAGGGTAACGCTACTGTGTTGCATTACGGTGTCAAATTCTAGGTTCTAGGTTCTAGGTTCTAGGTTCTAGGTTCTAGGTTCTAGGTTCTAGGTTCTAGGTTCTAGGTTCTAGGTTCTAGGTTAATCAGTTTTAAGGTCAAGGCCTTTCTCGGCTATGGTTTGCTACTGAAAAACCTTATTTACACAAATAGTAAAGAGTGAATGCAAATGAGAGGTCAAAAATGAATAACCTCCCCTAGTCTTTTTCTTAGCGCCTAGTCCCTTTTATTTACTTATCCGATTTATACTCGTAATTGTAATAACCATAATACCCATATGCATTACTGGCTTTTTTAAGTACACCGTTAAATACCAAGCCTTTAACGTCTATCCCGTTTTGTTCAAAGCGGTCGCGTGTTAGCTCAATTTCGCGTAGGTGGTTTTGGCCAAAGCGTGCTACCAATAGCGTAGTGCCTGTATGTGCGCTCACTATTGCTGGGTCGGTTAC
The DNA here is from genome assembly GCF_001401875.1 of Pseudoalteromonas sp. P1-13-1a. Lineage (NCBI taxonomy): Bacteria > Pseudomonadati > Pseudomonadota > Gammaproteobacteria > Alteromonadales > Pseudoalteromonadaceae > Pseudoalteromonas > Pseudoalteromonas sp. P1-13-1a. The sequence continues at coordinate 4,037 of NZ_LKDV01000044.1, read as the reverse complement.
CGCCAGTATTGGTGGGGTATCTATAATTACAATGTCGTACGCAGCGCTTACTTCTTCTACTAATTTGCTAAAGTTGCTATGCATTAGTAGCTCTGATGGGTTGGGTGGTATTTGCCCGCGGGTAATTACGTTTAGCCCTTCTACCTTGGTTGTTTTAGTTACTTGCGCTAGGTTTAAACGGCCCGATAGGTAATCGCTTAAGCCATCGTCCCATTTTAAATCTAATTGCTTTTGTAAATAACCTTTACGCATATCGGCATCAATAATGAGTACTTTTTTACCGCTTTGCGCCAGCACCGAGGCTAAGTTAACCGATATAAACGACTTACCCACGCCAGGGCTTGGGCCCGATATAGCAATAATATTATTTTTTGCTTCCATCATCGCAAAATGTAAGCTTGTGCGCAGGCTACGTAGCGCCTCTATAGAAAGGTCTGCTGGGTTGTCGAGCGCGAGGATTCTTTTAGCCTTTGCTACTTTATTTTTACGCGTTTTTATAAAGTTGGTTAATTTATCTTGATGCTCTGAGTGCGGTACGCTTGCGTACACAGGTATACCTAGGGCTTCTATTTCGCTTGGGTCTTCTACCCCTTTATGTATGGCTTTTTGTATTAATACAATGGCAATACTTAGCATAGCGCCTAGCATGGTTGCCATTACCACTATTAACGCTTTTTTAGGTTTTACAGGCTTGCTGGTGTTTACCTCTGCGTAGTCAATTATACGTACATTACCTACGGTGCCTGCACGCACTATGTCAAGCTCTTGGGTTTTGCTAAGCAATAGCGTGTAAATTTGGTTGCTTACTTCAACATCGCGCTTTAAACGTAATAGCTCTTGTTGTGTTTTGGGTAGGCTACCTACCTCGCCTATAAGTTGGTCTTTTTGTTTTTCTACCGCTTGTATTTGCTCAATAATACCTTGGTAAGCTGGGTGATTTTTTTTAAATTTACGGCCAAGCTCTAAGCGTTTTAGGTTTAGCTCTTGTAGTTTGGTTTCAAGCTTTACTACTTGCTCAAGTACCCCTTGGGTTTCGAGCGTTATGTTTATTGACTGGCGTTTTATTTGGTAGTCGTTAAAGCGTTGCTCTGCGTATTCAAGTTGTTTTTTAATTTCGGGTAATTGTACTTCTAAAAACTCAAGCGACTTTTGTGCCTCTGCACTGTTGCGCTCTACATTACGGCGTACATATATAGCGGCTACTTTATCAAGTACTTTTTCGGCGTAGTTAGGTTGGCTGCTTTGTAGGCTTAAATTTATAATGCCTGAGTCTTTGCCTTTTTCGCTTGCGCCAATGGCTGCTTGCAAGTCAAGTATTGTATTGAGGCGGTCTTTTCGGGTTAATATAAACTCAGTACCTGGGCGGGCGTTAAGCTCGCGTACTGTTAAGTTAAATTTACCGTTGGTTAGCTCCTCGCCTACTTTACCTGTTAGTACTTGCTCGCCATCGCTATTTAAAAGCGCAAGGCTGTTATTAGCTTGTGCTACCAGTGTAAACTCTTGATTAATTGCATAGCGTGGTACATCAAACCTAAATATGTTTATGCTTTCGCCGCCCCACGCGTAACTGCTTGCACCAAAACTTGGCTCTGCTAGGTCGCCCTCGCTCATTGGTATAAATTTACGATATGCACGGTTACCAATAAATGGGAATAATTTAGGCTCGGCTGTTATATCAAGTTTTAATGTATCTACTGCCTCGCCAATAACGCTGCGCGATTTGAGGAGTTCTATTTCGGTTACTGCGGCCGATGTACTTTCGAACATACCGGCCATATCGTCAAACCCCGGAACCGATGCGCTACCGTCTTCTACCTGAATCATAGCGGTAGCTTGATAAACCGGTGTACTTAATACAGCGTAAACAATACCCACTAGCATAAATAATGCGGTTATACCGGCTATAAAATATTTACGGTCGAGCAATGCACCAAGTAGTGCCATTAAGTCGATTTCTTGGGTGGATTGCGTGTTATTGCTTTTGTTACTAGACTGGGCAGTCATTAATTTAGCCATTCCTTATAAATACTTTTGCCAAGCGCTGCATGCGCTATCGATTAATGTGTAAACGTGTTCAAAAGCCTCTTGGCTTTGACGGTAGGGGTCGGGTATTTCGGCGTTGTCAATCCATTTACCAAGTAAAAAGGTTTTACCGCGCGCCTCTGGGTAACGGGCATGTACATCGTTAAGGTGGCGCTCTTCCATTACTAAAATAACACTATTTTGCGCCACTAAGGCTGATGTTAATTGACGCCCTTGGTGGGCGTCCATGTTTACACCATTTGCTTGTGCAATTTGCTTTGCTGTTGCATCGGCCGGCTTGCCTTCGAGCGCGGTTAACCCCGCCGACGATACTTTTATATTTTTACCTTCAAGCTTTTGCTTTAAAACGTATTCGCCAGTGGGGCTGCGGCATATGTTACCCGCACATACCACTAAAATTGAATCAAACATTTTTTAACCTTTAGTTAGACGAAATGTCGTCTATGCTATCAATTGATGATACCGATGGTAATAATAGGCTTATTACGCGGTTCCAACGTGCCAGTGGTGCAGATGTTACATATACAATGTCGCTTGGCTGTAGTTCAAACTGCTCTGCTAATACCATTGCGGCAATATTTTTTGCGTGTAATTGGTATACGTTTGCAATATAACCGGTTTGCTCTACGTTACTTTTACGTAGTACAAATACGCCGTTTGCATCGGCTGTTGCTTCGTTTAAACCGCCTGAATCACTTATTGCTTCGGCTAAGTTTAAACCATAGCGATTAAGGGTTACTGAACCTGCTTTTTTTACATCGCCCAGTACAAATACTTTTTGCGCGTCGTTACGGCTTACGTGCACTATATCGCCGTGCTGTAATAAACGGTTTTGTGAAATGTCGCCATGGGCATAAAAGTCATCAAGCTTAATTACTTCTGTTTTATCGCCACGGGTAAAAGTTACGGTGCGCCAGTCGGCAGACTCTGTTAGGCCGCCAGCTTGGTTAAGTGCATCAATTAAGGTAAGCGGTATTTCGGTTACAGGGTAAACACCTGGCTGCTTAACCTCACCTGTTACGTAGGCTTTTTGGCTTCTAAAACCTACTACTTTTACATCTACCTGTGGGTCTTCTATTACTCGGCTTAAGCGCTTTACTAGGTCGTCGCGCACTTGGCTAATGGTTCTGCCTGCGGCTGGTATGTTAGGTGCATATGCGTAGGTAATTGTGCCGTCTTTTTGTACTCTAAAGCCGTCAAACTCGGCTGTACGTTGCACTGCAGCAGGTATTGTAAGCTCGGGATGATCCCACACGCCTATTGTAAGTACATCGCCTACACCTAGTTTGTATTCGTAATTGCTGGTATTAACACCCGCACTACTTGAAATAGGTTTAGTGGCTGCTTTCGCTAGCTTTTGTGTGTTTAAAAGCTGCGAGTCGATAATTTGTATGTTTACTTTTTCAAGATCTTGCTCAAGGTTATGTGTTTGTTCGCCTGAGTCTATTCCTTTAAAATGACTACCGGGTACTATTGTACACCCTGATATTGCTAGCATTACGAGTGAAGTTACGAGTGATTTGCAGCCTAACGCCATTGTAGAGTCCCAAAATTATTTTAAATATTGCACTTGCTCACCAACCTTGGTGAGTACCGGTTTTTTTAGCGGTGTAATTAAACCATGTGGTATGTTTACGCGCAAGCGCGAATCGGCTTGTTGAGGCTATCAAAAAGCAATATACACTCTGAATTAATAGCAATAACTTTATATTGTGTTTTGTATTATTTTTCGTGGCATAAAGCCGTTGCTTAAGTGCCCGTATTTTTCTCATGAGGAGTAAATGAGAAAACATACAAGTAGCTGCGAGTATAAAACCCGCGCAGATATGAAGCTGACCACGCAATTTTTTAAATACGTAAAAGCGTTGCTTTTAAAACGCCAGCAAGCTGCGCGTCTACGAGTTATCTAGCCCTTCGGGCACGCTCCACGTTCCAGTTCGTCGCAGAGCTCCTCTCGCTCCAGCTTGAAAGCAAAATTTTTTGCTTGTCTAGCC
>NZ_LKDV01000043.1:0-30073 GCF_001401875.1 Pseudoalteromonas sp. P1-13-1a | reverse complement strand
GCGATTTCTCGTTGTTTAAGAAATTTACCTAATAAAAAACATAATTATTTTTAGAGTGTAATTTAGTTAATAAATCTCAATTTAAGTGCTATATTTCATTATAAATCAATAAGTTCTCAACGCGCCGTGTATTCTCGACTTAAGTGGCACTGATCACAGGATTGCTCATTTGCGCAAAGAGCCTCTTAATCTTGATGAAATTAAGTCATACGTACAAAAAATATAACAAACTGTTTAAGAGTGATTCGCAACGCGTGGCATTTTTACTATGCGTTGTGTTTAGTGTTTAAGGTGGTATGCGGTGGCTTTTGTATTGCGTTGCTCACACCTTAACAGGCCGTTGAGGCTGTAGAGTTACTCTTTTTAGAAACATATCCTACTATACAAAACTGATTGTTTTTTAACCTTTAAACCACAGGGTTGCTGTGATCTAATAGATATTATTCACTCACGGTAAATTGTTATGGCCAACTACAAGCCTGACTTATCCTGCCAAAATAAATTCATCCCCATCAATTTCGCTGAGCAAATTTTACTAGGTACCTTTGAGTATGCGCTTTGTTATATTGTCGAAAATAAACTCGACTTGTCGGGCTTTGACGCGTGGTATAACAACGATAAAACGGGTGCCGCGGCGTATCCGCCTTCGGTAATGCTAAAGATTATTTTACTCGGTTATGCGCATGGGTTAATAAGTAGCCGCCGAATTGCCAAAGCGTGTGAGACGAACATTTTATTTATGAGTGTGTCGGGTGATATTCAGCCGCATTACACATCAATAGCAGGCTTCGTGGCTAAAATGCATGAACAGATTGAGCCGCTATTTACGCAAGTACTGATGATATGTGATGAAGAAGGCTTGGTAGGCCGCAACCTATTTGCTATTGATGGGTGTAAATTAAAGTCCAATGCGAGTAAAGAGTGGAGCGGCACATTTGATGAGCTTGGTCGCAAAAAAGCAAAACTAGAGCGCGCAAGTAAACGCATCATTGAACGCCATCAAGCCCAAGATGGCCTAAGTGAAGAACTTGTCACTCAGGACTTAAAGCAAAAAGAAAAACTCGATAAAAGCGCCGCTAAAATCACGGAGTTTCTAGCCACCCATCAAGAGAAAACAGGCAGTAAAGGCAAGCCAGTTAAAAGTAATATCACCGACCCAGACAGCGCAAAAATGACGACCTCCAAAGGCATCATTCAAGGCTACAATGGCATTGCGATAAATGACGACAAGCACCAAATTATACTGCAAGCACAAGCATGGGGCTCAGTGGGCGAGCAACAAACACTCCAGCCAGCCGTTGAGCAATTAAAACGACAACTTGATAAATTAAATACTGATAAAATCACAGACGAACGGACAATTAAGTTCACCGCAGACAGTGGGTTTAACAGCGAAGCAAACCTAGAGTTTATGGCGCAAAGTGGGTTTGATACATACATAGCCGATAATCAGTTTAGAAAACGAAATCCGCTATTTAAAGAGAGTGAAACCTATGAAACAGAGCAAGAAAAACGCCGATTAAAACGCAGTAAAGGCAAGCCTCGGTTATTTACCTCAAACGACTTCCACTATGATGAAGCAACCCAAACCTGCCGGTGCCCCGCAGGCAATGATATGTGGCGAAGCGGAGTTAATGTAAACAGCCACAACCAACAATACACCCGATTCTGCGGTTACTTAAGAGACTGTAAAGTATGCCTACTGCAACAGCAGTGCATGCGAAAGCCACCTATAAAAACAGGGCGACAAGTGCAGTTTAAAAATGATGAATCGCGTAAAAAGTTAAGCTACATGGATAAAATGAAGGTCAAAATAGACAGCCCGATGGGGCGACGGCAGTACAGTAAACGACTTGGCTGTATAGAGCCAGTGTTCGGGAATATTACAGTAAACAAAGGCATGAATAAATTAACCTTACGGGGACAAACGAAAGTGAATGCCCAATGGCAGCTGTATTGCCTTGTTCATAACATAGAAAAGCTGCAAAACAGGCTGCATTAAGAAAGTTAAGTCCTTATCACCTTAAATAAGCCACTCAAACACCTGTAATCCCTCCCAAAACGCCAATTAAAACAACACCAAGCTCTTTTTATTTTCTGCGGGAAAATACAGTAATCAATTGAACCAAAATAGGAACTCGGCTATGGTTAATTCATCAATAAAAATAAATTTAAAACGAGTTAATCTACAGGCTCGTTAGTTGATCAAGGAAAGTATGGCTAAAATTGGTAGAAATGAGCCGTGTTGGTGTGGTTCAGGTAAGAAATACAAAAAATGTCATTATTTAAGATCAGATGAAATTGCTCATCCAATAGGGCGACTGCTTGCCGAAATAAAGTCAAAGACAGCACATAAAGAATGTCTTCACCCAGAAGCAGGGAAAGGCCAATGTAGTAAAAAAGTTATTGATGCGCATTCGATTCAAAAGAGTGGACCTTTAAAACATATCATTGATGACACCAGTCATGTTTACAAGTTTAGTATTGACAGTAATGGTAAAAAAGAAATTTCAAAATTAGGCTGGCAAAAAGCATCTACCTTTAAAGGGTTTTGCGGAGTTCATGACAAGGCAATGTTTAGCCCCATAGAGGATGAAAGCTACACAGGCTCTCAATTACAGTGTTTCATAGCAGGTTATCGCGCTTATGCACTCGAATATTTTAAGAAGGTAAGTGTTATAAAAGGTCTTCCTTTCATGAAAGAAAATGTCGACAGAGGCATGAAGCATGAAGAACAGTTCGAACTGCAAAGAACCTTGGAAGCAATGAACCAAGGATTCATGAAAGGCGTTGAGGATTTTAAGGAAACATTAAATTTGTATGTAAATCATCATCGGCAACAAAGCTATGATGAGTTTAAAAGCGCTTCATTCTATTTCAGCGGTGACTTAAGCGTAGTTGTCGGGGGTGCATTTGCTCCAGACTTTTCGATAGATGAAGAGAGAATCCAGTCACTGGAACCGGGTGTAAAGTTTGTTGAGAACCTATCGGTAAACACTCTGAATACTGACCAAGGTTATGCGATTGTGTTCTCATGGCCCAAGAAGTATAAGAAATGCACCAAGTTCATTGAATCTCTGATTGAGGTAGATAAAACATTACTTCCAAGCAGATTAATTGAAATTATCTTTAGCTACATTGAAAACAGTTATTTTTCTAAAGCTTGGGTTGATAGCTTAGACAGTGCCAAAAGAGCGGTAATTGAAGCAATGGCCAGAAATCCTATCCAATATGGTGAGCCAATAAAATTTACTGATTACAATTATACAAATTGGAATATAGATCGTGTTGTTCTCAACTAATAAACGCGTGTTGTCGGACTGGTTTTCCGCTGCGATCCAATCCAGCCGTAAATGCGGGCGTTACCACTGTCCGCTCATGGCACTTTTCTGACTTTGTATTTAATTTAAGAATATATAATTTAAAACGAAAATTGATAAGTGGTTGTTGGGTACTCTTTAAGTTAGAATATATAAATATCCGAATTGATAAAAGTTAATTTTAGAGTTAGTAAAGGGTTCATTGTTCGAGTATTAAAATTAATTTCGAAATGTGCATAAAATAATTTTGCACATTGCAAATACTTCACACTTTACTATATTGCATAACGTATTGTGCATAAATTAAGGGTTGTAAAACCTCTAGGCCTTAATTTTAATCAAATTCAGTGTTTTGTATTACTGGCCTTGGTTGCACAAATTACCGGCCATAAAGCAGGCAAGGCGTATCATAAAATTGCTAATGCGCATATTTACGAAAACCAGTTACCGTTGATGCGCGATGTACAGTTAAAACGTGAGCCGTTCGATTCACCGCAATTAAATATTAACCCAAACATAAAATCACTAGAAGATATAGAAACATGGGTAACACGAGACGATTTTGAAGTAGTAGGCTATCAATGCCACGAACCAATCCAATATCCGTTTTCAGTATAATAAGATTAAGGAGAACAAGATGAAAGCAGTGATCCCAGTAGCAGGCCTCGGAACGCGTATGTTACCTGCCACAAAAGCCATCCCTAAAGAGATGCTTCCAGTGGTAGACCGTCCGCTTATTCAATATGTAGTAAATGAAGCGGTAGCCGCAGGCGTTAAAGAAATTGTACTTGTAACGCACTCAAGTAAAAACTCTATCGAAAATCATTTTGATACCAGCTTTGAGCTAGAAGCCACGCTTGAAAAACGTGTAAAGCGGCAATTACTTGCCGAAGTACAGGCAATTTGCCCTAAAGATGTAACCATTATTCACGTGCGCCAAGGGGAAGCCAAAGGTTTAGGTCATGCAATTAATTGTGCTGCGCCAATTATTGGCAACGAACCCTTTGTGGTTATTTTGCCAGATGTGATTGTTGATGACGTAGAGAGCGATCTTAAAAAAGACAACCTAGCAGAGATGATCGCCCGTTTTGAACAAACTAAGCACAGCCAAATTATGGTTGAGCCAGTACCCATGGACGAAGTAGACAAATTTGGTGTTGTTGATTTAGGTGACATAGAGCTTCACCAAGGCGAAAGCTCGCCAATTATTAACATGGTAGAAAAACCACCAGTAGATGAAGCACCTTCAAACCTATCGGTAGTAGGGCGTTATGTATTAAGCGAAAAAATTTGGCCACTGCTTGCTAAAACGCCGCAAGGGGCTGGTAACGAAATTCAACTTACAGACGCAATTGCCATGCTAATGGAGCAAGAAAAAGTAGACGCTTACGCAATGAAAGGCCGTAGCCATGATTGTGGCAGCAAAATAGGCTACTTAAAAGCAACGATAGAGTTTGCCCTGCGCCGCGACGAGTTTGCAGATGATTTAAAAACATTTATTAAATCGTTAATTTAGGTTTTATTAAATCACCGACCAAGGCGCCTAAAGGCGCCTTTTTTTATAAAAAAACACAAATGCTAAGCTTTTAAATAGTGCTTTTACAATTTTGCATACTAGCTAATCTGTACGCTAAGTAATTAATCTATCTTGAGCCGTTATTATAGCGTTAACTACGTTGAATTTACTTGCAATAGGCCCCTTATTGAGACGTAATTTTGCCTTGTTTTCACTAAAAATTTCAGGCTAGATAGAGTAAATTTAAATACCAGCCTAATTCAATATGTTAGTTAATCTCTTAAGTAGAGCTCAGGTTAATTAAACATGCTAGTTGTAAAAATGGTCTACGCTTATTTATGTTCTGAATTTGACTTGCGTTATATATCTACATAACGTAATTTATATTGTAAAGTTTATGTTAATTGGCATTAAAGTTGTATTAAAAGCCAAACTCACGGAAGGGATACGTTAATTATTACCTATGTAGGTCAATTAGCGTGCAGGAGCAAAAATTGCTCATTGTTTAAATTGCTAAGTTAAACGCTTTCTTGTGAGAATGTTTAACTGAAATGTAAGTGCACAGGCACTGCTTTCAGGATAACGGGTACATGCTTAAATTAAAAAAATATTATAAACACTTTTTTGTATGCCTTTTTACGCTTACGTTTGGCTCGGCGTGCTCTATTACGCCTACAGCTAAACCTGCTATTGATAATGAAATACCTAACACCGCGCCCGATTACGTATCGATAACGGCACTGGAGCTGGCCCAATTAAAAGATGCCGCCATGCAATGGCAACAAGCACGCGCCGGTATAGAGCGCATTTTAAAGCTTGAAAAAGAAATTACTTACCTCGTTAATCATATAGATATAATAAACTCTAAGGCGATTGCACAATCTAATGCAAGCCCTGCCTACAGCAGCCGCTATGCTCGTACACCTTCGCGTATAGTCAGTAACAAGCCACGTCGCCAGCAAAGGTATAAAGCCGCTAACAATAATCAAAAGCAAACAATAAAGCTTAATACACCTAAACATGTATTTGCATTACAAGTTGCTTCGGTCGACTCTAAGCAAGATGTAGCCAAGGCTTGGCAAGAGCTGAATACTAAAGCAGCACCACTATTTAGGGATAAAATATTAACCAACGTAGAAACCGCAAAAATAAATGATAAAACCTTTTATCGCTTGAAGCTTGGCTCTTATAAAAGCCTTAAAAATGCCAAAGCCGACTGTGAAGTATTTAAAATGTATAAGCTTGACTGCATTGTAAGTAACTATACCGACAAGCCAATTAAACTTTAAAGCTGATAGCTCGATAGCCCTGACTTGCTAAGCGTTGATTGGCTGTTAAAATAGCGCCCACTCTTACCCAAATTAACAACATACTTATGCTGCACTACAAGGACTTTTTAGCTACATTAGTTTTAGGCTCTGCATTAGCAAACAGTGCTCACGCACTAGCGACAGATCAAAAGCAGGCGGTGTTTATTAAAAAGGATGATTTAGCTGTACTAAAAGAGTCTGCGCAGCAGTGGCAACAAACCCAGCCTCAATTAGAAAGACTGTTAAAGCTAGAAAGTGAATTACAGCGCACAGTCGATAAATTAAAACAACTAAATACGCAGCCAGAGCTAGAGCAAACCCAGCAAGCTAATCACTTAGCTGTTATAAATCCAAATGCGCTGTTTGCAGTTCAAGTAGGGGCTTATAAAAATAAAGCGGTACTTGAAGCGGCTGTAAAACAATATCAATCGGTGCCAAATATGCTTGAAGTTAATACCGAACAAGTACTCATTGAGCAGCACACATTTTATAGGTTAAAGCTTGGTGCGTTTAAAACAAAAAAAGCAGCTGAAGATGCATGTAAGTCATTAATAAAAATTAATAACTGCTTTGTAACCTATTATGTCAAAACGCCTCAAAGTTAATTAGGCATAATAATTGCTTTATCCTCGATATGTTTTAAAGAGGACGGCAACTATGCGCCTTTTACTGCCTTTAGTATTGTTAAATTTAACTGCTTGCAATTTGGTTCCACCGCCTGAACCGAGTGTACCTACTGACGCGCCAAAAGCAGCAATGGCACCCTATACTGTAAACGAGTATGTAGCCAATCTAACCTCGCAGCTTAATCATATAAATGGCGCTTTAAATGCCAATGCGCGCATTGGTGTGAGTAGCTTTTTTTATGCCGATGCTTTAGATACTAAGCTAGTAGCAGGGCAGGCCTCGGGTTTGAGCTTACAAATTCAAGAAAGCTTACTAACGCAATTTACCCAGCTTGGCTATCATACTGTTGAGTACCGCCTTGGTAATAACCTTATATTAGCGCAAAACGCAGACAGCATATTAAGCCGCGACTTAAGTAAACTACGCAATCGCCAAAATATTGACTTAGTCATCACCGGCACTGTAACACGCCAACAGCATGCGTATATAGTTAATGCACGACTCGTTAATATTGAAAACAAGCAAGTATTGTCGGCAGGCAGCACAGAGATCCCTATAAATGTAATGTGGGGAAGTGAAAAAATTCAGCAGCGCGACGGCTCTTTGTACCGCAGCGAATATTAATCAGGAGCACACCATGAGAAACCTATTAATTACCCTATGTTTGCCATTAGGCTTTGGCTGTTCGCAAATGCTAAATTCGCTACATTCAGAGCCGGAGCAAGTTGAGCAAGACAATGCAGCCCAGCTTGTTTCAGAGCAACGTGCGGTAAAAGCACCTGTAGCAAATGACGCGTTATTTCAGTCTAATTTAAACAAGCAAAGCAACTACACTAAAAGTGCCCCTGCAAAACGCAAAAATATAAACCATTATGTGCGCGGTATAATGCAAGACATGGTCGAAAACCTGCAATACGTAAACGACAAAACGCCACTTGCCGTTTCTAGCTTTGTGTTTTTAGATGATGATTACAGTGATGGAAGCCTGTTAGGTAACCAAATAGCCGAAAGCTTTATGCACGAACTGCATAGTTTTGGAGTACCGGTTATCGATTTTAAAACCACCGATTATATGCGCGTAAGCCCCGCAGGCGACTTTGTATTTAGCCGCGACTACCTAGAGCTAAACCAAGATCAAAACTTTAATTACGTATTAGCAGGAACACTTGTGAGCCACCAAGGCGGCGTACTGGTAAATGCACGAATAGTGGGCATTAAAAGTAAAGCAGTAGTGGGCAGTGCGCAAGGTTTTATACCGCAATCAGTGGTTGATGCGTTAAACAGTAGCTATCGCACCGACGGAATTATGCTTAAACAAGCCAGCGAGTGAGGTTGACCATGTTTTACAAACTATCTGCTATAGCGGGGCTAACGGCAATGTTAGCATTAACTGGCTGTTCAATAACGCAAAATAATGAGCATAACGAAAACATTAACACGCGCTCAGATTACACCGTGGTAACGCAAAGTAACCAACCAACGCCAATATATGCTAACCAATCTGTGCAGCAGCAAAGTGAGTACGACACAGCAAGGCAGTTTACACCGCTTAAACATCACAAAACATTGGCAAACTATGTAGAGCAAATGGCGCTGGATTTAGTTGATACGCTTGAAGCCGAAGCGCCCGATAACAATAGCATCAACATAGCGGTTACCACCATTGTCGATTTAGACGCATCGCTTAATAAAAGTAATCAGTTGGGTAATCAATTAGCAGAGACGTTTATTCATCAGCTGCAAAAGTTTGGCTACGGCGTGGTCGATTTTAAAACCATGGACAACATTGATGTATCAAATAGAGGCGACTTTGTGTTATCTCGTGATATAGAAAAGCTAAGCGAAAGCAGCATGGCTAACTACGTATTAGCAGGTACGTTAATTTACCGCCCAAATGGCGTAGCAGTAAATACCCGCGTTATAAATGTTCACAGCAAACATATTGTGGCAAGCAGCCGCAAACTCATACCACTGTACGTGTTAAACAAAGAAGATATATATTTATCAAGCAATTAAGTTAATTTTAGCTTGATATGAAAAACAAGATGCCGTTATAATTTTTGTAAGCTGTAAGCTGTAAGCTGTAAGCTGTAAGCTGTAAGCTCGATGCGGCCTCTTAGTTAAATGGATATAACGGCCCCCTCCTAAGGGGCAGTTGCAGGTTCGATTCCTGCAGGGGCTACCAATAAAATCAAAAACCTAATGCAATATTTGTAACTCTTTTGTGCCTGCGTAGGTCGGATAAGCGAAGCGCCATCCGACACAGTAAAATACCTTATCAATTATTATCAATATTTTATGCTGTCGAGTGGCTGGAGAGTGCCAACAGCAGACATTCGTCACGCCTTGTAAAGAGTCAATTAAATAGTCAACGAAGGATTAAAAACAACTGTTTTTAATCCTTTTAAACGACTTGCATGGTGCTTTTAGTTAAGCTTCCCGTTATTTATATACATAGTTTCACATGTCCACTCAACATCTTGTATGTTAGCTTTAAGTTTACTATTAGCAAATTGTTTAGCCATTTCTATTTTGCATGATTTCATAAAAGTGGATTTCTCATATGTAAAACCAAGATAAATAGATACTGAAATTGTTATTATGCCAATAATAAATATAGCTAATGTTTGTGGTTTCATTTGAAATCCTTTAAATACGACAAAATGCTAATAACTCATCTAACACCTAATTAACTGGCAAAATTGTTGGCTAAAATGAGCAAAAGCCAACTGTTATTTGTCCTGCTTTAACGACTTGTATGGACAATAGACCCATAAATTAATTATTATTCTAACCTGGTTCGGGTAATGTGAGGCCCAAGCTTTGGCTGCAACCAAAGCCTTTTATACAGTAGTTCGATTGAGCGTAGGCTCCTCTTGTTATGTGTTTATTACACTAACAAAACTGTGGGCTTGCTCTACTACAGTCACCACTTGAACCTCCAGAAAACATTTGGAGTATGATATTGAATGTAATAATTGCCCAAATAGAATATGTAATAAATTTACCAACCTTTGTTTGACTGCCAATGAGCCCAAAAGTAAGCAATATTAACGCAAATAAACCAGGAAGAGTATTTACTAAAACGCTTTCGAAACCATTTATTAGTTTATACTTTGGAGAAGTTGCCAAAGACCACATAATTGAAAGTAATCCGATAGAGAGGCCTGGCCAGTCAGCAAGAAACCATTCCCAATAATCATCTTCTTTCTTCACTTTTTTGTCATCTTCAGTATCAAGACTCACACCTTTCTCCAGGCAATAATTAGAAACACATAACAATTTAATAGTGCGCTCACCGCTGCCGACCTAACGCTCATTTATCTATTTTGTATAGTTTTAACAAATTACCTAAGGCATTACTATCACTAAGTTTTCTAAAACTTTAAAGAGAAGTTAAATAGAACAATATGTGCTCGTCGCTCATTTGCATTAATATATGCGCAAAGAGCTGTTTAACAAATCAATTAGCGACGATATTTAGCCAATCTCAATGACCGCTTATCGCTCAAAGCCGCTCTTAAAAAACTAGATACTATTAACTACTGAGTTGAAGTGTTAGTAAAACAGTAATTTTAATAACTACACATAAAAAGCGAGTAAATATAAATCTACTCGCTTTACAATTTTGACAGCTAAAAGCTAAAAGCTAAAAGCTAAAAGCTAAAAGCTAAAAGCTAAAAGCTAAAATTAACCATCACTCGTAATCTTATCTATCAGCTCACCAAGCACCACTTCGGCTTTGCTGGTTTCTACTTGGCAGGTGCCGGCGTTTAAGTGGCCGCCACCGCCGTATTTAAGGCATAACTCGCCAACATTGGTATTTGAGCTGCGGTTGGTGATTGATTTACCTATGGCAAATACTACGTTTTGTTTTTTAAGGCCCCACATTTTGTGAATTGATATATTGCAGTCGGGGTATAGGGCGTAAATAACAAAGCGATTGGTGGCGTAAATGGTTTCTTCTTGGGTTAAATCTAGTACCACGAGGTTTTTATGCACGGTTGCACATTGTGCTATTTGCGCTTTGGCCTTTTCGTTATGCTCGTTATATAGCGCAACGCGTTCAGCTACATCTTCCATTTTTAAAATCTCTTCGATGCTTTGATCTTTACAGGCATCGATGAGTTTCATCATTAATTGGTAGTTTGAAATTTTAAACTCGCGGAAGCGGCCAAGGCCTGTGCGTGCATCCATGATAAAGTTCATTAATACCCAGTCTGTTGGGTTGAGTATTTCGTCTTTTGAGAACTGCGCGGCATCGCCTTTATCTACCGCGTCCATCATGTCTGTGCTGATATTTGGAAATTTTTCTGCGCCGCCATAATAATCATAAACAACGCGTGCAGCAGAAGGGGCTTTAGGGTCAATTACGTGGTTTTTAATATCGCTGGCGTTACGTACGGTTTCGCTTAAGTGATGGTCAAATGCAATGTGGCACCCTGCAACGTAGGGTAGGTTAGTGGTAATGTCGTTTGCAGTTATGTCTATTTTGCCATCTTGCATGTCTTTTGGGTGTACAAATAATATGTCGTCAATTAGGTCTAAGTCTTTTAGCAGTACGGCACATACCAAGCCGTCAAAATCGCTGCGGGTGACTAGTCTAAATTTGTTATTGGGCATAGCTTTTCCATCTTGTTGTGATTGAGTTATCAAATAAGTGTAACAGCTAAAATGATTTTTGAGAGGTTATAGCAATCTAATTAAATATTTAGTCATTCTAGCGTGCTAAATAAAGCGTAAGCGGCGTTGTAAATTTTTAAGTAGAACAGGTACATATCAAAATTAATGCGTTGTTATTACTTTATTTATCTGTGGCTACAAGTAACGCATAATTTAATACAGTTGGTATGAGGGTTAAAAAAGCACATAAAAAAGCCAAAACGACTGTTTTGGCTTTTTGTTAGCAAGTATGTATTTGTTTTGTTGCTGTATAGGACTTAAGCGCCTGGTCCACATTCCATACAGCTGTTAATAATATCTGGACCAAATTTAAGTCTGGCATTTAAATCGCGAAGGGCAGTACGTAAACCTTCTTCAATTACTGGGTGGTAAAATGGCATGTCCAGCATTTCTGGTACGGTCATTTTGTTTTGCACAGCCCAAGCTAATAAATGAGCAAGGTGTTCGGCTTGTGGGCCAATAAATTCTGCACCTAAAAATAAGCCTGTGCCTTGTTCTGCGTAAACGCGCATGTGGCCTTTATTTTTAAGCATTACTCGGCTGCGGCCTTGGTTTTCAAAACTCACTTCGCCTACTTCAAAGCAACCACATTCACCTAAGCGCTCTGTAATTTGCGAATAACTTTCGCCAACCATTGCTATTTGCGGGTCACTAAATACGGCGGCAATTTTAGCGCGGCGAAGGCCAATGCGTACATCGGGGAAGCGCCCAGCATTTTGGCCGGCAATAGTGCCTTGATCAGATGCCTCGTGTAGCAGGGGGATCATGTTGCTGGCATCGCCCGCTATAAATATATTTGAGTTACCACATTGCATTGTGTGCGGGTCTGCGTGTGGTACGCCGCGCTCATCAAGCTCTATGCCAGTATTCTCTAACCCTAGTTTGTCTACGTTGGGTACTCGACCTGTGGCTGCAAGTACGTAGTCAAATTGCTCGGTGTGTTTAGCACCGTCTTTATCAGTGTATGTAAGCTGGGCTTTATCGCCAACTTGCATCATGTCAGATACGTTTGAGTCGGTATCTACAAAAAATTCTTCAGCAAAAACAGTGTTTGCATAGTCTTTTACGACTGGGTCGGTAAGTGGGCCAATCGCGCCGCCAACACCAAATAATTTTACGTTTACGCCTAAGCGGCTCAGTGCTTGGCCAATTTCTAGGCCTATTACACCTGGGCCAAATACGGCTACTGATTCTGGTAGGTCATCCCAGTCAAATACATCATCGTTAATAATTAGTTTGTCGCCAAAGTTATTAAACACGCCAGGGTATGATGGGCGCGAACCCGTAGCAATAACAAAACGTTTAGCGGTTATAATGATGTCATCGTCAATTTGTACGCGGTTGGCGTCTAAAAATTTAGCGTAACCCCGAATTTTATCTTCATCAGGTATGTCATCTACGGCTTCTACTACGAATCCTGCAAAGCGGTCTCGTTCGCTTTTAACACGTGCCATAACTGCTTTGCCGTCTATTCGTGGCTTTGAGCTATGTACACCAAATGCAGGTGCCATTTCAATTGAATGCGCGGCTTCGGCTGCGGCAATCAGTAATTTACTTGGCATACAACCAACGCGTGCACAGGTAGTACCGTAGGGACCTGATTCAATCATTAAAACGTTAGGGGTGAATTGTTTTGCGTTACGGTATGCGCTTAAGCCTGCAGTACCTGCACCTATAACAACAACATCGGTTTGCAATTCTTTCATAGTGGTATCCTTTATTATTTTCAATCTGAGCGATGAGATTGATATAGAGGGGCTTTTACGCCCCTGCTATTTTTTACTTAATTAAGCAAAGTATTTTTCTAACTCGTCTGAGCCGCCAATGTGTTGTCCACCAATAAATATTTGTGGAACGGTATCACGGCCAGTGATTGCTTTAAGGCTTGTTAATGTAGCGCCTGCACCCATAACAACTTCTTCAAATGCGTAGCCTTTTTCTGTTAGTAGCTCTTTTGCTTTTTTACAGAAAGGGCAACCAGGCTTAGAAAATACGGTAACTGGCTCTGGCTTGGTTTGTTTTGGGTTGATGTAGTCAAGCATTGTGTCTGCATCAGAAACTTCAAACGGGTCGCCTGGTAAATCTGGTTCAATGAACATTTTGTCGATAACGCCATCTTTCACTAGCATAGAGTATCTCCAGCTGCGCTTACCAAAGCCTAAGTCGTTTTTATCGACTAACATGCCCATACCGTCAGTAAATTCGCCGTTGCCATCAGGTAATAATGTGATGTTTTGCGCTTCTTGATGCTCTGCCCATGCGTTCATTACAAATGTATCGTTTACTGATACACATACAATTTCATCAACGCCATTTTGCTTAAGAACACCAGCTAACTCGTTGTAGCGTGGTAAGTGAGTTGATGAACAGGTTGGGGTAAACGCGCCCGGTAGTGAAAACACAACAACGGTTCTGCCTGTAAAAATTTCATCTGTAGTTACTGATTTCCATTCGTCGTTTTGACGTGTTGCAAATGTAACGCTTGGGATTGTTTGACCTTCAATATTCTTTAACATAGTTTGTTCCTCTTGATTTGTTGGAGCCATTATGGCGAGAATTTAAATATAGTTCCAATCGTTTGTTTGTATTAAACTAATAGGTGTAGCCTATCAGGTGGAGATGAATTTGAACTTAAAAGATTTAGAGTATGTAAAAGCAATAGCGCACCATAAGCATTTTCGCAAAGCGGCCGATGCGTGCTTTGTTAGCCAGCCTACATTAAGTGGGCAAGTAAAAAAGCTTGAGCAAGAGCTTGGTGTTGTTTTATTTGACCGCTCAACGAAGCAGGTTACATTAACAGCGCAAGGTGAACGTTTGTTGACACAAATAAACGTTATTTTAGAACAAACAGAAATCTTAAAAGAGCTGGCAGCTACTTCAAACGGGCCGCTGCAAGGTAAGCTAAGAATTGGCATTATTCCTACTATTGCACCGTATTTACTTAGCGCTTTACTAACCTCTATGAAAGCGGCGTTTAGCGATAGCCACTTTTCGTTTATAGAAATGCAAACAGCAACTATGTTAGAGGCGCTTGACAACGGCGAGCTCGACTTTGCAATTCTAGCTGACGTTCCAGAGCTTAAAAACTACCATACGGTTAATGTGTACAAAGAAGATTTTGTGGTTGCTGTTTCAACCGATAACCCGTTATCTAACCGTAAAAAAGTAGCGCTGAGCGACCTGCAAAGTTGTAGCCTATTAATGTTAAGTGATGGTCATTGCTTTAAAGATCAAGCCCAAAAGTTTTGTTTTGCTGCGGGGGTGGATGTGTCAAACCAATATCAGGGCAATAGTTTAGAAACCTTACTGGCGCTGGTGGCTATAAATGATGGGGTGACATTTGTACCTAGGCTTGCATGTACACCGCGTGTAGGGATTGATTATTTACCTATTTTTCCTAATCAGCAACGTAATGTGGTATTTGCTTGCAGAAAACATTATCCGCATTTAGCGGGCGTAGAGCAATTAGCGCAATGGTTAGCAGAGCACCCAAATTTAAAGCGAGCGCTCAGGGCGTGTTGACCTTTGTGGATTGAAATTTGTTCAATCTAGGGGCGATTAAATCGCGGCGTGAGGTTTGTAACCTAGTGGGCTAAGTAAAAAGCGAACAACAAGGAGTTAATCGTCCCTAAAAAGAACCCGTTGGGCAGCGCATGTTTGGTCTTTATGCTACGTTATCGCCTATTTATGGGGAATAACCACACTTCATAGGCTCTGCCTTGCCTAAAAACCAAACACACGGCTGCAAATTAAATCACCAAAGGTTAACACGCCCTATTTACCGTCTTGGCTTACAATTTCTACCACGTCGTTTATTTGTACCCCAGGTAGTGGTTTATCGTTAAGGCTTACAGCAATGGCACTTTGTTTATAAAGCTGCTCAACCATAATGGTGTTAAGCGTGGTAATGGTATGCGGCATGGTATTGCCTTGTGCATCGGTTAAGTAGTTATGGTGCGCAATGCTTAATAGTTGGCCTTTTTTAAGGCCATGATCTTTGCCTAGGTTTATCACTAATTTATTGTTTTCCATGTGCATTATTTTTCCCTTAGTAGGAAAACACGCCATGGCTGCCTGTATATCGTAACTGGCCGTTTGATTTATATCATTAATACTTTGCCCAAAAGGTGATTGCCAAAACCTATCACTATTTACATCAACTATGGCTGTTTTTTCGAATGGCCATACCGCTTGGGTATGATAGCTGTTTTGCCATAATTGCTCGTACGTAGTGCCATCAAACAACATAAACTCAATAGCATAGCTGCGCTGGTAGGTTTCGTCTTGCCAAAAGGCGTAGTCGTTATTGAGTTTATCGCTTGGCGCTAAATTGGTTATTTGGCTTAATAAAACATATTGCGCGTTGCTTCTGGCTGAAAGCTCTTCTAGTTGTGCATTTGAATAGTCGTGTTGCTGATTAAAGTAATTATCTACATTAATGGCTTTGTTGTAGTAAGCAACGGGTAGGGCGCTCATTTTTGTGCTTTGCAAAGCACTAAATAACTTTTTACTAATGGCTTTATTTACGTCAAATATTTGACCCATTAAGGCGTGCTCTCGATGAACAAGCTGGCTTTGGGTTACAGCAACAAATTTATTAAAGTTACTTTGTGGGCATTGCTCTGTTTGAGCAAATACATCAAGCCTAAGGGTAATGGCAAACTGCTCGTTTTGGCGTTGCTCGCTCACCAGCTCTATTTTTTGGATTTCGCCGTGGCTACTAATTTTAAGTTGATCTTGCGTCAATACGCCGTCTACCAAGGTTTGCACTGAGCTAACCCGTGCGCCAGAAAATACTAATGCCTGTGTAATTGCATCTTTTATCGCGGCTGATTTAGCGCTGCTAATGTCGCCATTTTGTATTTGTGCATGGCCGGTAGATTCAAACCATTGTGCGTAAGTACTGGCAGAAAACGTTAATAAAGCAGCACTAGTGACACCTACAAATAGTGACGATAAAAACGTGTTCATACTGGTACTCCACATCAAATTAGTTAATTACGCTTTAGCTAAGCAAGGAGTGCACCAATATTAATACTCTATGTGAGCTTGTAGGCAATTAATGGCATTAAACCTGCATTTATTTTTGTAATTAGTTTAAAGGGTGCAAATAAATGCGTGCAATTATATTACTTACTTTAGCAAGCCTTGGCCTTGCCGGCTGTAGCAATGTGTTTGATAAACATGTTGAGTACACATATGTAGAGCCAAATAATTATCCCATTCTTAAAGCGGTGGGTTATGCACCTATTAGCTTGCAGCAAGGCGCTAATAAATCACAAAAGCAATTAATGGCAATTAAAGCCTCTAAGCTTGAGGCATACCGCGAACTGACTGAACAAGTTTATGGGCAAAAAATCACAGCGGGCACGTCTGTAGCAGGTGCAATTGCTCAAAACGATTACATGGAAAGTAAAGTACAGGGCATAATTAAAGGGGCACAAATAATTAAAACCTACTCAGTTGACGATGTGTACGTGACGGAGCTTGAGCTAAACATGAAGCGCGTGCATGACTTATACATAGGCGAAATTAAGCCGCGTGAAGTTAAAAAAGTGACCTACTATTAGGTAATTGACCACTACTTTAAGTTATAAAGCGATACCAAGTTGCTAACTCAGTAGCTGGCTTAGCGTTAACCGTGTGGAATATACGCATAACTTTACTATTTGCGGGAAAGTTTAACGCGTTTTTTTGTAAATCTTTGATTTAATAAATCAACTATAAACGCTACGACGAATAATTACGTGAGTTAATGTATTGAGCAAAACTTATATTGTCTCGCTAAAATTTAAATCTCATAAAAAAACACATACAAAATATCTCATCCTTTTATATTGAGTGCTATGCTGTTGTTACGAATAATATTTGAACAAGTAGTGTAGCGTTTGGTGTATGTTTTTAATTTTTCTTTTGCTGGGTTGTGAATGACACTTAGGCCCACTTTTTCCTGCAATAAATTATTTTTTTGGTGCAAAAGCAATTTGCGCTATCTACTGCTATTTTTTTTACTCTCAAGCGGCGTGTTTGCGAGTCGTTTAACTATTCAATTTAATACCTTTATAGAATTAATGGGGCAAAAGTATGGCCCTGCACGAGTGACTGTTGCACGCAATTGGCAAAGAATGTTGGTACAAACACAAAATAAACCAGAACAACAGCAAATACTTATAGTAAACAACTTTTTTGCTCGTAATCTGCGTTACCAAACCGATATACAACTTTGGAAGCAAAATGACTATTGGGCTACGCCATTAGAAACGCTTGGGCGTGGCTTAGGCGATTGCGAAGATTATGCCATTGCAAAATATATTAGCTTACGTGCCTTAGGTGTGAGCGACGACAAACTTAGGCTTATATACGTAAAAGCGAAGCTTGCCGGTACAAACAAAACACAAGCACACATGGTGTTAGGTTACTTTGCTACGCCTAATGCTCAGCCGCTTATTTTAGATAGTTTAATAACAAAAGTGCTACCTGCTGCAAAGCGTGTTGATTTAAGCCCTGTATTTAGTTTTAACAGCCAAGGTTTATGGGCAAATAACTCGACGAAAAGTGTAGCCAGCCCAACAGCAAGGCTATCGCGCTGGCGTAAAATTTTGGAGCAGACATCACAAGAAGGGGTTATGTGGTAATGGCGTCATTTTCTTTATTTAAGTTTTTCAAAAAAAGAAAAATCACTCTTAGGCAAGAGCTGTGGATCGCCTTGCTGGTGGTGATTTTTGTGGGCTTTATAAGTAGTGTGTTAATAAGTACTAACTCAGCTAAAAACTACTTCTCTACTCAACTGTATTTAAAAAATGTTGATAATGCTAGCTCCTTAGCGTTGATGATCAGCCAGCTTGAAAAAGACCCTGTAGAGCTTGAGCTTTTAGTGTCAGCCACGTTTGATACCGGTCACTACAAACGTATAGAGCTGCAAGACCCTAATGGTGAGGTTATTGTAAAGCGCGTATTTACTGATACGTTGGAAAATACTGCACCGGCTTGGTTTAGGGCGATATATGGTCTTAATGTACAACCAGGTGTTGGGCAAGTTAATAACGGTTGGCAGCAATTTGGTACTTTGTTTGTTGAAAGCCACAGCCAATATGCTGAGCAAGCACTGTGGGAAAGCGCGCTTAAATTGTTTTTTAGTTTTTTAGTGGTTGCTTTTTTTGCCTGTGCAATAAGTGCGTATTTACTACGCAAAATTTTAACGCCACTTGATGATGTGGTGTATCAAGCTAATGCCTTTGGCGATAAGCGCTTTATTAAATCAAAAGTGCCAAAAACCTTTGAATTTGCACGCCTTGTGCAGTCGATGAATTTATTATCTACCCGCTTTAGCCGCATAATAAAAGAAGACAATAAACGCTTAGAAGAACTGCGATTTAAAGCGCAGCACGATGAGCTTACAGGGCTTGCCAACCGAGAATATTTTAGTGCCACATTAGAAGCCCATTTACAAAAAGTGAAAGATCATGCCCATGGTGCTTTGTTTTTATTTAGGGTCGTTAATCTAGATGAAATAAGTGAATCGGTGAGCCGTGTAGAAATGGTTAACTTTTTACGCCGTTTTTCTCAGGTGCTTACGCAGTTTTTAGAATCTAATCAGGCACACTTTTCAGAGAACTATATTGCCCGTATATCGCATACCGATTTTACCGTGTTGTTTAGTGATACTGACGATATACAGGCGCTTAGCGAGCAAATAACCGTACTACATAAATCGATTGTTGATGAATACAAAAACATTGATTTGGCTATTGTACATAGCTGTACCTACATAGAAAAAAACGACACACGCTTTGATTTATTACGCCGCGTAGATGGTTTATTAAAAACAGCAGGTAACAAACCTGGGGTGCAAGCAAAAGTCATTGATAATAAACAAAAGAGTGAAATTTTTGATGATTCTACTGGCTGGAAAAAGGCTATTGAAGACGCACTTGAGCAAAAAACTATTCAGTTAAATTGTTTAGAAATTATGGGCTTTAATGACACTTTGTTGCAGCATCAACTTAGCTTAAGTTTAGAGTTTGGCGGCCAACATTATAAATCTAGCTATTACTATCAATGGGCTAACCGCTTAAACCTATTAGCGCGTTTGGATTGGAGCTTAATTAAGCAAATTGTTAAACAGTATGGTGAAGCGCCGCCTAATGAATTAATTGCTGTAGAACTTTCGGCGCAAACATTAATGGATGATACCGCGCTTGCTTCGGTATTAACCTATGTGTCTGCCTTTCCTGATTTGGCAAAAAATATATGTTTTGATATACGCGAAAACATTGTCGTAAACGAAAAAGATATATTTAAGGAATTTTGCGAGCAGGTGCGCTGTATGGGCGCCAAAGTAGCGCTAAAACGTGTGGGGCCTGAGTTTACTAAGATTAAGAACATTCAAGAGTTTGGTTTAGAAATGCTTAAAATAGACAGCATTTACGCGCATAACATTAGTTACAGCCAAGACAACCAAACCTTCTTACGTGGTGTGTGTACGTTGGCTCACTCAATTGGTATTAAGGTCGTAGCGCAGGGCGTAACAAGCCAAGACGATATTGATACCTTAGTGAACCTGGGTTTTGATGGTGTGATTAAAGAGTCGTAAAGCGACTCTTTAATCATAAAAGAGGGGTGAATATTGGTAACAAATAATTAAATACTAAAAGTATTAACCTATCTGCCGTGTTCAGTTACCTTTTACCGCTAACATAAGCTGTATTCGGTCGCGTACTTTTAGCTTAGTGAAAATTGAACTCATATGTTCTTTAATTGTGCGCTCTGTAATATTAAGTGCCTCAGCGGCTTGTTTATTGGTGGCCCCTGTTATAACTATATCAACCACTTGGCGCTCGCGTTTAGTTAAGCTTTGGATATCGCACGCATGGGTGTAATTTATTTGCTGCTGGCTTAGTGCCCCAACAATATTAGACAGCAGTTGCCCAGGTAACCACAGGCCGCCTGAGCATATAGTTTCAAGCACTTGTTGCAATATTACTTTAGATGCAAGTGCTTCTACATAGCCTCTTGCTCCGGCTTGCAGGGCTGCTCTAAGCTCCTCTATTTCTAAGTTTGTGGTCATTACAATAACCGGTAAGCGTTTTTGTGCGTATTTTTTTACTAGTTCAAGCCATCCCGAAGTGCCCGCCAAAATCCATATAATACTCGAGGTATTAATTTGCTTTGGTTCTTTGGTGCATATTACACAACCTGCAAACGCACTTCGCCAGTGGCTTGATTCTAGTTCTGGTTGTGTAATAAATATACTTTGACGCATTCATTTACTCCAATAAATTCAGTTTAGCGTTCAGTCATTGCTTGCGATGTAGCTCTGAGTACGGGCTTAAGTAAATATTCCAAGACGGTTTTTTTACCAGTGATAATATCCACTTGTGTGGTCATCCCTGGAATTATAGTCAACTCTTCTGAAAAGTTATTTTTAGTGGTTTTTAATTGCACTAAATAAAACGTATTTTCTCTATCGTCGGTAATTGTATCTGCACTTATATGCAGAACCTCGGCTTCTAGTCCGCCATATACAGCGAAATCGTAGGCGCTAAATTTAATCATAGCGGGCTGCCCTGGGCGTAAAAAGGCTATATCTTTTGGCGG
Organism: Pseudoalteromonas sp. P1-13-1a; assembly: GCF_001401875.1. Lineage (NCBI taxonomy): Bacteria > Pseudomonadati > Pseudomonadota > Gammaproteobacteria > Alteromonadales > Pseudoalteromonadaceae > Pseudoalteromonas > Pseudoalteromonas sp. P1-13-1a. The sequence goes on along the minus strand of NZ_LKDV01000043.1, from coordinate 9,020 downwards.
TATTTTTGCCTCAACAATAAGTTGATCGTCCAAAGGAACTATTTCTAAAACGTCGCTGCCGGGTTGTAAAATGCCCCCTACGGTATTAACCAATAAACGTTGTACCGTGCCTTTAACAGGCGATTTAATTTCAGTTTGAGCTACTTTGTCGGCAAGCCCTGATTCGGTTTCTTTTATTGACTCTAAACGCAGCAGTGCCTCTGAAAGCTCGTTGTTCCAGCGGTTGATCATTGCCAGCTCAACTTCGGTAACTTTGTTTTTAGCTTCGTTGATAGCCGATAAGCTGCGGTTGATAACGGCTTTAGTGCGGTTAATTTCGCCATTTAAATCAACTATTTCACGCTCTAACCTAATGATGTCTATATCAGACACTGCGCCTGTTTTTAGCAATGGACGGGTCACTTGCAGCTCTCTGTTAGTTAGCCTTAAAGCGCTTGTATGCTGTTGCAAAGCAGCTTTTGCCTCAATATGATCTTGTCTGCGTTGTTCAAGCTGGCGTTTATGAATTGCCACTTGTTGCTCTAGTTCTTGGCGGTTGCTTAAATATATTGAGCGCTCATGCGCGACCGCCTCGGGAACCTGCTTAACCAGCTCATCAGGAAAAACAAGCTCTTCTTTTCTGGTAAGTGCCTGTAATCTGGCTACTTTAGCGGTGAGTGATTGCACTTTAGATTGGTTTTCTCTAAAGCTTGAAATAAACCGCGTGGGGTCAATTTTTATTAATACGTCACCTTCTTCAACAATTTGTCCTTCTCTAATATTTATTTTTTCTACCATGCCGCCATCGTAAGATTGCACTAGCTGTAATTTATTTGATGGGATAACGCGGCCTTCACCACGGGCTACCTCATCAAGGGGTGCAAAGCCTGCCCAAACTGTAAGCAAAATAAATGCAATGCAAATGAGATATAATAAAAAACGTGCGCTGGCAGGCTCTTGCTGCATTTTTTCCCATTGTGCATCGACCACCCAATCTTGCGATTCAGGAGGCGAAAGCCAACCTTTAAATAAGCGATTGAAGATTGATGGCTTACCTTTTTTACGGGCTTCTATGGCTTTACTTACCGATTCAAAAGAGCGCTGCTCTAGTGGCTTTTTATTGTCACTCATGATGCTTGCTCCACGGTTTGATTATTTAGTGCCGCGATGACTGTTTGTTTAGGTCCATCGGCAACTATTTTTCCGTTATCGAGTACGATGATGCGATCAACTAGTGTAAGTAAAGATGATCGGTGAGTGACTACAATTAAAGTTTTATCTTGAGTGGCGGTTTTTAAGTTTTGAATAATTTTATTTTCACTATTGTGATCAAGCGATGAGGTAGGCTCATCTAACAGCATTATAGGCGGGTCATTTATTAGAGCACGCGCTATACCTATAGCTTGTTTTTGGCCGCCAGATAGCAGGCGACCTTGCTCACCAACTTGCAGGTCAAACCCATCTGGGTGAGAGTTTATTAACTCGAATAACTGGCTTTTTTCGCATGCACTAATAATTTGTTCATCTTTAGCGTGCCACGCACTAATAGTGAGGTTGTCTTTTAAGCTACCAAAAAACAGCGCTATATTTTGTGGCACATACCCTATGTTATGGCGAAGTTCTGCGGGGTCTATTTGTTGTATATTATTGTTATCAACCATTACGGAGCCTGCGGTTGGGTCGTAAAGGCCTAGAATAAGTTTTTCGAGGGTGCTTTTACCCGAGCCATTGCGCCCCAAAATAGCGACTTTTTCGCCTGCTTTAATTTTAAAACTAATATTACTAAGTGCTTCGCCTGCGTCGTCTTCATATTTAAAACATACGTCTTTAAATTCTATGTCTCCGTTTAATACAGGATGGCTTAACCAATGTTTATTTGGCGGGCGCTCAACGTCTTTTTCCATTATTTCGTTAAGTGATTGCATAGCGATGGCGGCATGATGATATTGCGCAAGTACGGCGGCACATTGACCAAGTGGCCCCATTGCCCGCGATGAAAGTAAGTAAGCGGCGATTAACCCCCCTTGAGTGAGCTCGCCCTCTATAACGAGATGAACACCTATGATCATAATGATCACGCCAACGCATTGCTGTATCCATGCTGCACTATTGGAGATTGAACTTGAGATTAAGCGACTTTGTGCATTAACCTGAGCAATATAAATAGTCGACTTTTCCCATGTCGATTGGGTTTTACATTCACTGTGAAAACTTTTTACATCTTCAATATTGGTTAAGCTTTCTACAAGTATAGAGTTGCGCATTGAGCTTGCTTTCATGGTTTGCTCTGAAAGCGCTTCTAGTTTTCTATGTGCCGCTATACCATAACTTAAAAGTATTAGGGCACCTGCAATAATGGGTAAGCTTAGTGGTACACCTATTATTGCAATAACAATGAGGTATATTGCAACAAAGGGTAAATCAACCAGCGCAACCAAGGTTATTGAGCTAAAAAAGTTACGTACGGCTTCAAACGATTGTATGTTACTAGCAAATGACCCAGCTGATGAAGGCCTATTTTTAAGCTTCATACCTAGTACACGCTCCATAATAACTGCCGACACTTTTACATCAATACGACTTGCCGCAAGCTCAACAAAGTAGCTACGCACTAAGCGCAATACAAAGTCGGCGGTCAGCGCTATTAAAATACCTATGGCTAAAACCCAAAGGGTTTCGGTAGCGTGATTAGGGACTACCCGGTCATATACATTCATTACGAATAAGGGCATGGCAACAGAGAGGACGCCTAATGCAATCGCCGATATAATGACGTCTTTGTACAATGAACGGCATTCTTTTATGACGCCCCAAAACCACCCGTCTTTAGAGAGCTTTTCGAGCACTGGCGAGCGTTCATCAAACATAAACTCTGGGTGAGTATAAATAATTAAACCTGTTGATTTTTCAATTAACTGATCAAGGCTTTCTTCTACAACAGACTCAGTTAGCTCAGGATAAATAACCTGCGCTGTATTGTTTTTGTGATCAATAGCGGTTACTACACAGGCTTGATTATTATTTAAAATAATAATGGCAGGTAGTAAAGCTGTATTAATCTGGTTGAGAGGTTTGTTTACTACTTTTGATTTAAAGCCCACGCGTTTTGCTGCGCGAGCAAACCCTGAAGGTGTTAAATTTCCATCTGTTAATGGGAGGCCGTTTAATAGGGCCTCCCTCGAAAAATCTTTATCATGAAAGCGGCACAATACTGCTAGGCAATCAACGAGTGCGCCACCATGATCAAGTACATCATTTAATTCCATATACCATCCAATGTTATGTAAAACATTTTAAATTTGTTTTTTGGTACCCCTTAACTATCGGTAATCACCGCCTCGATACGGCGGTTTGCCGCATTAGCACGCACTGAAATTTCATTAATGCGAGGCTGGTCAATACCATAACCAAACGATTTAACACGATTAGGTGCTATACCAAATTGCTCAATAAGTAATCGTGCAACGGCAAATGCGCGTTGCTCAGAAAGTTTACGGTTGTATTTTTTATCACCGTCTAATGAGGCATGGCCTTGGATTTCTACTTTTTTATCTGGGTTATTTTTTAAAAACTCAGCAAGCTTTTCTACCTCCTGCATGTACTCTGAGCGCACTTGGCTAGAGTCAGCTGAAAAGGGAATACCTATTTCGACAGAATCAGTTGTTTGGTCATATAAAGTACACCCAGATAAATCTACATTTGTTCCCGCTGGTGTGCTTGGACAAGTGTCTTGCTCATTAGGAACGCCATCATTATCGTCATCTGCAAAACTAGGGGTTTCTGCGGGTATCTCTAAATATCTAGGCATCGCTGTAACGCTCATGTAGGCGTTATCCTGCTCGGCTTTCTTTTGTAAAAAAGCTTTGCGTTTAAACGTAGCAGCTACATCGTAACTAGGGCATATATTTTGTGCGTTATGCACAATTGGATCGTCTGTTAACTCTGTTAATGTTGGGTACTTGTCAGACATAACATTTAGCGCAGGTAGTAGTTTACCCATCTCGTTAAGCATAGTTAAAATGGCTGTTTGTCTATCGTATTGAGCAACGATATAAGAGCGGTTAGATTGAAACGCTTCATTTTCTGCGTCAAGTACGTCAAGTAAGGTGCGCTGGCCAATATCAAATTGGTCTCGATAAGCTATTTTTACTCTGTTTGAAGAATTTTTATAGCTTTCTAGTGTAGGTAGCTTTTGCTCTATATTGCTCACATTATGATAGGCAATTTGTAGGCTTTGACGAATATCAACACAAGCTTGATCGCGTTGATACTTGGCAATATTTACATCTTGGTATGCTTGTTCAAGGTTGGCGCTATCTAGGCCACCGTTATACAAGTTATAGGTTATGTCTATACCAACACGGGCTTCGGTTCTGGTCTCGTTTAGGCCTAGCTCATCCCTGTCTTGTGTACCGTAACGGGCTGATAGGTCTACGTTTGGATGAAAGGCTGCCTTTTGTGCTCGGGCATTGGCTTCTTGTGCCTCTATATTATAAAGCGATGCGTAAAAGGCAGGGCTATTTTTGTAGGCTATATCAAGTGCCTGATTAATAGAGATGGGCACATTTTGCTCATCTAACTTAGCTTGTTTTATATCGTTTACGGGCAGCTCGCCAACCACTCTTAAATAACGTGCTGTTACATCGTGCAGGTTAGCGTACTCGGTTAATACATTAGATTGTGCTAGCGATAAGCGCCCACTAATTTGCTCTAAATCAGCTGCTCGGGCAACACCAGCTCCTACACTTTGTTCAATTTGTTGGTATACAGACTCGTGTTCTTGCAGGTTTTCTTCAGCGAGCGTCACAAGCTCTTTAAATTTTTGTACGTCTAAAAATGCAATAGATGCATCTAACGCTGTTTGCTCTGTTTGTGAGAGTAATTCAAAATACCGAATGAGCTGAATACGCTCAAACCTTTCAACGGTGTTAGATGTTCTAAATCCGTCGTAAAGCATTTGAGTAACGCTTAGTTCTGCTGTGTTGCGGTTGTATTCGTCTTCAGTACCGTAGTTTCGGCGTTCATAGCCTGCGCTGGCAGAAACGTCAACGCTGGGCAAGTAGCCCGAGCGTGCTGCATCTACGCCATAAATTGATGACTTAAATGTGTGCCACGCTTGCTGTACCTCTGGATTATTTTCAATTGCTTTACTGGTAACGTATGTAAGGGGTGCTACGGAGCTGTCATCGGCGTGCACTATATTCGTTGCGCCAAGCGCACTTAGCGTTAAGCCTATAAGCAGCTTTCCTTTTTGCTTTAGTAAAGTATTTTTTGTAATCATTTCTTCCTCTTAGGGGTTACTTAGGCCATCAATACCTACCCTATGGTTTAGTCAATAAATGCATATTTCGCAAATAATCGTTTCGGCTAGCATAAAAATTATTATCTACCACTTTTTTATTTTTAATATTTTTTAAAAACTGTACTTGAGTACAGTACCTAATACGTTTTGCTGTTCTACATTTTAATTAATAGTTTTTAATTCTTATGTTTGAGGTAAGTGAAATGGAATCTAATCAATTATTAGTAATAGACTTAAAAGGGTCTGCTGGTGTTGTTTTAGAAGATGGCACAATTAAGCCACTTGAAGTGGGCGATACTATTACTGTTGGTGATTTGGTGGTTACCGCCGATAATTCATCGCTAACCATTGATGTGCAAGGAGAAACCCTGTCCATTCCTGCTAATCAAAACGTAAAAATTACCCCTGATTTATTAGCCCAAGAAACCCGCGATAGCAGCGAAACTACCGTGTTTGACGAAAGCTTAGATGCGGCTATTGCAAGCTTAGAACAAAATGATAATAACGAGGGGCAAACGGCGGCTAACTCTGATGTGACTGATTTTTTAGATGCGTTAGAGGGTGATGGCGATATTCTCGATAATTTAGAAGCAACGGCCGCAGGTGGTGCTGGTGGCGCGGGCTCGGGTGGAGGAAGCTCATTTGTTCAGCTGACGCGTATTTCTGAGGGAGTTAATCCTAACAGTGTCGCGTTTGATTCAAGCTTTGATCCTAATTCTACAGAGGCGGTAAATATCAGAGATACCACTGATGGGGTTGTACCTGATGATACTGCATCAATATCATTAAATGAGGTGGGGTTAACAAACTCTTCTCAGCCGACCATTAGCGGTACTAGTGAAAATTTAGTGGGTGAAACTGTCAACATTACTGTGACAGATGAAAATGGTAACTCCCAAGTAGTAAGCGCAGTTATTGGCCCTGACGGCACGTTTGAAATTACATTACCTAACCCTATAGCTGATGGGCCTGTTAGCGTTGTTGTAGAGGCAACAGACCCTGATGGTAATGCGTTTAACGATGCTATTTCTATTGAAATAGATACCACCGCCCCAGTCATTAATATTGATCCTGTTGCAGACTCTGCATCTCAAACTGTGACGGTTACGGGGTCAGTAGCGGGTCTGAATACCGGCGATAACGTTTCGGTAACTCTTACTGATAGCACTGGGACACAACAAACGATTGTTACTCAAATTGATGCACAAGGTAACTGGAGTATTACAACTACATCGCCTTTAGCGGAAGGGGAGTTTAATGTTAACGCTGTGGCTGTTGATGCTGCTGGAAACCAGGCAATTGATCAAGCCGTTGCGAGTGTAGATTTAACTGCGCCAGAAATTACAGTTACAGTAGCGGACGAAACTAATAATGCGACTCCGCCATTAACGGGTACTACAACGGGTGTACCGCAGGGAACTGAAGTAACAATAACAGTGACCGATAGTACAGGTGAAGTACAGCTTTTAACAGCTATTACCAATGAAGATGGTAGCTGGTCTGTAGATGTCGGTGTGGCATTACCTGAGGGTAACTTTACTGTTGATGCGCAAGTGAGTGATAGCGTTGGTAACCAAGCACTTGCTAGTGATGCCGGTACTATAGACTTAACAGCGCCCATCGTGGAAATTGACGCAATTGCCGATACACAAGACACAACCCCTGTTATTACAGGTTCTGCGCAGGATGTGCCGGCAGGCTCTGTGATTAGCGTAGTTATTACCGATATTAATGGCCAAACTCAAACGCTGTTAACGCAAACAAATGATGACGGCAGCTGGTCTGTAAGTGTTTCTACCCCTTTAGCGCAAGGTGAGTTTGAAGTTAATGCAACCGTAACTGACACTGCGGGTAATGAAGCACAAGCTGTAGAGCAAGGGCTAGTTGACTTAACTAGCCCTGAGATAACAGTTACAGCTATTGCAGACACTAATGATACAACGCCTACTTTTGTAGGACGTGTTGAAGGAGCACCAGAGGGCTCTGTAATTACGGTTTTAGTAACCGATAGCGATGGTAATGTACAAACCTTAACAACCACGCTTGAGGCTGATGGCACGTGGAGTGTTGAATCGCCTAACGCTATTCCTGGCGGAGATTTTAATGTTACCGCAACAGTGAGTGACCCTGCAGGTAATGAAGCATCAGCACAAACAAGTGGTGAAGTTACATTTGCCCCTATTTCTATTCAAATTGATTCTATTGCCGATACAAACGATACCACGCCATTTTTAAGTGGTAATACTGGTAACGTGCCTGCTGGTACCACTATAACCCTAACTATTACTGCAAGTGATGGCAGTACGTTTAACCTTTTAGCCGTCACTCAAGAGGATGGTTCTTGGAGCGCTCAAGTTACTGAACCTCTGCCTGAAGGGGATTTTACTGTCGTTGCAGCTGTTATAGACGATGCGGGCAATGAGGCACAAGCAAGTACGGTTGGTAATGTAGATTTGACCGTAAGTATTAATTTTATTATTGATACAAATGATACTACGCCAACAATTAGCGGTACTACGCAAGATGTTGATGCAGGGGCGGTGGTTACAGTGACCTTTACAGGCAGTGACGGCGCAACAGAAACGGTGCAAGTTACAACAAATGCTGATGGTACATGGTCAATCGAAGCAACCGATGAGTTGGTAGAAGGTCAATTTACGGTGGTTGCAACAGTAACCGATGCAGCTGGCAACACAGCCTCAGCTACTGAAGTAGGTGAAATTGATTTAACTGATCCGGCAATTACTATTAACCCAATTGCAGACACCAATGATACAACACCGAGTGTTACAGGTAGCGTAGTAGATGTTCCTCAAGGTACTGAGGTCACTTTATTAATAACCGATAGTGACGGAAATCAGCAAACGATTACTGCAGTAACTAATGCGGATGGAAGCTATAGCGCCGATATACTTAATGAGCTTAGCGAAGGTGACTTTACAGTTACTGCTAGTGTAAGTGACGAAGCTGGTAATAGCAGTACAGCAACGGTTACTGGCACCATAGATCTAACCGCACCTACCGTAACTATAGCTAATATTGATGATACAAACGATACAACGCCTACTATAAGCGGCTCTACACAAGGTTTAGCAGCGGGTAGTGTGGTTACTGTGATTGTTACAGATAGTGCAGGGACTGAGCAGCAATTTATAACGGCTATAAATGGTGATGGCACATGGAGTATAGATGTCCCACAAGCATTAGCTGAGGGTGAGTTTAGTGTGGTGGCAAATGTAAGTGATAGTGCAGGTAATAGTGCGCAAGACTCACAAACGGGCACTATAGATTTAACTGCACCTACTATCAGTGTAAATGATTTTACTGACTCTAGCGATTCAACCCCTGTATTTAGTGGTACCACAACGGATGTTGAGCCTGGTAGCTCGATCACTGTATTAGTAACAGACTCAAATGGTGACTCGCAAACCCTGATAGCAGTCGTTGTAGAGGATGGATCTTGGCAAGTAGGAGCTACAGCCCCTATAGCTGAGGGAGAGTTCACAATAACGGCAACAGCCATAGATGCAGCGGGTAATGAAGCCTCAGCTACAACCACTGGCGTTATAGATACCACGGCACCAACCTTATCGGTAAACCCAGTGGGTGACACTAATGACACCACACCGACTATTTCAGGTACAGTAACCGGCGAGCCAGAGGGCACGGTTGTTACAATCACCGTAACGGATGAAGCGGGTAACCCACAAACCATTACGACCGAAGTGCAAGCCGATGG
>NZ_LKDV01000042.1:0-30212 GCF_001401875.1 Pseudoalteromonas sp. P1-13-1a | reverse complement strand
GCACGCTCCACGTTCCAGTTCGTCGCAGAGCTCCTCTCGCTCCAGCTTGAAAGCAAAATTTTTTGCTTGTCTAGCCCTTCGGGCACGCTTCCGCCCCTAGGTTGCAGTTCCTACGTACTGATATGTATACCAATTTTTATGTAAAGGGTGTTGCTGCGCACTTGCTACTGTTTAATATCTTTATTATCTACACTTACTTCTACTTTTTGATTAAGTAAGTTAATCAGCAAAATACTGCGCATGTCGCCATCAGGCTCTTTGTATATTGCAGTAATATTGTTAAATGCGTGGTTATGTACGCTTACTGTGTCGCCTACTTTTGGTAAAGTTGACTCAGCAGACTCTGTTCGCTCACATTTAAGTTGCTGTATAAGGCTGTCTGGCACAATTTGGTAACGAGAGCCATATGCAACAAACCCATTAATTCCGCGCGTATTTTTTACAGCAGAAAAATTAGCATTTTGAGACTCTAAGCAAATAAATAAATAGTTTGGAAATAAAGCAGAATGCTTAACACTTCGCCTGCCTTTATGGAGTTTTTCGATGGTTAATTTTGGATAAAAAACTTCAATGCCTTGATTAAGTAAGTTGGTGGCTGCTCGTTCTTCTTGACGAGGCTTACATGTAACTAAATACCAACTCTTCACAAGAACCCTTACTACGCACAATTGCAACAAATACAACATTAATAAACAAACGGCGGCCATTATAAAAAATTAAGGTTCTTAAGTAAATAGAGGTTTAAGGTAAATGTGCACTCACTTTGCTGGCTTTGGCTATTTTCATTATTGTTATCATTGGGTTTATATTACTTTGTTGGAGCTAAAAAACATATTTGTAGCAGGGGCTTATCTCGTAATTGGGCCTATTTTTTTAAGCGCCATAAAGCTGCTGCTATTACACCATAAACTTTGCTTAAATTGCTGTTTACCCCTACTTTTAACTTTACATTATAAAAGCTAAATATAGATACTTATGCAAATACTTCACCACGGAGCGGTAAATGGTGTAACAGGCTCGTGCCACGAGCTCGTTATTAATAGCCAAACCAGCATACTAATAGACTGCGGGCTTTTTCAGGGAGAGGACGAAAAGGATGATTTATCAATAGAGTTTGATGTTGCCCACATTACTGCTCTTATTGTTACGCATTGCCATATTGATCACGTTGGGCGCATTCCGTATTTATTAGCCGCGGGCTTTAAAGGCCCTATTTTTACTACGCTAGCCTCGGCTAGTTTGTTGCCACTGGTGATTGAAGATGCTTTAAAAGTTGGTGTTACCCGCGATACTAAAATTATAAATGCGTGTTTAAGTTTGCTAAACAAGCGTATTGTTGCGGTTAGTTTTAATACTTGGTTTACGCTGCCTTGCGACAACGAGCAGGTTGCTAAAGCGCGATTTCAGCGTGCTGGGCATATATTAGGCTCCGCTTATGTTGAAATAGATATTAGTAAGAATAAAGCTACACATAGAGTGGTATTTTCGGGCGATTTAGGCGCCCCCTACACGCCGCTGTTACCGGCACCAAAACCTCCTTATAAGGCCGATACGTTAGTTATAGAGTCAACCTACGGTAATAAAAACCATCAAGGCCGTAAAGAGCGCACCCAAACACTAAAAACTGTGATTGAACGCGCTGTTGCAGACAACGGCGTGGTGTTGGTACCTGCTTTTAGTATAGGCCGCACACAAGAGCTACTTTACGAGTTAGAGCAGCTAATACATCAATCAGCTAAAGGCTCGCCTTGGCGACATATTCATGTGATTTTAGACTCCCCCATGGCTGCTAACTTTACTGAGCAATATATTAAATTTAAACATTTATGGGATGCAGAGGCTAAGCGTAAAGTAGCCAAAGGCCGCCACCCACTCGACTTTGACAACCTAACTACGGTAGATACGCATAGTGAGCATATGGCTATTATTAACTATTTAGCGTCGCGCCAAACGCCTGCCATTATTTTAGCTGCCAGCGGTATGTGCAGTGGTGGGCGAATAGTTAATTACCTTGAGCGCTTTTTAGGCGACAAAACTACCGATGTACTATTTGTGGGCTACCAGGGCGTTGGCACGCTTGGCCGAGATATACAAAAATACGGTCCACGCAATGGGTATGTTTTTATAAACGATACACGCATTACAATTAACGCACAGGTGCATACTATTAGCGGCTACAGTGCCCATGCTGATCAAAACGGATTAGTTAAATTTGTAACTGGCATGCGTAAAAAGCCAAGCCATATAAAAATTGTGCACGGTGATGAAGATGCAAAGCGCGCTTTAGCAAATAAGTATAAAGCGATATTAGGGGGTGGTATAAAAATTGAGATTGGCACCTAGCTTATTACAACAAGGGATTTAGCCAGACGGTTAAACTTTTATATTTTAGTTTTAACTAATACCCTGCAATTTTGATAGATGAGTAAACAACTGCTAACTATTTTTTTGCTCAAGTTTATTCCATGCACACTGTGTTATAGCTGCATAACAAATAAATAAAATAATATATGTAGCTAGCATTACCCACTCAGGCACTGAAAATATCTCTGCAACGCAGCCTAGCACAGCAAGTAATGAGGCAAAACTAGAAATACAAACAAGTGCTGAAGTTCTGCTATAGCCTGCTGCTTCGAATAAATGGTGTAAGTGCTGTCGATCTGCAGAAAAAGGTGAGTTACCCGATTTTAACCTGCGTATTATCACTGTAGCCATATCTAAAATAGGCACGCCCATAATGTAAAGAGCCGTTACAGGCTTAAACGCCGGCGTTTCTAAATTGACCCCTAACACCATTAACCACACCAAAGATAAACCAATTAGCATGTTACCTGAGTCACCCATAAATATTTTTGAAAACGATTTATGTAGTTTTAAGTTAAACATTAAATACGCAAGTAATGAGGCTATAAATAAAGTGGGGAGTAAAAACCAGTCGTTTGCTACTCTATTTAAAAAAAACGCTATAGCAGCAAAGGCAATTAAGCTAAGCGCACCTGCAAGCCCGTCTATTCCATCCATCATATTTATTGCATTAATGCCGGCAATAATTGCGACTATGGTTACAATAATTCCAAACAATCCAAGTTTAAGTTCAAACCCGCCTAAAATATAACCAAGACTGCTTAGGTGTGTTTCTGTTCCAAAAATCATTAAAGAGGCTACAATCACTTGTGCAACGAGCCTTGTTTTTACAGGTAGGTCGTAACGGTCGTCTAGCACCCCTAAAAACAAAACGAAGGCTGCAGCAACTAAATATATATTTAAGTTTCGGCTTTGCTCAATAAATAAAACCGATGCAAGCATAATCGATAAATATATAGCTATACCACCAACTAAAGGGATATGCCCTTCGTGTACTTTACGTGCGCATGGGTAATCAACTAAGCCGGTTTTGATTGCGATAGGGTTTACAATCTTAATTGCTAAAAAAGATAATATAAAAGATATTGTTAGAGGTAACCAAAAGTCCATATTTAGGCCATTAATAACAGTTAAATTGTATGGGGTAAGCGTATTTACGATTGAGCTTTTATAAAGCGCCCACCCAACTAAGTTAAACTACAAAATTAACTTTTCCACTACGTTAGGCTCTGTTTAATAAGAGTAAATTAAATTTTCTTGGTAGTAAAACGCCTAACAAAAGTGAGTACTTTCCATATGTGTAGTATAGCAACACTGTAAATTAAGAATAAAATAATAAATCCAAAAAACATTATAGACTCAGGTAAATTAAGCAACTCGGCTGCTATACCTACACCTGAAAATAGTACGCTTAGTGTAAATATAATTACCAAAGCTGAACGTGAGCTAAATCCCGCTCTCAAAAAGATGTGGTGAAGGTGGTCTCTGTCAGCGTGAAATGGAGACCTTCCCTTTTTTATACGCCTAACAATAAGTGCTGCCATATCCATTAAGGGTATAGCAACAATCCACAAAGCTGTTACGGGTCTAAAGCTTGCCGATTGACCTTGCGTATTGGTTACTAACAACCATACAACCGTAAACCCTATAAACATACTTCCTGCATCACCCATAAAGATTTTTCGGTATCGGGTTCCACAAAAACCTAAGTTAAAAATTAAGTAAGGAATTAATGCAACAACAATTAAAACAGTAAATAGGTTTTCTTTTTGGTTAAGCAACAATAGTAATGCAATAGCGCCTAAGGTATTAATGGCCATAGCCCCTAATAACCCGTCTATGCCATCTACCATATTAAAGGCGTTTATTAACCCGATAACGGCTAAATACGTAAAAAATATTCCAAAATACCCTAACTTAACGTCACCAAGGTAAAAAATGTCGCCAAGATCGATAATGTAGTTATCTATTGCTATTATCATGAATGTAGCAACAATAATTTGAAAAATAACACGAAATTTAACGCTTAGTTCGTGTTTATCGTCCATCACACCAAGCAAAACCATTAACCCTGATGCACATAAATAACTGGTTAGTTCTTGATTGAAAGGTAACCAAATACCGCACGATATGGCAACACTTGCAAAAACAGCCACTCCACCAATAAGCGGTACATGGCCATCATGGTGTTTGCGCTCATTTGGCTTGTCTACAAGATTATACTTAACTGCAAATGGTCTAAATAATTTTATGGAGCAAAGCGACAGAACAAATGACGAAATAATAGCTAAAATAAATTCCATACGCCCTCCTAAGCTTTATAGTATTTTAATGATAATTTATTAGTACTCATGCAAACCCAGTTTTATTGTTACGCACAACCCTAAGCGGCTTATTATATTTTGCTATAATTACGAGTAAAAACGCTAACGAGCTATGCCTTTAAATGCGGGAAATAAATTGATACGCAATTATCAATACCCCCTTATCCTTGCCAACTGCACACTTTTAGTAAAAAAGCTAACTACCTTAGCCTAAAAACAGAGCACAACTATGCACTGTTTCTCTCTAAATAAAAATAGTCGCAGATTCTAACATAGCTTTTTTTGTAAAGCACAACTGTTTATGTATAGCTCGTTATTTAACTATAAAGTAGCCCTATAAGCTTTTAAGCGCCCCCTTTTTAACTCTTTGTATTGTGCAAAGCGCACTTTTGAGCTCTAGCAACCTAAATAAACTTAGGTATAATCGCACAACTAGAAATAAGTACATCACTAACAAGCAGGGAAATTTAATGGGCAATGCTGATAAAAATATTGAGATCTTACCTCCTCCAGAACTCAGTGAGATAATAAGCTCTATATGGTCTTTTAAAATTTATATTTTTGCTATTTGCTTTGTCTGTGCAGTTATTTCTTTTTTTGTAGCCATAAACACTCCCAACACCTACAGAGCTGAAGCCTTGCTCGCCCCTACGCAGTTGCTTCAAGGGCAAAGCTCACAAATGGATTCTCAGTTAGGTGGGCTTGCTTCTCTTGCTGGTTTAGGTGGTTTAAACGATGACGACTTTAAAACAGAAGTTGCACAAGCAAAAATGCTAACTAAAGAGTTTGTGTATGCGTTTATAAAAAAATATGACCTAACTGCCCCCCTTATAGCAGCACAGCATTGGGATGAAGCCAATCAATCACTTACCTATGATCCAGAAATATACGACACTAAAAACGCCACTTTTTTATTTCCAGAAGATACAAACCCCTATTGGCTAGCCTATAAAAAGTTTGAAAAAAACCTAACTATAGACAAAGAAAAAAATGGACTGGTAAGAATCTCTTATGAACACATATCTCCTGTTTTCGCGCAACAAATTGTAACCAATTTAGTTAAAGATATAAACGCGCAAATGCAAAGTTATGATATAGAACAAGCAGATAAAAGCATCCATTACCTCAACGAAAAACTAACGCAAACGCGCATTGCTGACATGGAGGCTGTTTTTTATAGGTTAATAGAAGAACAAACTAAAAATAAAATGTTAACCGAAATAAAAAGTGAGTATATATTTACTACTTTAGATCCGGCGATTATTCCTGAAGAAAAGTCAGGCCCTAAACGTGCTTTCATTATTATAGTAAGCGTTATTTTAGGTGGTATTTTCGGCAGCTTTATAGCTCTTATCCGTTTTTATAGGGCTCGTTAATGCAAACACCATTAATTACGGTATATATGCCAACGCACAATAGACTGAACAACTTAAAACGCGCTGTACAAAGCGTGCTTGATCAGTCTTACTCACAGTGGGAACTTATTATAGTCAACGATGGTTCATCTGACGGAACTGCTGACTACTTAAATGCGTTAGCACTCACTGACCCGCGTATTACTGTTTTTCATCACGAAACTGCGCTTGGAGCTTGTGCTGCTCGTAATAAAGCAATTAATGCAGCTTCTGGAGAGTTTATTACTGGCCTTGATGACGATGATGTATTTACCACCGATCGGCTTACCTATTTTATGACGCACTGGTCTGAGTCATACACTTCGCTATGTACCCCTGTGACTGTTTGTAAAGGTAGCTCAAAGGTTGAGCATAACTTTTTTATTGGTGAACTCTCCCTAGACGATATTCTAGTTGTTAATAAGGTTGGTAACCAATTATTTTGCAAAACCGAGCACCTTAAGCATATAGGCGGTTTTGATACCAGTTTTAAAGCTTGGCAAGATTATGATACGTGGGTTCGATTTTTTAAAAGTTATGGACCGGGTTTAAAGCTACCAAAATCGACCTACCTGCAATACGAAGTGCAATCTGATGTAAGTATTACTCGCTCACCTAACAGGTTAACTGGGTTTAAGCAGTTCTTAAACAAGCACTCGCTATTAATGAACAAAAAACAACTTAATGCAATGGGATGCTGGGAAGCAATCATATCGGGAAATTGGGTTCCTCTGAGCTTATTAATACACTCTCATAAAGATATTTATAAGTATTCAATAATGCATAACATGAAAAAAATACTGGGACGTTAGGTGTAAATATGCACATTGTTTTTGTTTTTGAAGACTTTTGCCTAGGTGGCGTAGAAAGGGTCACTGAGCAGCTGATAACCGGCTTGCTTGAAGGTTACAATTGTAGAGTCTCTATTATTTGTGAACGTAAAAGTGGAGAGCTTACCTCTCGCTTTGATAAGTTAGCACCTATTTATGCGCTAAGTGATAAAAACGCGTTTATTACTTTTCCTCGACTCGCTGATGAACTTAATCCTGATGTAATTTTATTTACCAAAGGCGGACTGTCTAAATATGGGCTGTTTGTTCCTAAAAAAATAAAAAAAATAGCTGTACAGCATGTCCCTATTAATTTACCTCAAGAAAATTATTTTAAAAATATAATAAGGCGATTAGGTGCAACCTTTTTATATTCGCAGCTAGATAAGGTTGTTTGTGTATCTAAAGGTATATTAACTAACTTAATTGCATTAAATGTTGTAAAAAAAAGCCAAGCAGTTTGTATTTATAACCCAGTACTAGACAAATCCATTGAAAGACAAGCTATTGAAAATGTTGATTTTGATGATTATTTTGTGTGTGTGGGCAGGCTCCATCATCAAAAAGGGTATGATTTGTTGATAGAGACTATTTATGAGGCTAAAAAAACAATAAATGACATTAAAGTTGTTATTGTTGGCGATGGGCCTGAGCATGATAACTTAAAAGAAAAAATACGTAGCAAAAAGCTCAGTGATAATATCATTCTTCATGGCTCACAAAGTAACCCTTACAAATATATAGCAAATGCTAACGCCATACTTTTAACCTCTCGCTGGGAAGGGTTGCCAACTGTATTAGTTGAAGCCGCATTTTTAAAAACACCTATTATAGCGTTTGATTGTAACTACGGCCCTAGAGAGCTAACTAACAATGGAGAAAATGGGCATTTAATCGACTTTATGGATATTGGTAACTTTGCAAATGCAATCTTAGAACTAAATAAACAACAAAAATTACCTATTTCACCTAATGTGGAGCCATTTTTACTGCCAGTGGCTACGGATTCATATTATAAGTTATTCAAGTCACTATTATGAATAAATTGCTTAATAATAAAATACACTCAGGTGATCATTTTACTGATATTCAAAATAAGGCATTTGGCTCGGCTTCGTCTTACATTATTTCGTTTGTAAATCCTTTTTCATACTGTGAGGTAGCAAAGGAAGCGCGCTTAATCGATGAGGTTGATGCGTATTTTTCTGATGGTGCATTACTGTGCATTCTTCACAACTTATTTTTACCTAAAATAACCAGGGCAAGCTTTGACTACAGCTCTATTGCTGAGCCTTTTTTACAGTATGTAGCAAATAAAAATAAGCGTATTGCGATTATAGGTGCTACTACAGACGAAAACTCACTGGCCGTTATTAATCTAAAAAAGCAATTTCCTGCTTTAAACGTTGTGCACCAGCGAGATGGATATATTAACGCCCCTGATGAAACAATTAATGAGCTTAATTTATTAGAGCCTGACGTTGTACTAGTCGGTATGGGTACTCCTTATCAGGAGCGCTTTTCAATTGAATTAAAACACAAGCTGATTAAACCTGCCGTTATTATCACTTGCGGCGGCTTTTTAACACAAACATCTATAAAACCCGATTACTATCATCCCTTAGTAAAAAAACTTGGGTTAAGGTGGCTGCAACGCATGGTATTGCACAAGCATGTGCGCGACAGAGTATTAAAAAAATACCCTAAATTTACAATAAGCTATTTATACAAAATGATTGGGCTTAAGTTTGCAAAAAAATAATGTACCTTTAAACACTGCACAATGGCTAGTCCTGTCTACGTTATTTGTTTTGTGTTACTGGCCAACGTATTTCATCCCTACGATTGATGCAGCTGTGATGCAAAAATCGTATTTTGTAGTGATGCTTGCTTATTTAGCGTTAATTATTTTTGCCACTAGAACCAAAGTTAGTATACCTAATGTTGCTTATGTGTATTGGCTTCCGCTTTTTGCGATGTTGATAAGTTTTCCTTTTGCTATTAAAAATTTTTCGACTTTTCATTTTTCTGTCCTAATCAAGCCGATTTTATTATTTTCATACGTTATATTTTTCTATTCTTTGCTAGTGGAAAATTTCAAACTTACCAACAGCATAAAAATAAAAAAAGCTTTAACCGCTATTTTTATAGTTCAATTAATAGTTATCTTATTGCAAATAATATTTGGCGATATTGCACCATTGAAAATGCTTAGCTTCAAAGACGTTTATAGCGGGTTTGGCTTTAGAGCGCCGGGTACTTTTGACTGGGTTTATATTACCTGTTATTTCTTAAGCTTTTTTTTAGCTGTTTATATTATTGAGTTTTTTTTCGGAAGTAATAAAAAATCTGCAGCTTTGTTTATTATTTTAGCCTTTCTTGCGATTTTTTTATCGCAATCAAAAACCGGTTATTTAGCAACTGTAATTACTGCATTATATTTTACATTTTTATCTATAATTTTAAGGCTGGGTATAGCTAAAAAAATTATGCTTAGCATGGTTACTCTTCTTACTTTATTTATATTATTAATAGCCTATTTTGGAGTAAACCTTGATTACATAACAAGATTTATTGATCTATTACAACAAGGTCATTTAGATGGCTCTACATCGACTCGAAAAAATCAAACTATACTTGCTTTAACAGAAGGTTTCACATATTGGTATAGTGGCTCGCCGCTGGCATTAAAGGGCGTAATAATTGAAAATAGTTATCTGGATTATTTATTTCGCTATGGATTGCTTGGCTTAATCGCCTTTACTTCAATGCTATTTATTTTTTATTATTATTCGCTAATGGTTTGCATAAAGTGTAAAAAACTTTACGATAGAAAATTAGCTAGTTTTGAGCTTTTTCAGTTAAGTGTTGCTTGTCATATTAGTTTTTTTTCAGCCACGCTTTATTCATTTACTGGCACACCTGTAGATGCATACCGCTCTGCTTTATGGTCTAGTTTTGTTATAGCGCTTGTTGCTTTTATAAACAGGCTAAATAAAAAAACACTTCAAAACACTTCAAAACACTAGCATAGTAAAACGATAACTAAAAAGTAAATTTAAAGCATCACCATAAGGTTACACATGAATTGCATAGCAATTACAGCTCACCGAGTAAGCTCTTCATTAGAGTACACAGTATTAAAAGCCTCAAAAAATCCAAACAACACTATTTTGATTCATGTAGATAAAAAATCTGATATTGAACCATTTTTATACTTGAAGTCTAAAAATGTTATTTTTATAGAAAAAAGAATAGAGGTGTCTTGGGGAGATGTATCTCAAATTGATGCCACCCTCGAACTTATTAAAGCCTCTTTAGAGCATGAATATGACTATTTTCATTTAATATCGGGCGACGACATATTAATTTCGCAAAACAGATTAGATACATTGCCAAGCAAAGGAAAGTATGAATATATTGCTTTTCAAGAAAACCGTACTTCGCCTATAAATCCAGAGCTTAGAGTGCTGTTTAATTATCCTTCTTTTTGTTTTAAAAAAAACAATTCTTTTATTGAGAAGGTTTGTAAAAAAGCATTTTTTTCATACACTAATATGCGTTTTAAATTAGGGCTATATAGCAAACTCGACATTCAACTTTATAAGGGCACTAACTGGTTTAGCTTAACCAAAGGTTGCATCGAGATGATAATTAACTTTGTTGCTCGCAATCCTCACTACAAGCTCAAATTTGCACGCTCCTTATGTGCTGATGAAGTATTTTTTCACTCTATAATTTATAATAGTGAGTTTAAAAATAACATTTATAAACATCCTAAATCTTTAAATATTGATAGTATTGCAGAGCATGCACTGCGCTATATAGATTGGAAAAGTGGTCCTGATTACCCTAGAACGCTGCAGGAAGAAGATTTTGAAAAGGTGAAAAACAGCGAAATGCTTTTTTCGAGAAAAATATCGAGCTCAATTTCATTAAATGAGCTTCGCTATTTTGATATTGAGCCTGACAATAAAAACGACAGCATTTAAACTGTCGTTTTTAGCTTTACAGCAGAGCGTATAATAAATATACAGCAGCATATAACCCTAAGTTAGCACTTAACATTAAAAAGAAACTTTTTTTCGATATGCTTTGGTTATAACGACCAAAATAGAAAAAAGCTCCTATAGTTAAAGAAATTTGTAACCCCGCGACACCTAGCGAAAATAGGTTTATATTGCCCACTTGCGCTATAAAAAAGAGTGAAATAACACTAATTACTGCTGAAATCATACTCCAGTTAAATTCTATTTTTGTATTTCCCTTTGCTTGTGCAATAACACCAAATAAACTACCAAAAGGTGCCACCAAACCAAGTATAAGTAATATGCACAATACGGGTAATGATTTCTCGTACTCATGAAAGAAAAAGTGTACTAAAACAAGCAATCCTGTGACGTAAAGAAAATATAAAGTTGAGTTTAATAGCAAGAGCGTTTTAGCAGAGCCATTTAGCACCTTATAAAACTCTCTCTGGTTATCTTGTAGTCGTGCAAGCTTTGGATAAAGCATTCTAGCAATTAATGTGCGAATAAATTTAACTGGCTGCATTATGAGCTCTTTGGCAAAAGAATAAAGGCCAAGTATTTCTACGCCCATTATTTTACCTATTATAAGCTGATCGAGCTGAGTTCTAACTTGACTAATTACTTGAGAACCCATTTGGTAACTTCCGAACGCTATTGCAGGCTTAATAATTTTTAGATCAACTTTTAAAGTTGGGTGCCATGTTTTATCAGCAATAAATACAAAAACAAGGTAGCGAATAAAGTTGGTAATTAAATACGAATATAGGTACGGGAAAATACTCGATATACCTAGTTGAATTAAAGTAAAAGTAGAGATAAGCAGGCTAATTTTAATAGCAATATCAATTTTAGCTAAGGTTACATTTTGCTCACTTTTTATAAAGTTTGCTTGATACTGTGCGGAAAATCCTAATAAAATAAAATTAAACGCCATAATATACATACTTTGTCCTATATCATTAGAATCATAAAAGCGTTCAACGGGCGCCGCTAATACGGTAATAATTAAACTCGCTATAAGTCCTAGGACACAGTTTGTATAGTATAAAGTTGAGCTCTGTGCTCGGGTTAAATTTTGCTTGTATATAAAATAATTAGACAATCCCATGTCTTGCACTAAAAATGCAATTGCTAAAAACACGTTTACAATGGCTAAAACACCGATAGATTCTGGGCTTGTGTAGTAAGCTAACATTGAAAATATTAAAAATTGTACGCCTCCAGCAACCCCTGCTGATACAAATAACCAAGCCCCCTGCTTTTTATTGCTCATTTACCTTTTCCAGTATCCCTACAAACTCTTTGTAAAGTTTGGTTTGCTCAAAAGAAGTATCAATCCGTGCCTTAGCTTCTTTGCGTATTTCTTCGATATTTATTTCATTATTTACTATTTTTTGAACCACATTAGCTATTTCTTCGGTATTACGCTCTGGTACTAAAAAGCCATTTTGCGAATCACTTATTAACTCTGGTATTCCACTATGATAGGTCGATACAGTCAGCAATCCCATGGCCATAGCTTCCATCAATGAAACAGGAATGCCTTCCAT
Source organism: Pseudoalteromonas sp. P1-13-1a (assembly GCF_001401875.1). Lineage (NCBI taxonomy): Bacteria > Pseudomonadati > Pseudomonadota > Gammaproteobacteria > Alteromonadales > Pseudoalteromonadaceae > Pseudoalteromonas > Pseudoalteromonas sp. P1-13-1a. The sequence goes on along the minus strand of NZ_LKDV01000042.1, from coordinate 17,719 downwards.
GTCTCCTGTTTTTGCTGTTATTGAAGGCAATAAAAAAACATCTGACTCATTAAGTAACTCTGAGACTTTATTTTGAGGTTGGAAACCTAATAACTTTACATTTTTTAATGCTAACTTTGCTATTTGATTTTCAATGTCACTTTTTAATTCGCCGCCACCAATAATATTGTATTCAAACTTAATACCTTTACTTTGTAATATAGCCATGGCATCAAGCGCATAGGTAAGTCCTTTTTTTTCTGTAAAGCGAGCGACCGTAATAATTTTAAGTATGTTTGATAGTGGCTTGTTTAACTCTCTACATTCAAACTGCTTGCTATCTATTCCCATACGGTTAACTTTTATTTTATTCTCAGGGCAGCCTAGCTCTACTAACCTATTCCTCCACAGATCACTAATAGGAACCATGAGTTCGCCGGTCATAAAGAGCTTTTTATAGTCATCTTTAAATAATTTTAATATGGAATGGACAGAAATATCCGAACCATGAAAGATAGTTATGAGTTTACCCTTTAATAAATTTAGCTCTCTTAATTTGTTTGCTACTACGCCTGCCGTACCAAAATGCGCAACAAAAATATCAGCTTCGTATACCTTACTATTTTGGCTAACTATACTGGGCAGTAATAGTGACTGACTATGGATCCCAAAACGCTTTATATTTAGTGCTTTTAATTTGTTTTTTATGTTTAGTGGCTTAATTGTATTTAATATACGTTTAGCTCTGATATTAATCGTACTATCTTTTGTGGATTCAGCTGTTAAATAAGTCGTTTTTTCAATGAGTGAGTAATCTATTACAGATTGGTGGCATTGCGCTACATTACCCTTACGTGTAGCAATAATATTGACTTCATTTCCAAGTTTGATCAGACCAATGATCTGATTAATAACAAATGTTTCTGATGGCTCTGGGAATTGGTTCAAAAAGAACGTGATTTTCATTTTTTTCCGCTGATATTATTTAATGTATTTTGTATCATCATCCTTACTTTTTGTCTTTCTTGTTCTACCTGAACATTCATTTTTACTTTAACTTGCTCAATGTTGTTTAGTACTTCCTTTGCACTGGTTAACAAATTACCATCAAATAAGGTACTAATATCTTTAGAGAGCTCGGGCATATTTAACTGCGCCATAATGCCTTTAGATTTGTGCTCGTAATTTATCGCGATTGCTGGAGTGCCAAAGTTCATTGAAATAATGGCACTATGAAGGCGAGTGCCAATTGTTAAGATACAGTGGCTTAAAAAAGTTCCTAACTCAATGTCATTTAGCTCATCCATTATGACATGGCAGTGCTCAATTTCATTAACTAGCCCTTGGACTTTTAAAGCGACCATTCTATCATCTCGATGATAGCCACCAATTCCTGTACACGTTGAACAAAGCACTACTTTATAGCCATCAGCAATGAGCTCATTAATAACACATGCGAAACGAGCTTCGTATTCTTGTTGAGTAACACCCAGGCGCTTATCAAAAGGCGCTAGGTTTCTAAGTGTTATAGCAACGGTAGGCCTGCCGGTTACTAATTTAGTAAGATGTGGCTTTAAAGTAAGTACGTTGTTAGGCACCGTCCATGCTGTATCTGCGCCGCTAGTTACTTTTGAATTACTGATGGAGGCGCTACGCATATAATCAAGGCTTAAACTCTCTCTTAATGCTAGTGAGTCTACTGATGAAAAAACTTGATTTGCTAGAGCAGAGTACTTTTTGCTATCGAATGGGCCAACTGAGTGTCCAAGCATAAATAGCTTTTTATTAGCAATTAATGCACACAAAGCGTGTTCGAACTGAGCAGGACCGTATAAATCAACAAAAAAAGACCCTCCCACTTGTATAACAGCATCGTAACCTTTTAAACGTTCTATATACTGCTGAATGTGTTCTGGTACCTTGCTTATATTATTTGACTTAAGCTTTTTAGCTAGACTGTACCCTAAAAACCGTTGGCTGACTCTTTTCCATAAGCGCTCTTTAAAAGAGCCACCCGATGAGTGGTACTCATCAAGCGGATCCGGATGTAGAGTTTCATTAAGTAAGTAACTTGAGCTAACATGAAAGCGACTGTAAATATCTAGCTTTATATCAGGCTGTTGTGACCTTAATTCAGCAATCAACCCTCTTAAAATTGCCCCATCGCCTCTGTTCCCACACGTATGGTTACCTACTAATAATAACTTCATTCATTTACTCATTTAATTGTAATTGGTGCGCTGTATAGCTCGGCCATAGCTTCACTGAATTCATCCACTTCAAAGCTCTCGTTTACAACTTTTGTGGTAATTAACATAACTAGCTCAGTGCGGTCCAGTGAATCTACATTGCTTTTAAATAAGTTACCTATAATTGGGATTGTGCTTAGCAACGGAACACCATTGTTATACTTGTTTTTCTTTTCTTGAATTAAACCACCTAATGCTACTGTTTGGCCATCTGCTGATAAAATTTCAGAAGTGATTGCACGGTTTGTGATAGTCGGAGATGAGCTCCCACCTAATTCATTTGGATTTGCATCACTCACCGACATTGAAACACTCAGTGTAATTACACCTTGAGAATTAATGATGGGTGAAATAGTCACGTTCACACCTGTAGAGCGGTATTGCACCGAGTTAGATACCGCATTATTGCTACCTAAGCTTTCAACTGTTTGCGTAATAATAGGCACCTGATCGCCAGAGGTGATCGTGGCTGATTCGCCGTCTCTTACTATTAAGTATGGTCTTGATATAACACGCGCATCGCTCACGCTGTCCTTCCAGTTGAAAGTTGCTTGCCAGTTACCACTTAATACCGCTCCAGCAATACTTCCAGAACTAGAAAGTGTGGCATTACTAGCAGAAAGCGATTCATTAGAATTTGAATTTTGATAAAACCAATCTATGCCTGATGACATACTATCGCCAAGCGTTACTTCCAAAATAGTCACATCAAGAATCACTTGTCCGGGTAATACATCCATTTTTTGCATTAACGATTCTACTAAGCGGTATTCATCGTTTGTTGCATAAAAAATTAGCGCATTTTGTTGTTTATCCAGGCTAAAGCGCATAGAGCCAGTAGTACCGCTCTTTTTACCTTTTCCTCCTTCACGGTTAGATTGTGGCGTAGATGGGGCTTGGCCATTTAGCAATCCATTTATAGACTCTAGCATTTCTTCTGCTTTAGCGAATTTGGGTTTGTATACAAAGTACTGCCTTTCATCACCCGCAATAGGCACATCTATTTTATTTGCCCAAAATGTAATTCTGTCGATTATTTTTTCACTCGCCGCATACGCTACAAATGCATTAATACGAGGGATAGGAACAAACGAGGCATCGCCCTCTTTAGAGACCTGCATTCCATCTTCGATTAGCAGTTTTTCAATTTGCTCTATCCCTTCAATAGGCGAAATATTAGCAAATTCTATTAATCTAATTTGGCGTCCATATGCGCGAGGTACATCAAGCATATTAATTATTTTCATAGCGCGTAAAATTTCAGCTCGCTCACCTTCTAAAATAATTAATTTTTGCAATGAATTAACAGTAACTTGGGCTGTTGATAGCTTTTTCATTATGCTAGTAATGTTTCGGCTACTGCTATAAACGTATGGCACAATCTGTGTGATTGCACCTGATATGTCAGGGATATCCGCTGTATTATTACCTATACCGATTGCTATTGAGTTTTTTTGATCTGAAGACGTTGCTTTAGAAAGGTATAAAATATTATCTTTTCTTAAAGTTCTAATCGCACTTTCTTCGAGTGTTTTTATTACAACTTCATAAAATGCTGCTCTCGAGATAGCACTCGATATATTTAATGTTATTTTTTCACCTGATGCCGCTAATTGCGGCGCAACCACATAGTTAATATTTAAAAGGTCGTCAAATACGCGACTTGTAAACTCTTTTATAGACACTTCGTCTGCAGAAAAAGTAATCGGCTCTCCGGTTAGCTCAGGCGCTTTTTTAGCTTCTTCTTCTAAACGGGTTATACCGCCTAAATCTTGAACTTTTAATGAACTAAATTCAGCCTGCGTTTTAGCTTGCTCTTTAGCTATCTGCTCTTGTGTTTGTTTAATACCTGTTGATTTTAGTATTGATCTATCTACTGCTAAATCGTTATCTCGTAATTTACTTGTTGTTGTACAACCAGATACTGCTAATGCGACTAAAACTAAAAGAGATCCTTTTAATGGTTTATTATTCATTTTGTTACTTCCTCAACACCATTTGTTTTTGTAATACTGATAACTTTGGGCTTGTACATTTTCAGTAAAACTTGTTGACCGTTATTAGATAATTCAACCGCAGCTGCTAAAATTTCCTGTAGCTCTAACGATTCAAACTTATCTCCTTTTGAAAGGTTAATTAACTCCTCTCCATCAGGGGTTTTTATCTTGATTCTTGCGTTTGCAACATTACCACTGGTGTAAACAGAAACTAATGAAAGCGTAGCATCTATAATATCGGGACCTTTATCATCGCCCTCGTTGCTGTCTTTACCTATTTCTGAGTAATCTATGCCTAAGGTGTTTGCCAGTTGCTCTATATCGAATTGAGTTTGCGCTACTCTACTTACATTTAACTTTACCGAAGCCGGCGCTTTTTTTTGATGGCTTTGATTTTCGGGTAACAAAAAATCGCTTACCCATGTAATTATTGCAATACATACGCATAAAAGTATTAATATATTTCTCATGACTTTTTAAATACCCGTACAAACTCTATATTTGCAGTTACCCTGTCGGGCGTTGCTTTTGTGCGCGTAAAAGAAACCTGCCTTACGCGGTTACCCTCTTTTATATTTTCGAGTTCATAAAGTAAATTTAAAACCTCGTTATAACTTCCCGATACGTTGAGTCTACCTGCATAGACAGAGTATGCATCGTTGATTTTTACTTCTCTAAAAGGTGCTTTATTATTAATGTTCAGCTCATACCGCTCTACCGCCGCATCAATGACCTGGAGCCATAGTAATGCAGGGTCCTGATTATTATCTAAAATAGGTAGCTCAGAAAAATCACTTAAGTTTGCTGCGAACGACTCGGAATTATTTCGCCTCTGCTCATCTGAAGCTAGCAAGCTCTCTTGCTTAGCCACTATTTTTTCTAGGCTTTGCAACTCACTCTTACTTGCATCAAGCCAATCTAGCCAAGGAAAAATCAAAAACTCAAAACTTAAAAGTAGCGCTATTAACAATAACCCCCACTTTTTTATAGATATAGATGATGCATTCACTTCCATGTCACCTCAATAGTAAACGTTTCCAAACCTTGTTTGTTTTTTGTAACCGCTCGCGAAAATTTAGCCTCTTTGACAGATTCAGCACTAATTATTTGCTCAAGTATTTTTGTTGCGGAGTTCTCTGTTGTTCCAAATAGCTCAACTCCGGTAGGGATAACTTTAACTCGCTCTATAAATACATCATCGTCTTGTAGTTTTATTTGGCTCAACTTATCAAGCACATTTGGATTAGTAGCTAAGAATTCGATTAAACCCGTTGCTAAAGTTAATTCTTTATTTGTTGCTTGTCGCCCAGAAAGGACCTCGGTTACAGCAGCTTCATTTTTTGACTTTTTATCAACGTAATAACTAGTAGCAAGTATAAGATATGCACTTAACAAAATAGCTGTCGCACTCAATAAAGAAGTGATTGCTATGAGCAGTTTTCGATTTGAAAGCTTTTCAGGCTTACTAGATACCTGATTATTTACGCCAAATAAACCCGATAAGTTTAACCAGTTTAACCTATCTACATGAGAAGCAAAGTCGACTTTTCCTACATTATGCTTTATCAGTAAGGGCTGCACTTGTGCTTCGGCAGCGCTCGAATAAAGAGGAGCAATTAAACGACACTCAGAAGGAATTTTATCCAACACATTCTGAGGCACAACAAAGTACGATATTGTAAATTGATTATTCCTCAGCGCTTCTATTGACCAATAAAATTTTCCCTCCATAGGTGGAAGCTGCATTTTTTCGGCTTGAACTATGCTTTTAAGTTCAGTTATAGAAGTGTTTTCGTAGGTGCGAGTTGTTGCCCAAAAAAGGTTTCTATCGAGTAAACACCCTGTTACCAAAGACAGCCTAGGCTTGCTTAATTTAGTTTGCTCTACAATACACTCTGCTGTCAGATGGTATTTGTAATGGCAAAAAGCCGAGGGAGAACCTAGCCTTTTTAATACTTTTTTCATTATCTAAAAATTAGCTCTTCATCTGTTATAGAGTATGGACGGAAGGAATCCTGTCCCCGTAATAAAATAAACTTTTTTGTTATTGAAATATTGTTATTTGAAGAAATCTTGATCAGAAAGCGTCCGCTAGGGTAAGTAACACCATCCTCTGATGTAGTTTGAGCACTCTGCTCAGAAATTCCTAATGCGGAGTATAAAGATTTAGGCACAAATTGTCGAACTATGTAGTCTCCCCCATACATAGTAATGTGCGGCTTTATTTGTTCATATAGCGTATCATTGTCAAATATATATTTCAGCTCTTGCGTTGTTTGAATAATTCCATTTTTAGGTAGCTCAGGTTGTGGGTAATCACCTTTTTCAGCCCCTTCTAAGTGCCTGAAGTTATCTTGGTCTTGCCAATCATCAAGCCTATCTTGTATTTTTAAAAGCTCAGTCTCTCCCACACCGTTCAAGGCTAATAAACGGTTAAAGTCATTCTTATTTAAAGGTACAATAGAGACTAGCCCGCTTATATCTTGAACCGTTACGTTATAATCCTTTAGTTTCTTGGTTTCACCCGTAAAACTTTTAGTAAAGTCATTTATAATAGGCTTCCCTAAGTAATCAGCTCTGGGCCCTAAAATACTAAAGTTACTTGTCATATAGCTGTAAATTACTTCTGCTTGAGCGCTTTCTAAGTTTAAAGATGCATCCGTATTTTGTTTTACCATACCGGCTAATCGTGCATTATTTTGGCCTTGCCCAGACATATACAACATAATAACTGCCATTACAGCAGTAATCATTAACACTACAATTAACGCTACCCCCTGATTTGACTTAACCCTCGAAAGCATTACTTGCTCCTAATTCAAAAGAAGTTAACTGAGGTATCTTAAATAAAATATCAGTATGTTCAGCTAAGGAGATCCGTACGTATAGCGGCATTAGTTTTCTTTTGGCAGCAGAAAAAGTAGGAGACCACAATGGCTTAGGCTTTACAGCTATATTTAAATATTCAGAATAAAAGTTACTTAACTCAAAATTATCTTTCCACCCGAAGTAAGTGATAGAAATATCTTTACCTGCTAGGTAGGTAATAGGTGAACTGCAATCTTTAGGTATGCGATCAATATCTTCAAGTAAAAATGTACCATATTCTATCTCACAATATTGCACCGTATCGTCAACCACTTGTAACGTAGCAACCGCTATCGGAGAAGTAACTTGAATGGGTTTATCAGTAATGAATGAAAATGCGTTGCTATTGCCTTGAAAAAAAGGCACCTGCTCGCCCATTTCTGTTCTAAAGATAAAGGGTGTTAAAGAATGAATTTGACTATTAATTAACTTGGTCGTTGTTAAGTGCTTTATTTGATTGTTTTTTTCTTCTTTAGTTAACTCACTTAGCGAAAACCTGTAACTGGTCACTGAGACTGTCATTACTAGAGAAAAGATGACCATTGCGACGAGTACTTCGATTAACGTAAAAGCCGACTGTCTCCTTTTATTGCTTCCAATATACATCTTTAAATCTCAATATTGTCTTTTCTTGGCTTTTTTGACTAACAGTTACTTCGTACAGTTCTAAATTATCATCTTTTTTGTCAGTATCTTGTGTCGTTTCGGAAGAAATAAAACGCACTACGGGCTTTGATTCAATCACCTCTACGTGCCATTTATATTCATTAGAGCCTATCTTATAGCTACCTTGCGTTATATTTTCATATTGATATTTGTAACTCACAAAATCTTTTATATGTTCGGCAAGTAAACCCCGAGATATATTATTTTTTAGCTTTTGCTCATGTAGCATTGACGCTCGAGATACAAAACTAATTGCACTAACAGCTATAAATAAGATAATAGAAGCGATTAATACCTCTATAAGCGTCATTCCCTTGCTATATCTCAATTTTTTCTCTCTTTTGAGTTCCATTTATACCAATCGTTATTACTACTTTATTGAAGTAGCTTTGTGCATCAAAAATAAAAGACTTATCTTGTAATGTTAATGTATTAAATTCAATTTTTTTAATTAACCGCTCTGGACTCTCAGCGCTTTGCTTTTCATCTTGTAAATTTTGTTCATCATCAAGGTTATTCGTTTCACCTTTGATTTCATCCATTTCTACATCAGATTGCGGTATTTTTTGTTCGTAGACTCTTAATGTATTTTCGTTAAAAACTAACTTTAATGAACCGCCCTTATAAACACTGTACTCTTTAGCAAAAGTTATAATTGAAGAGAGCTGTTTTTTTTCGCTATAGAGTTTAGCTTGATCAAATTGTTTCCACATATTTGGTAGAACAAACGATGTTGCCAACCCAATCAGCACCAATACGATAAGTAGCTCTATTAATGTAAACCCTTTATATTTAGAATGAGACATCGTTTATCGATACAATACTAAGCAACATGGTGATAACCACAGAACCTACTACTCCACCCATTACTAAAATCAGTAATGGTTCTAGCATAGCTGTAAATTTAATAAGCCATTGCTCAAAACTTAATCTTGAACGCTGCGCTATTTCGGTAAATGAGCTTGTAAGCGTGCCACTTTCTTCACCCACGGAAATTAGAGAGATACCAATATCATCAAATAGCGTTAACTTAGCCAATTCATCACTTAATACTCCACCTGCGGATACTGATACTACAATATTTCTTAAACTTTTTTTCAGTTTAGGATTTATTACGGTTTCGCTCGCTAATTGCAATCCTGAAGAAAGACTCACACCGCTTTCTAGTGTGAGCTGTAAAGATGTAGCGAACCGTATTCGATCTGATTGCTTAATGATAGTGCGTATCAAAGGCAAGTTTACTGTTGCCTGTATCATTTTTATTTTAAACTCATGATTTTGAAAGGCAAAAATTAAACCTGATATCACTGCTAAAATGCATACTAGTAAATGAAGCTGATAATTCTGTATCCATTGTGATGCGTCAATAAGTACTTGCGTGTAGGTAGGAACATCATCGACGGAATCAAACATTGATGACATGCTAGGTATTACAAAGTTAAAAATTGCCCAAATAGCGGTAATACATACTATAAGTATAAAAAAGGGATATGTAATTGCTTGAACTACCTTATTGCGCAGTGCATTTTGAAACAAAAGGTTTTGGCTAAGTCTATTAAATACCTGCGGTAGATTGCCTGTACTCTCACCTATTCTTACCATTTCTACAAATAAAGTAGAAAATGCCTCTGGCCTTTTTGCGAGTGCATCGCTTAATAAAGCCCCTTGTTTTATATCAGAAAGTACAGAGGACCATACCAAACCGATTGCCGATTTTTGATTTGACTTTACAAGCACTGAAAGTGCTTTATCAATTTTAAGTCCATTTTTAAGCAGTGTGGCTAATTGATTTGTCGATTGCTCTAGATCAGCTAAGGTGATTCTTTTTCGTTGCCTTGCTTGGTAAGTTGCATTTACCTTAATAACTAATTTGTAATCTTGCTTTAATTTAGAAAATGCTTCTTTTTCATTTTCGGCAGAGATTTCTCCGTTTACAGTTTCGCCGCTATGAGAGTAAGCTTTATACTTATATAGTTGGCTCATCCTGCCACCCTCATAACTTCTTCAACCGTTGTAATCCCTTGGATTGCTTTTAATAAACCATCTTGCTTTAAGCTACGTAAGTTTTTGTCTTCCATTAATTGATAGAGATGATCTAAAAGCTTTTCATCTTTAGGAATTTTTTTAATATCGCTATCACAAGGGAGGTACTCTAAAAAAGCAACACGGCCCGTGTACCCAGTATGCTCGCAATGATCGCAACCTACAGCTTGGTGTAAGCTAATATTTTTTAAGGGGGCTAACTTGTTGAGTGTATATTTAGCAATAAGATCTTGGCTTTCATCTTGCTCTAACGGCTTCTTACAATGATTACATAAAGTTCTAGCAAGGCGCTGTGCCATGATTGAAACTAAACCCGCATTCAGTAGGTATTCCTCTATACCTAAGTCCATTAAACGGGTGTAAGCTGAGGGCGCATCATTAGTATGAACAGTACTAAATACTAAATGCCCGGTTAATGCAGATTGCAGAGCAATTTTCGCTGTTTCGTTATCACGGATTTCACCAACCATGATCACATCCGGATCTTGGCGTACTATACTTCTTAAACCAGCAGAAAAATCAAATCCAATATCAGAATTTACTTGCACTTGGTTTACACCGGCTAGTTGGTACTCAATAGGATCCTCTAAGGTAATAATTTTGATATCGGGTTTATTTATCTGATTTAAAAAAGAATATAAAGATGTTGTTTTACCTGACCCTGTAGGGCCTGTCATTAAAATAACACCTGATGTACGCTTTAGATCTTGATTTATATAATCTATTAAATCTTCCGAATAACCTAAAGTACCTAAGTCAAACTTTACTGCATTTTTTATTAAAAAACGCATTACCACACTCTCCCCCATTCCTAGTGGCAGTGTTGAGCAACGAATATCTAAGTCTGTAGAGCCTGCTTTCATTTCGATTTTGCCGTCTTGTGGTCGGCGCTTTTCGGCTATATCCATACCTGATAAGATTTTAATTCTAGAAATAACGGCAAGCTGCAGACTATGCGGGATTGGATCTGCTTCTTTTAAAATGCCATCGATTCTATAACGGGCACGATATCGCCCGTCCACTGGTTCGATATGTAAATCGGACGCACCCAACTTAACACCTTTATTTATAAGGCTATTCACTAAATTGACTGTAGGTGCCCCTAACGCGAGCTCTTTAAGTGCGGCTACATTATCTGATGACACTATTAAATCGGGCTGCTGCTGGAAAAGTGCTTTAAATTGCTCACTGAGAAGCTCAAAATCTTTTTTAGATAAAGCAAAAAAGTCTATCTCAAAATCTAGGAACCTTAGATAATCCAAACCATCCATATTATGAGGTGAAGCAAATCCCAACTTAAGTGTTTTATTATTTATTTCTAGTGGCAATAGCTGCGCTGAGAGTAGAAAGTCTGTATTGACAGCCTCTAACGCTTTTATATCTGCTTGTTCTAGCTGAAGTGGCTGCGTCCACCTACCACATTTTAATAAATCAGCGTACATAATACTTAGCTGATCTTCATCGATCCAACCAGAATTTAATAAAAGGACATCTAACTTTTCTGATGTTGCATTTTGGTATTCAAGCGCTTGAGACAGCCTATTTGCATCAATTAAATTGTGTGCGGTTACATATTCCTTTATTTTAGTATTCCACATCAGCGTCTTCACCCTCGCCACCTAATTTGCCATCACGCCCAAAGCTTTTTAAAACAAACATATCACTATTAGCTTCTGAGCTGGCAGAATAGCTATATTCGTTACCCCAAGGATCTAGTGGTATTTTTTGTGGGAAATAAGGTCCATCCCATTGTCTTTTAGTACTTTGGAGTAACTCATTTAAGGTGTCGGGATAATAGCCAATATCAAGACGGTATGAGTCAAGAGCAGTCGCGATTACTTGCATTTGCGCTTTCGCCGTCCCTTCTCTTGCAGAGTCCACTTTACTAAACATGCGAGGTGCAACAATTGAAGCTAAAAGGCCTAAAATAACCATAACAATTAGCAGTTCCACGAGTGTAAAACCGGAGCTTTTAAATTTGTATTTCATAATCAAATCCATGACGTTTTGTTTTTTAGATAAAAAAGGAGGCTTTTTATTTAGCCCCCAAATTTATCACAGCTAAAAAGCAATGCAACTACATTCACTATTTAGATTTTGTTACTTCATCTATTACAGAACCAAACTTTTCTAAACTTCCAGCACCCGTCAATATTTGGTAATTAGTAATGTAATCACCTTCTTTTTTACCAATGATAAAGGTTGGCGTTGAAGATAGGCCCAGTTCAGCCGCATCTTGTAAAGAGCGAGTGACAATATTATGAACATCAGTATTCGCTAAACAAGCATCAAACTGCTCTTGGTCTAAGTTAAAATCTTTTACAATTTCATCTAATGAACCTTTAACAACAGATTGACCCAGTTCGAATAAGCGTTCTTTGACGTTTTCATATTGATCCTGCTCATTGGCACAACGCAACGTAACTGCTGCGTAAGGTGCTTTAGGGTGTAAACTTGCTAGCGGAAATTCACGTGCTGATACCGCTAATTTATTTGTATCAACATATTTAGCTTTTAACTCTGGCCACACTGTTTGCTGGAATTTTTTGCAATATGGGCAGTGTAAATCTGTAAACTCTATCATTACTACTTCAGCATCTTTACTACCTATCCAAATAGCTTCTGAAGATAATTCAATTTTTTCTGGTCGAACTAGCTCACCTAAGCCCACTTTAATAGCCACTTGTCTTTGCACTTTCTTTAATTGCGCTAGCTCTTTTTTTAACTCTTCATTTTCGTTGTTTTGTGTACTTTGGCACCCAGATAAAATAACAACAAAACAAAGTAATAATAGCTTTTTCATTAATATTCCTTTTTATTAAAAAAAAACCCCCGCCTAAGCGAGGGTTTATTAGTAAGTAACTAAACTAGTTAGTTATTACTGGCTCCACTCGTTACGGTCAAGTACAGGCATTACACGGTCAGAACCGCCTAATGTACGTTGTACTGATACACCGTGAACTGTGTCACGTGGTGCTGTAACTGTGAAAGTTAAAGTGTGACGATTAGCGTTTGAGTTTGCGTTAACACCTAGGTCGCCTGCAGAGTAACCACCGTCAGCGCCAGTGTAACCAGCTTGCTCAACAGCTTCTTCAATTAGGTCTGGTACAAAGTAAACTACTGAAGACTGAGCAGCAACAGTACCAAGTTTAACAGCTGTTACTTTACGGTTGTTAGTAGTACCGTCGTCAGACTCGCCGAATACGTCTACAGTTACTTCTGCAGCTTCGTCATGCTCGTTTGTTACACGTACAAAGTTACCTTCGCCGTTTACAGCGTATGGTACTTTAAGCACTGCACCGTTAACACCAATTTCGTGTGAACGAACGCTCATGTCACAGTGGTCAATGTAGTTAGTGTTACCGAAGTCTAACGTGTAGTTAGTGTCAACAGCGTAGTTAAAGTTCATAACACCGTTTGTAGTGTTAAGGTTAGTTACTGCATAGTACACTTCGTTGTATTCTGCATTGTATAGCTTGCTGCTTGTAGCTACTGGGTTTGACTCAACATCACCATTAAGCTCGTTAGCGTCAAACACATCTTCAGCGTATGTTTCATACTCTGGAGCTGTATCTTTAGTTAAACCAAAGCTACCCCAAGTAATGCCAATATCTACTGGCTCTTGCTCATCTACAACACCTGTAGCTGCTAAACGAGAGTTAAAGATACCCATTTTAACAGTGTTACCTGGAGCCGCTGAAGAAACAAATTTAGTGTCTAAACGGTCAGAAGAAACTAAGTCGATGCTACGGTCTAACACCGGGCCACGGTTGTAGAAAGCTGACTTGTAAAGAACTTGGTTTTTACGAGAAACTAACTGCTTAGATGCATCTGGGTCAAATACAAATTCAGTACGTGCTGTAATTGCCGCGCCCATTGAGTTAGTGCTTTCTGCGTTTACGTCGCCTTCAGCAGTAGTTGCGTCTTGGAAAGCGTAGAACTGAGCAGAAATATCAGCAATTTTTTCGTCTGCTGAGATAGCACCTAAGATGCTGTAACCATTACCACCATCGGTAACCGCTTCAACAGCTTTAAGGCTTACTGATTTAGAAATGTTAGCTGTAGTACACTCGTCATTAGCAATCTTGATACCTACAGGGTCAACTGCGCTACCAATATTTCCTGAGTCAGCACCTGTAGAAACACGAGAGAATGCTAAACGCGTACCAGCACCAATGGTAATACCCGCTTTAGTGATGAAAGTAATTTCTGACTCACCGTCAACTTGACCATCTGAAGAAGCTACTGCTTCAATTTCAGTATCGTCTGTGTTGTATTTAACTAAGTGAATTTGATTAGAGTTACCGTCAAATACTGCACCAGTGATTCTAAACTTGATTTTAGTACCGCCTGGGATGTCAGTAGTTGGGATGTAAACGATTTGTTGGCTATCATCTACAGAAGTGCTACCGTCGCCCTTAAGATCTTCAAAGTCGATTGGTAGGTTACCAGTTAGCTCATATGCAATTTTTGTTTCATTGATTACAGCTAAGTCATCGTTTGATGCGCCACCACGGTTAGCAACACAAGACGCTTCTTCGTATGTAGTACCAAAAGCAGAAATTTCGCCATCAACATTCGTTTTGTAAATTTCAAAACATGCTTCCGTACCAGCATATGCATTACCTGCTAACACAGCTGTTACTGCTGCAGGGATTAGAGCGAGTTTAGTAAAACGCTTCATTTTTATCTCCTTGACCTTTAAATGTGCCTGTATTAGCACGTTAGTTTTAAAACTCTTTTTGCTAACTAAAGCTAGTTAACATAAATATTCTTAAACTCATCCGATACTCCTCAAAAAGAAGTATCAGTTCGAGGTGTGGTAATTATGATAACTTAGGTTACTAAATTCAAGGGTTTATTAATAAAAATGTGTTGCAAAGCATAAAAAAAAGGTTGAATAATGTTCAACCTTTTGAATGTTAAGACTTTTAATTACTATTTTATTCGTAACTTTTTATGAACATTTGTCCCTAATTAAAGCGCACTTAAAGCAGCAACTGCGACACCTAATTGATATAAAACTTGAGTCGCTTTACTCCACAGAGTTAGTTTATCCATATGCTCTGCATTTAATGGCACTACTATAGTATCACCAGGCTCTAGCATCGTTGCTTCATTCGCTGCAAACCAGCTACTTTTGTTAGGCACTTTAACTGAGCCATTGGCTTTTATTATATAAATACGATCATCCGCTGCTCTGGATTTTAGACCACCACTTTTGTTTATGTAATCTTCAATTGATACGCCTCTTTCATACAAATGCGATGTTGAGTAGTTAACTTCCCCTATTACACTTATAGAATCACGCTTACTAGGGACAAACAACATGTCTCCATCTTGTAAAACTAGCTTTTGTTTATTTTGTACTATTAATGGTAAATTAATGACTAAGCGCCCTACCGCTTTAACATTGGCTAAATCATCAAGTAGATTATTCATTTCATCGTACGATAAAGAATTGCTGGTTATAGAGCTTTGGAAGCTCTTTGAGGCTATATCGCGACGTAACTCTGTAGATAAACGAGCTAATTGCTCTTGCTCTTGCTTTTTTATAGACTTACGAGTAAAAACGGCAGCATTTTGCTCTGCAAATTGTGAAAAGCCACCCGCTCTTTTAAGTAAATCATTTAAAGTCTCGCCTCGTCTTATGGTATATTCCCCAGGAAATTTAACCTCTCCTTTTAGCTTAACCTTTACATTTTCTTGCCAATTTGGAATTGGGAATATATTTAAACTGTCCTTACTTTTTAGCGTTACATTGTCGCGATTATCGCCACTAACGACACTTTGCAAGTCAAATTGTATGTGCTCAACCTCAGAGATATCTGATCCCGCTATACGTGTAATTTCTGCTTGCTTTACGTAAGCCGACTCTAACAAACCTCCTGCAGCAGCAATTAAGTTGCTCACTTTTCCACCTACTGACAATGGGTAAATTCCTGGGTAGGTTACATGCCCTGAGATTTCAACTAACTGCATGTTTTGGCTAAAAGAGGCTTGCTTTCTTAGCTTGGCTATAATTGGTTCTAAAAGATTAAAACGACTAAATGTTGCGTAATCTTCAGGTTTTAAGCTTTGCTCTTCCTCTTTTTTACGCTCCGTATATTCTGCTATTGTTAATATTTGATCATTATCAGTTATTAACTCTTGTTCCTTTTCGTTAATACCGATGTACTTTTCAAATTCTTTTTGTTGAAATTTTTGCCATTGCTGAGTTTTAAGTTGCTGAATGCGCTGCTTTTCACTTAAAGCCATATTAGCTAATGCCACTTGCTCAACTTCTTTCTCTTCGAATCGGCTAAAGATAATAATTTTATCGTTTGCTTGCAGCTTTAAGTCGTTTTTCTTGTTTTTGACTATTGCTTGCGCTACATCAAATTGATGAATTTCTATGTCACCATTAATATTTATTTCACGAATAACAAGGCCATAGCTTAGATCAGCTTGTGGAAGTAGGTCGCCACGTACAGACTTTAAAACATCAGAAATTCGCTTGCCTGGTTGCCATTCATAACTCCCAGGGCGTGCCACAGCACCAATTAAACTAATAGAGTTTAAATATTGTTCACTTATTGAATTAAAACGTAAACGATCGCCATCTTGAGGGGTATAGTTAACTTGAGATTTTGTAAAATCAATAGAAAGAATTTCCTTTCGCTCAGCGTTAAAGCGCTCTACAACTGCATTTTTAGCATATGCTCCTGGTTTAAGCCCACCTGCCATAGCGAGTAATTGCTTTGCTGTTTCGCCCGCTTTTAGCTCAAATATTGCTGGGCGCTTTACTAACCCCTCAACAGTTACTTGTTTTCCTACTGGAGGAACAAAGACAACATCGCCTGGTTTTAATACTATATCGTTACTACTGTCGCCTTTGATGAGTAAATCATAGAGATCGAAGTTAGTAATAACCTGACCAGAGCGCTTTACTTGTATATTTCGAAGTGAAGCTATATCTGATACCCCACCACTAACAAACAAAGCATGCGACACTGTAGTTAATGATGAGACGCTATAACTACCCGGTTTATAAGCTTCACCTAAAACAAGAATACGCATGCTGCGTAACTGCCCTAAAGATACAAATGCCTTAACCCCAATAACCTCTTGGTCTACCTTTAATTTAATTAATTCTTTTACTTCAGCGAAAGTGAGGCCTGCGACCTCAACAGGGCTGAGATTAGGTATGCTAATGCGCCCTTCTCTGTCGACAGTTACATCAAAGCTGTTACTCTCTTTCCCATAAAAGCTAATTTTTAGCTCATCGCCAGTACCAATAGTATAACTATCTGGGATTGAAGCATTTTCACTTGGCATAAAGGTAGTTGGTTCACCAGCAAAAAGTTCATATCCAAACGGTTTCAGTTCCTCGACTTTTGGCTTAAACCGCTCTTCATCGGTTAAGGTTTTCTCTTTCTCGTCAAAACGTTCTCCAATAGATATTGGTTGAGATGAGTTACTTGCTTTTGAGGCTTGCCCATCACCTGTAATAGCTGAAATATCTACACCGTACTGCTTAGCTAAAGCCTCTTGCTGAGCACGTGGTAAATTTTTAAACTGTTCAAGCTGAGCTGCTGTTGGTGTAAACGCTAATAAATTAACGCTAAAAACTAAAAATAAAAAACTTACGTAATATTTCAAAGCTTTCACGAGTGTATATATCCCTAATCGACGACCGAAAATTTCAGCTATAATACATTATTTGCTTTTAAATAGAAGCGCAGCGGACTAAGAAGCTAGCTATTAGTATTAACCATATTGAGTATTAATATCGCCTAGCTTTATACTACTTTCAGTCAATCACAGAATCTTATGCACTATGGGAAACGCTTCCGCGTCCTGCTCACGCTCCTTACCTACATCCGTGTAGGCAAAGCTTCCGCGTCCTGCTCACGCTCCTTACCTACATCCGTGTAG
>NZ_LKDV01000041.1:0-30569 GCF_001401875.1 Pseudoalteromonas sp. P1-13-1a | reverse complement strand
GAACTAAAGCATAGTTCTTATAGAGGTAGTACTTTCTGTGCTGATTGGAATCTAACAGAGGCGATGTTGCCAAACTCATTTCTGCCCCATTATGAGTTAACGTAATTACTCTAAGGGTGGCTTTGAGCGAACAAGGGACAGTCATAATACTCTAGGTCATGTCTAAAGAAGACGTTCACTTTAACTTGAGATAATTTAGTTAAAGTGAACTTAATCGAACAATTTATTTAATAGACTTAACCGCCTGCAAAAGAACTTTATTAAACTCATCAGGTTTTTCTAACATCGGAAAGTGCCCTGAGTCTTCAATGAAGAATATGCTGTAATTTTTGATATGCTTTTTATTCTCTGCCGAGTTTGTCGGCCATAATCGAGCATTCACTAGTACAACAGGTACTTTTATATTCTTATAGATGCGATATGACTCACCACTTACATATTGACTTAGATAATTACGAAATTGATTAATCGCAATACCTTTTGGTGCTGAAGCCATGTCTTCTCTAACCCAATAGAGTAACTCAGGTTCAGTATTCGGAGGCAATGAGTCTTTTACAAATGCGTTAATTCCATTCTGAAAATCGTCTTCAAAAGGCTTCGTCATTAGGTCTAGATCAACTTGCGATAACTTTAAGGCAACATTTTGTGAAGTATCAACACCAATAATCCCCTTAACTTTATTAGGCATTAACTTAGCTGCTTCAGCTATAATTCCCCCCGCCATTGAGTGACCAATCAATACAGCAGAATCTATACCTTCTTTTTCTATGACAGCTTTAATATCATTTGCGAAAGCTAGCATAGTATATTCATTTCGATTGAAAGACGAGTTACCATGCCCTGCTAAATCAATTGTAATAACCTGATATTCATCAGAAAAATAACGAATTTGATTGTGCCATAGCCTACTATCTAGACTCCAACCATGTATAAACATTAATGTTGTTTTGCCATTACCATTAACGCTATATGCAACTTTTTCAGCATCACTTGATATAGCAATGCCAAATTTAGATGCCGGGTTATTCTCTAAAGCATTTGCGCCATTTAATGACATGCAAATTAGAAATATAATTGTCAGTGTCAAATGTTTCATAATTTATATTAACCACTTAGTTGTCAAAAAAAGCAGAGTGATAAGCTACTTCACCAGTAGGAGTGTTATTGGATAGCGACAGCGCTAAAAAATACTCTGGTGGGGCATCAGCCAAGGTAAGTTTTGGCTGTGACACAAAACCAAATCGGCCGTAATATTCTGGTTCACCGAGTAACACCAGTCCTTCAATATCTTGTGATTTTAGTTGTGACATCCCTTCACGAATAAGTGCACCTCCGATACCTTCACCTTGACGTTCTGGCATTACAGATACAGGGCCTAATCCGCACCAATGAGATTCCTCGCCATTAATCAAAATCGGTGAAAAGGCGATATGACCAATGATTCCAGTTTCATCTTCACACACTAGAGAGAGTGATAATGCGTTTACATCACGTAATTTGTTGACGATTAAGTGTTCTGTTGGCGTAGCCCCAGGTTCATGGTGGGGATGGTTCATAAACGCTCGGTAAATTAATGATTCTATTTCTTTAATGTCTGAGTGATTTTCATGTCTAATTTTCATGTTTTGATCCTTTATTCTTAAGTACAAATATTTGGTAACCATACTGGCCTAAGTATTTCTCGTGTATTTGGAGTTCTTTCCGTAAGTCATCGAATGAATTTGAAGTAAAATCTTCACCTTTGAATTGAGTAATTCTTTGCTGCAATGGTTCTAGGTAGTTACGCCAAGACTGTTCGCTCTGTGTAAAGTGCTCGATAACTTCATAACCTGCTTTCATCATCTCTTTAATTCGTTGTTCAGTGGATGCCATTTTTGGATAGTTTACTTTCCAAAACTCTATGACTTCGGCATCTGGTTTATTGGTCAACCAAACCAAGTCACTAATTACTAAGAAGCCATTACTCTTGATATGTGGTTTCCAAATTTTGAGCGCCTGATTAACTCCCATGATATAAGCACTACCTTCTGACCAGATCACATCAAATTGTCCCAGGGTAAAAGGCATCGTCTCCATACTGGCACAAATCGTAGTCACTCGATGTTCAAGAGATTGGTCTTTCACTTTCTCTTGAACGCAACTCAAGTTGTATTCATCATTATCTAGAGCAGTTAAATTAAAAGTCGAATGTCTTGCCAGAAAGGATATTGTTATCCCTTTGCCACAACCCACTTCTAACACATTGCCAGACCTAATAGGTAAAGAGCTTAGTGCCTTATGAGTATCGCCTTCATCTCCTGGGCCTAATCTCTCCAACCCTTGAAAAATAGTTTCAAAATCTGCCATGTATTGCTCATGCTCATTCATGTCCTTTGACAGCCATTTAAGTCTTTGAGCTTGCTTTTCACTAAACCCCTGCTTTATCAGAAAATCATGGTGTGCAAGTGGTGCTTCTTTCTCCATTGACTGGTGCCATTCTTTCATAGAGTTCATGCCAAGCATTGAGGAAAGAAGCTCTCTTGCTTTTTGTTTTTGGGCTATTTGTGCATCCAATACACTCAGTCTATGAAGTAATAGCTCTTTGTCTATTTGAGCTTGCAAACATGCAAGGCACTCTTTTAGGGTTAGCCCACCTGCTTGAAGTCGTTGCAATAGCATTACACGTTGGACATCTTTGTCAGAATAGCAGCGATACCCATTGTTTTGTCGTTTGGCTGAAATCAAACCAAGCTTCTCGTAATAGAGTAAAGTGGAGCGGCTCAATCCAACTTTTTGTGCCAATTTAGAAATACGATACATGGGTTTTCCTCTCATTTATTAGCAATAATATAAACTGTGAAGTTTTAGACAGGTCAATATTTATTTTGGCAGAAACTTGAAAATAATCTTGGTAGTCAGAATGGTTTCGAATAGCGGGCAGAATCACCTTACCAGCTTAATCTCGTATGAAATCGGCATTTATACGCACACAGCTAGTTTGGAGTTCTTGTTGCGCAACGGAAGGAATTGTCCAAATACGATTTAGGTGGACGTCTGTTATTGCAATTGGATTCAAGATATTAAGGTGTTGTTGAACGGCCGAGTTTGGCACAGAGCCGTCCTTCGGCTCTAGCTCATTTTTGTCCAAAAACGAGTTTACCCGACCCTCCGCTTTTCGCTCAAATAAGACCCCGAAAAATGGCTCATATAGCTATCTAGGCCAACGCTTTCAAAAACAGAAGTATATTTCCGATAACTACCTTTGAATTCCTATAAACGGAAGTTTGCTTCCGAAATATAGCAATATTGGGTTAGAAACCGGAAGTTTACTTCCGTTTTGTACTTTAAGTTTATAAACCGGTGTTTAATGAAAGCTGGGAAGTCTAGAGGTACAAGCAAACATTGGGTTATTAAATTTAATAATTAGCTTTTAGCTAAATTTAGAAAAACTTTAAAGCTGGTAGTTTGATTATTTGAACTGACCTCTATATTTCCACCGTTTGCTTGCGCTAGAGCTTTAACTATTGCAAGCCCTAAACCAGCTCCATCGCTGTGTCGTTGGCGCGATTTATCGGGTCGATAAAAGCGGTCAAATAAATAAGGTAAATGCTCAGAAGGTATTCTCTCCCCAGTATTAATCACTGAAATACATATTTTATCAGCGGTAAATATTTCACTATTTACTGTGATTGATGAGCCTTTTGGGGCATACCTTATTGCATTGGATAGGAGGTTTGATAATAATTGGCGAAAGTGTAATTTGTCACAATAAAAACAAAGGTTTTGACCTTTTTTCTTAAATGTAATCAATGAGTCTTCAGCCAAAGCATCAAAGTACTCAAATAATGCTTCAATTTCATCATGGCTTTTTAGAGTATTTTGAACGGGTTTAACCAGTCCATTCTGAGTTTTTGCAAGCCAAAGCATATCACTAACCATCTTAGTTAGTCGTTCCAGCTCTTCTAGATTAGAAAACAATAATTCTTGATACTCTAACAACTGTCTTTTTTTAGATAAACCAACCTGTGTTTGAGTGATTATATTTGTTAGTGGAGTACGTAACTCATGCGCAATATCACTAGAGAAATTTGATAAACGAATAAATTCACTTTGGAGCCTGTCGAGCATCGAGTTAAACGACTGCACCATATTAACAAGCTCAATAGGCACTTTATTTTCATCAAGCCTTACATCCATCTTATTAGTTTGGATGTCATGCATTTTCTGACTCAAACCTCGTAAAGGGTTCAATCCTTGATGTATAGCAAACCAAGCCACCAATAAAATGAGTACCGCAGAGCCAAACATAATAGCCCAAAGACTTTGTTGAAATTGATTGAGAAAGTGTAAATGAAAGCTCATGTCTATCGCTGTAGTAATTTTGTATTGCTGTTGCCCAGTACTTAAATTACTCACCAGAGCTCGGTAGGTGTGGGTATCATTTTGCCATGAGGTAATGTTGTTACGGTTAAAGCCAGCTGAAGCATTAGCACTCATTACAAAATCACTAAAATCTCGTTCAGAACTTTGAAAAATGAGCTCTCCTTTTGCGGTATTTACCTGATAGTAAACACCGTGATGACCCGCTACAGCGTTAGATAATTCATTTTTAAGTTTCAGGTTTGATTTATACTGTTGTCTTAAAACTAATTCAATAGATTGATTAATAACATGCAGTTCACTACTATCTTGCTGGAAAAAATGATGTTTTATCGAACTATTTATTAAGGTGGCAACTAAAGTTAAGCACGCAATAACGGTTACAGCGACAAACAACACAACACGCATCGTAAGTGATAAAGGCCGTGACTTAATAGCCATCAGTTTCAACCTCTAATTTATAGCCCATACCACGAACCGTATGAATTAATTTAACAGTAAAGTCATCATCAACTTTTGCTCTTAGCCTACGAATGGCAACATCAATCACATTGGTGTCGCTATCAAAATTCATATCCCATACTTGAGAAGCAATTAACGAACGTGGCAGTACTTCACCTTCGCGCCGTAACAATAGTTCAAGTAAGCTAAACTCTTTATTACTCAATAAAATACGCTTGCCTGCACGTTGTATTTTTCGCTTTGGAATATCCATTTCTAAATCAGCAACTATCAGTATATCGTCAACTGTTTGTACTACACCACGGCGAATAAGAGTGCGTACTCTTGCTAAAACTTCAGCAAAAGCAAAAGGCTTTATTAAATAGTCATCAGCACCAAGTTCGAGCCCCTTTACTCTATCGTCTATACTATCGCGAGCAGATAAAAATAGTACTGGGGTTTTGTTATCTGCTTCACGTAGCGACTGTAAAATTTTCCAACCGGATACGTCAGGTAACATGACATCAAGTATTATTACATCAAATAAGTCGGTCATTGCTAGGTGATGACCGTCAAGTCCATTGCGCGCCAAAGAAACCTGAAAACCAGCTTCACTTAGCCCCTGTTTTAAATAATCTCCTGTCTTTGATTCATCTTCAACAACTAATAAGCGCATACAATTCCTTCATTAAAGTCCTAACAACTACCTCTGCAAATATTATGCAGTATCTGTCACTACAGCAACATGACACCAACATTACAACTTTGTAATGTTCGCGTCATGTTTAAGACAGGTCTATTTTCTATACTCAATACATATTCTGGTATGAAGGAGTAAGGAAATGGGGTTTAAAAAGTCATCACAACAGGTTAGCACACCACGAAGACGATTTGTTCAAGGCTTAATTGCAGGAGGTGTACTTGCTGCTTTTCCGAGTGTATTACATGCTGCATCATCTTTAGTAACAGGAACAATAACAGGCACTGTGCCCGAACTTAGCGGCAAAGTAATTGATCTGGTTATAGATGAATCGCCGGTTAACTTTACTGGCGTAGTACGTATGGCGACAACTATCAATGGCTCTATACCCGCCCCTACCTTGCGCCTCAAAGAAGGCGATGACGTTACTATTAGAGTAACAAATAAGTTATCAGTACCGAGTTCAATTCATTGGCATGGCATTATTTTACCGTACCAAATGGATGGCGTACCTGGTATCAGTTTTAAAGGCATTATGCCTGGCGAAACCTTTGTTTATAAATTTAAATTACAACAAAGCGGTACATATTGGTATCACTCACATAGTGGCTTTCAAGAAATGACTGGCATGTACGGTGCATTAATTATTGAACCGCGAGAAAAAGATATTATTAGTGCAGATAACGAGCATGTTATTCAATTATCTGATTGGACTGATGATGACCCAGTGGCGCTGTTCCGCAAATTAAAAATACAGAGTGATGTATTTAACTTCAATCAGCCCACTGTTCCAGAATTTTTTGATGACGTTTCAAATAGCGGTGTTTCGAATGCTTTGCAACGCCGCAAAATGTGGAATCAAATGAGAATGAATCCTACAGATTTAGCTGACTTATCTGCATCAGCAATGACCTTTTTAATGAACGGTAGTACGCCAATGTCAAATTGGCGAGGAATGTTTAAAGTTGGAGAAAAAGTAAGACTTAGGTTTATTAATGGCTCAAGCAATACTTTTTTTGACGTTCGTATTCCAGAACTAAAACTAACAGTTGTACAAGCTGATGGGCAAAACGTTGAACCAGTGACAGTTGATGAATTTAGATTCGGCCCTGGTGAGACCTACGACGTAATTGTTGAGCCTAAAAATGATGCCTATACGATTTTTGCTCAAAGTATGGATCGCTCTGGTTACGCAAAAGGAACTTTATCAAGCTCGCCTAATATTGATGCGCCAGTACCTGCACTTGACCCTGTTGAATGGTTAACGATGACCGATATGATGGGCAATATGACCCACGGCGGTGAGCATTCTGCAATGGCAGGTATGGCTGGCATGTCAGGTATGAACTCTAAAGAAATGGATCATAGCGCTATGGAGCACGGTGCAATGGCGATGGATCATAGCAAACATGGTATGTCTGAAAACCCATTGGCAGTTGCCAGCCCTAAAGTGCGTCATGCCAAAACGGAGTATGGAGCTTCAGTTGATATGCGCGTTGATATGCCTAGAACAAATCTTGATGATCCTGGTATTGGTTTACGTAAAAATGGTCGCCGTGTTTTAACACTTGCAGATTTACACTCACTTGAAGGGGTCACTAACCAGCAAGAGCCAGAAGCTGAAATTGAGTTGCATTTAACCGGAAATATGGAACGTTATAGCTGGTCATTTGATGGCTTAGAATTTGGTAAAAGCACGCCAGTGCATATGAAGCATAACCAACGTTTAAGAGTTATTTTACAAAACGATACCATGATGACGCACCCTATGCATCTGCATGGTATGTGGAGTGATTTAGAAAACGAGCAAGGTGATGTGCAAGTGCGACGTCATACAATACCTGTTCAACCCGCACAAAGAATCAGCTTTTTAACCACCCCTCACGATGTAGGGCGCTGGGCTTGGCATTGCCATTTATTATTCCATATGGATGCCGGCATGTTTAGAGAGGTAGTCGTATCATGAAACAATTAAAACTATCTAAATCATTTAGTTTATTAATGTTAACTGGGGCTTCATTAATTAGTTTCCCTTTATTAGCGCAAAGTGAAATGGCACAAATGAATAGCGCTAAGATGCAACCACAAGGAGGAAGTGCACCTAAAGATGCAAGAGACCCCCATGCTTACTCTGCGGGAACAACTTTAACAGAAGGCCCATATGCGCTTGAGGGCAATGAGCGATTAACACTCGCTGATGAGCATCCATTTTACGCATTACTAGGCGATCGTCTTGAATATAACGAGCAAGCAAACGCAGGTGTATTTGACTTACAAGCATGGTACGGCACTACCTTTGATCGATTGGTAATTAAAACCGAGGGTGATTTCAGCGAAGGAAGTATTGAAGAAAACCAAACCGATATTTTATGGGGTCACGCCGTATCAGCATATTGGGATACTCAAGCAGGTGTTCGTCTTGATTACAATAAAGAAGGTGAAAATCGGCAATGGTTGGCTTTTGGCTTACAAGGTTTAGCCCCTTATTGGTTTGAACTTGATATGACAGCATACGTAGGTGAGCGAGGCAATACCGCATTTACGTTAGAGGCAGAGTACGAACTACTACTCACGCAAAAGCTAATTATACAACCGCGAGCCGAAATTACACTTTATGGCAAAAACGATAAACAAAACGAGCTTGGAAGTGGCCTATCAAGCAGCGCGATTGGCTTTAGGGTTCGTTATGAATTTACACGCCAGTTTGCGCCCTATATTGGCGTTGAATGGGGCAATAAATTTGGCAATACCGCCGACTATGCCACATCAAGTGGACAAAGTAGCAACAACACCGCATTTGTTGCGGGTATTAAATTTTGGTTTTAATCATTTTAAATAAGAGGTAATTATGAAGTTTTTTAACTCTGCAGTAGCCATTTTAGGTTTAGTGCTTACATTTTCCGCATCAGCGCATATATCACTCAAGCAATCAATACCTGCACAAGAAGCCATGTTAATGCAAGGACCAGAGGAACTTTCGTTAATTTTTAGTGGTGAAGTAAGGCTAGCAAAAGTCATCATCAAAGATGAAAAAAATAAAACAATAAACTTTGATTTCAAACCCAGCGCCACCCCAAGCACAGACTTTAATTGGTCATTACCGAGCCTAGCCCAAGGCACTTACACGGTTAAATGGACAGCACTGGGTGGTGATGGACATAAAATGACTGGCACGTTTAGATTTATGGTACATAAAAATGAATCGCATAAGATGATGCAAGAACAATCTAATACCCACAGCAAACATAATCATTAAGTAGCAACATCATGCAATTAAGTGAATGGTCAGTGCTCTTACTATTATTAAAACTAGCAAGCTATATAGCAATTGTAGGGCTTGCGGGCACTTTATTAATGCGCTTTATGTGTGGCAACAGCAATGTTGCAGGGCATCACTTAATTAGCTTTCATCAGTTCTTAAAACGTTGGCAAATTACGTGTGTAGTTACAGGTAGTATTGCTGCACTTTTACAAGTACCTATAGAAGCTGGAGCAATGGCTGAATTAGGCTTTATGGGAATGTTTGACCCCTTTATGCTTGAAATTGTTTGGCAATCAGTCATAGGTGACCAAGCAAGGTTTAGAATACCAGCGCTTATTATTGCTCTAATTAGCGCATGTATGTGGAATGTGGAATCAGATGATAACGTAGCAGGTTATAAAAACGATGCCGTTATACTAATCATGCTTGGGTTTATCGCTTATAGCTTCACTTTTACTGGGCACAGTGCAAACGAAAATGGGTTAGTGAAAAGTATTTTAACCTTTCACCTTATTGCCATTGCGAGCTGGTTAGGGTCATTGTGGCCGCTTTACAAAAGCTGCACTTTACTACCTACCAGTGAAGTAAAGCGGTTAATGCATTACTTTGGTCAACTCGCTATTGTTATTGTATTTGTACTACTTATTTCGGGCTTAACTCTGCTCCTGCAGTACCTAGAGTCATTTTCTGCATTGTTTACATCAGATTATGGGCAACTAATTTTATTAAAGCTGTTACTCGTCAGCGCGATGCTGCTCCTAGGTGCATGGCATAAGCTTTTTTTAGTCCCGCAAATCACTCAACAACACCATATAAGTATATTAAAACGCTCGATTACTGTTGAAATAGTAATTGCCCTGTTTGTACTTATTACAACAAGTGTATTTACCACACTTGTTGGTCCGCCTATTTAACGATTAATAAAAAGGGAAACGTATGTTAATTAAATCCTTTAATTTAAAAATTTTATTGCTACTAATTTTTAGCACTGTTAGTTCTTTTACTGTTAGTGCACATGACGATGAAAAATATTCAAAAAAAGGCAAGGCCTTTGTCAATGTTGATAGCGAGGCTGCAAAAACAGTCAGCCTATTTCATGCATCTCTAAAACAAGGTAATCGCGAAGCTGCACGTAAATTACTGGCCGACGATGTCATCATTTTTGAAGGCGGAAGTGTTGAGCGTTCTGCAGATGAATACGCGAAACATCATATGATAGCGGATATGAAATTCTTAAGTGCTGTTAATAGTGAACTACTAGAGCATCAAGTTTACACAAATGGAGACATAGCTTACTCAATTTCAAGAAGTAAAACTCAAGGAAAGTACAAAGGAAAAGATATTAAGTCTATGGGAATGGAATCAATCACATTAAAAAACACCGATACAGGTTGGAAAATCACTCATATTCATTGGTCAAATTAAGGAGTTAAGAATGCGAGTAATCTACATTACCTCAGCGTTATTTTTATCATTAACTATGTCATTTTCGGCGATAAGTATCGAAAAACAACATAAAGCATTAATAACTTATGAGAATTCAGAAAAACCTAAAATTGAGCTTACCGTTTATAAAAGTAAAAATTGTGGATGTTGTAATAAGTGGATTGCTCATTTGAGCGAAAACAATATTCAAACAAAAGCAATTAACGTCAATGACATGGGGACGATTAAATCTCAGTATCAAATAAAATCAAATATGCGGTCATGCCATACAGCCGTTTCAGCCGATGGATTTGTATTTGAAGGTCATGTTCCCGCCAAACATATAAAACAGTTTTTAGCTGAACAACATCCTGAAAAGACGATAGGGCTCTCTGTTCCCGCTATGCCTGCTGGTACGCCAGGTATGGAAATGGGCGATCGCTTTTATAAATATAATATTGAAATGCTTACGCACGATTTACAGCAAAATACTTATAAGCATATTAGCAAATACGCTGAGCAGTTTTAACACTTATGGCACAACTCTTGATGTAATATTAAACATTGATTCAATGATTAAATATATAGTGGGTTTACGCCTAATAACCTGTAAGAATTACCCATTGGTATAAATGATATACAAAGTAAATGATAGAAAGGAGCCATCTAATGTCGCAGTATTTAAAGTTTTTCTTAATGATAGCCACATCAACATTAGTCATGTTTGTACTGATGTATTTGAATACTTATCAGCTAAGTCATGTTTTTTTTAGTGAAACTCGCACTTATATGGCGCTTTATATGGGAGCCATGATGGCAGTGATAATGCTACTTTTCATGCTCAATATGTATAAAGATAAAAAGAAAAATATAACAGTACTCATTGCTAGTGTTACCGTATTTGCGGGAAGTTTATTTTTAGTTCGATCACAAGCGACTGTTGATGATAGCTCATGGATGTCGGCGATGATCCCACATCATTCAATTGCAATACTCACCAGTGAAAGGGCAAAAATCAAAGATAAGCGAGTCCAAGAGCTTGCAACAAATATTATTGAGGCACAGCGTCGTGAGATTAAAGAAATGCAGTGGTTACTAAAGGATATAGAGAAAAATGGCCTAGCAGAAACTCAGGAGCAAGCACAATCTAGGACCGTACCGGATTTTAATGCTAAGTAAAATTTTATACCAATACATAAAAGGGAGCTAAACATGAGTAAATCAGCCCAACTTTTTAGAATGGCCACAGATGAGCATATTTGTCCGTTTGGTTTAAAATCAAAAGACCTACTAGAGCGAGAGGGATATACAGTTGATGATCAGCTATTAACTTCTCGAGAGCAAACAGATGAATTTAAAAAACAACACAGTGTAGAAACTACACCTCAAACATTTATTGATAATAAACGTATAGGTGGCTATGACGACTTACTCGATTACTTTGATAAGCCAAAAGCTGGGCAAGAAGGTACAACTTACACGCCCGTGATTGCGATTTTTTCGGTTAGTTTTTTGCTTAGTGTGGCATTTAGTTTTGCAGCGAATAATAGCTTATTATCAATGCAAACCGCTGAACTGTTTGTAGCCCTAACAATGGCAGTGTTAGCAATACAAAAGCTTCAAGACTTATTTAGCTTTACTAATTCATTTATAACCTATGACTTAGTCGCTATGAAAGTAGTCAGGTACGCCTATGTTTACCCATTTTTAGAAGCATTTGTTGGCATTGGAATGATAGCCGGATTACCAGCCTATATTATTGCCCCTATTTCATTGTTCATAGGTGGGGTTGGTGCTGTTTCAGTGATAAAAGCAGTCTATATAGATAAACGAGAGTTAAAATGTGCGTGTGTAGGCGGTGACAGTAACGTACCACTAGGGTTTATCTCCCTAACAGAAAACCTGTTTATGATCGCTGCCGGTATTTGGATGTTTGTTAAGTAAACAACAGCTTTAATTTAAAAACATGATGATGTACTAGTGTGATTACCAAGGGATTATGTCGCTCTAATTACCGAGCGACTTTGTCGTAAATAGCATATCAGCTGTACTAGCTCATATCAGATCTCACAGTTTAAGTGAATAAGTTTAGACTTCATCAGGCAGACTGCTATGAGCGAAAAGCAGACATTGACCGTTAATCGTTTCAACGACGGCAATTAGCCATACGTTGCATGTTTGCTCCCTTACTGGTTTTACGATATCCAAAACCGACATAACGACCATTAAGCAAATACCAAAGTAAAATAGGTATGTGCTTCAATCATATAGCCAAAGAGGATAAAGCGTTAATAGCACTGCTACAGGCCCTAGAATGCTGAAGACAGCTCTGGTATGGTTTTTATTTTTGTGCCAGTTGTATAAGTTTACCAATAGTTCCAAAGATGCAAAAATAGGTAAAAGCGTATTTACAGCTATTCCTTCGAAGTGAGAGAAGAAGCCTAGTCCTAATGCCGATGCAAGTGACCTTAATGCAGGGAAGCAGGCCGTGCCGCTAGCCAAACGCCACTAGAGCCTACTCTGTCTAATATTTTATTTATCATTTGAAAGTCTATTGGTTGATATTACCATCATTCTAAACTCCGTATATAAGTACGGAGTCAATCATTTTAATGAATCAATTATGGGGCAATGTGTTGGATCTTCGTTTTGCATACAGGTATTTGTCATATCCACAATTACTTTCTCTAAACGTTGAAGGTCATTAATTTTGTCTCGAATGATTGCTAACTTTTGTCGGCTTAATAGCTCAACTTGAGTGCAGTTGCTGTCCATAGACATTAGCGATTTTATTTCTCTTAACGTAAAGCCGAGCGCTTTGGCTTTTGTGATAAACCTAAGTTGTCCTGCTATTGTTTCGTCATATTGTCTATAACCAGATATTGGTTTTTCAGGTTGTGTAATCAGCCCTTCTCGTTCATAAAAACGAATGGTTTCTACATTTAAATTTAATGATTGTGCTAATTTGCCAATGGTTTACATTATTGCCTTTGTGAATACTACTAATCTAAAGTTATATTTAGTTTAGCTATCCAATGATTTGATGATGCCGCACGCTTCAATTGTATTGTCTGAACCACAAGCACTTGCCATCTGTTGTAATTCAGCTTTAAGCGCCCTTAATTCTTTCATACGTTTATTCACTAGTGCAAGTTGCTGATCAATTAATGCATTAACGCTAGAGCAGCTTTCTTCTGGCTTATTTTTTAATTCGATAAGACGTTTAATATCATTGAGTGATATATCTAGGCTGCGACAATGCTTTACGAATTCCAATTGTTTAAGTGCTTTACTATCATACAGCCTGAAATTACCTTCTGAACGGTTTGGATTTAACAGTAATCCTTCTCTTTCATAATATCTAATCGTTTGTATTGAACAGCCCGATTTTTTTGACAATTCGCCTATTTTCATCAATTTCCCCCAGACATTTGACTCTATAGTTACTATAGGATCTATAGTATAGGTATGCAACGAAAGGGATATATAAAAATGACTGAGAAATATTTAAACAATACGAATATCGTTAATTTTGAACACAAAGATATCCAATCCCTGATCGATCAACGAGGGTGGAAAAATTTGGATAATTTCAACAAAATTGGTGCCGCTTATCAGTTTGTAAAAGATGAAATAATGTTTGGCTATAACAAGAGTGATGATATTTCAGCAAGCGATGTGCTAGCAGATGGTTATGGACAATGTAATACTAAGGGTAATCTGTTAATGGCACTATTGCGTGGACTAGGTATCCAGTGTCGTTTCCAAGGTTTTACCATTGATCAGCAACTATAAAAAGGTGCTATCCTAAGCTTGTATTTTGGTTAGCACCTAAATACATCATTCATAGTTGGGTAGAAGTTTACTTTGAAGGGCGTTGGATAAACTTAGAGGGCTTTATATTGGATGAGCAATACTTAAGCTCACTACAGCAGAAATTTAGCCAAGCAAAAGATGAGTTTTGTGGTTATGGTGTTGCAACAAAGTGCTTATCTTCACCCGGTACGGATTGGCGTGGAGAGGATACCTATATTCAAAAAGAAGGTATTCATGACGACTTTGGGCTTTATGATTCACCAGATAAGTTCTATCTCGAAAAAGGTACTAATCTATCAGGTGTAAAACGTTGGTTGTATCAACGAGTGATCCGACATTTGATTAATATGAATGTATCAAAAATAAGAAATAAAAAAGTACTGGAGGTACAAAATGCACAACCATAGTCACAGTCATCAGCATGGTAAAGACGACCGGATTGGTTGGGCATTTTTCCTTAATGTGATATTTACCATTATCGAATTTATAGGTGGTTGGCTCACAAACAGTACGGCGATAATGGCGGATGCCGTTCACGATCTTGGTGATAGTCTTTCAATAGGTTTTGCGTGGATTTTAAGTCGTTTTTCAGATAAAGAAGCATCAGACAAATTCAGCTATGGTTATCGCCGACTTACACTTTTTGGTGCATTGGTAAATAGTATTGTTTTGATTATCGGCTCTATTTGGGTTTTATTTGAAGCAATACCTAAGCTGTCCAATCCTGAAATGCCTGTAGTTGAGGGGATGTTAGGGCTAGCCATACTCGGTGTTGCCGTAAATGGTTATGCGGTATTCAAATTAAAAGCGGGTGAAACACTAAATGAAAAAGTGCTGACATGGCACCTACTTGAAGATGTACTCGGTTGGGTTGCCGTTCTTATAGTCTCTATTGTATTGTTGTTCGTTGAACTGCCGATATTAGATCCTCTATTATCAATAGGGTTTACGCTGTTTATCTTATTTAACGTTTTCAAAAATCTTAAATCAACATTGGTGCTTTTTCTTCAAGCTGCACCCGATAAAGAGACCCAAGAGCGTATTAAGCAGTCATTAATTGAATTTCCTGAAGTAAATGGTATACACCATATGCATTTTTGGTCACTGGATGGTGAAAGTCACGTTTTAACAGCGCACCTTGAGCTGAGTGACAACTTTGACGTTAAAGAATTAATTAAGCTTAAACAAGAGGTTGCAGCTAAATTATCTTCCTATCATTTATCGCATACGACGATAGAGTTTGAGTTTTTAAATGAAAATTGTAGGGATGAAGCAGAGTAAGTTTTATCAATAAAATTTTGGAGCATACAATATAAAAAGCAGCTTAATTAGGCATAACTTAGTAATTAAGCTGCTTTTTTGCTTTTAGATTTCGTCGGATTGCTGTTTGTTACTCTCAGCGCCATGCGCCCATTGATATAAAATAGGCAATACAAACAAAGTTAAAATGGTAGAAGATACAATACCGCCGATAACAACTGTTGCTAGTGGTCGTTGTACTTCTGCACCAATTCCAGTGTTTAACGCCATTGGAATAAAACCTAAACTTGCGACCAGTGCCGTCATTAAAATAGGTCTTAAACGAATGATGGCACCTTCAATGATCGCTACGTATAGGTCGCCTTTTTCATGCCAAAGATCTCGAATAAAAGCCAACATAACCAAGCCATTTAATACTGCGACACCTGACAATGCAATGAAGCCGACACCTGCCGAAATTGATAAGGGCATGTCTCTTAAATAAAGTGAAAATACGCCCCCTGTTAATGCTAAAGGCACGCCACTGAAAATGATTAATGCATCTTTTAATGAACCAAATGCTATAATCAAAATACCTAGGATAACAACCAATGTTATCGGTACAACTAGGCTTAATCGCTTACTTGCTGATTCTAGTTGTTCAAACGTTCCACCATAATCAAGCCAGTATCCTGCTGGAATTTCTCCTTCCTGATTAATTTTAGCTTTAACTTCTTTTACAAAACCGCCTAAATCTCTACCACGAACATTGACGGTAACCACAACTCTTCTTTTTCCGTTCTCTCGGCTAATCTGCGCGGGTAAAGACTCTGATTTAAGCTCTGCAACTTCTTCAATTGGCACATAGTTACCATTCTCAAGTGGAAGCGGCAGATGCTTCAAGCTATCGATATCCGTTCTTATTTGCTCTGGTAGGCGAACAACTAACTCAAACCGTCTGTCACCTTCATAAATGATCCCCGCAGATTCACCGCCAATCGCAGTGGCAACCCAGTCTTGCAATTCGGTAACGTTCAATCCATACCTACCAAGCGCTTCTCGTTTAGGAATTACTGATAAAGATGGAACACCTGTGACCTGTTCTATTCGAGCATCAGCGGCACCATCCACGGTTTTCACAATATTTAGAATATCTTTTGCGGTAAGTAATAACCGATCCAAATCATCACCAAATATTTTGATGCCGACATCAGCTCTAACGCCAGAAATCAATTCATTGAAACGCATTTGAATAGGCTGAGTGAATTCATAGTTGTTGCCTGGAATGTTTTTCAGTACTTTTTCCATTTCTTCAACTAATTCACTTTTTGGTTTTGAAGGTTCGGCCCATTCTTTACGTGGTTTTAAAATAACAAAGATATCAGCAATACTCGGTGGCATTGGGTCGGTTGCTACTTCTGGTGTGCCAATGCGCGAGAATACTTTATCAACTTCAGGAAACGCTTTAATACGTTGCTCAAGTACTTCTTGCATTTCTACTGATTGCTCTAGGCCAGTCGATGGAATTCTTAATGCCTGTAGTGCAATATCACCTTCATTTAATTGAGGAACAAATTCTGTCCCAAGCGTAGTTGCTAACCAAAGGCTATACCCCATTAACAGCGTTGAGAATGAAACAATAATCCAACGAAATTTCATCGCCATTTTTAACAATGGTTCATAAATAGACTTGGTTGAACGAATAACTACACTTTCTTTTTCGCTGATTTTACCTTTCATAAACACAGCTACAGCAGCAGGAACCAGTGTAACTGAAAGGATCATTGCGGAAATTAACGCCATAACGACAGTTGCCGCCATAGGGTGGAACATTTTCCCTTCAACGCCAGTTAGCGTGAAAATGGGGATGTAAACAACAGTGATAATTGCCACACCAAACAAGCTTGGACGTATCACTTCTGAAGTGGCTTCAAAAACGGTATTTAGGCGTTCTCTTAAGTCTTGCCTATGACCGTTGTGTTGGGCCTGTGCTAACCTACGGACAGAGTTTTCAACGATGATTACAGCCCCGTCCACTATCAAGCCAAAGTCCAATGCGCCGAGACTCATTAAATTGGCAGATACTCCTGCTTGCACCATACCTGTGATTGTCATTAACATGGAAATAGGGATAACAGCAGCGGTAATGAGAGCTGCACGTAAATTTCCAAGTAGAATAAATAACACAACAATAACTAAAAGCGCACCTTCAACGAGGTTTTTGGTAACGGTTGCAATCGCTTTATCTACTAACGTTGTTCTGTCGTAAACAGGCTCTGCGGTAATGCCCTTTGGCAGAGATTTTTGTATTTCGCTGAGCTTATGTTCCACTTCTAAAGCAACGGTGCGAGAATTCTCACCAATCAGCATCATGGTTGTACCAAGCACTGTCTCAATGCCATTACGAGTAGCAGCCCCTGTTCTAAGTTCTTTGCCTATAGCAACATTGGCAACATCACTTATTTTTACAGGAATACCATCGTTCTTTTTGATGATGACATTGAGGATTTCATCCATTGTCGCAAGTTGCCCGATGGAGCGCACTAACACTTGTTGTCCGTTTTGCTCAATATAACCCGCGCCACGGTTATCATTATTTTTACGTAATGCATCAGAAACGTCTTCAAAGCTTACCTGATGAAAAAGTAATTTTTCGGGTTTCGGCGTTATATGATACTGCTTGTTATAGCCGCCGATGCTGTTGACCTCAATGACGCCTTTAACTTGAGCCAATTGCGGTTTAATGATCCAGTCTTGTATTTCTCTTAAGGCAATAGCGGTATAAGGCTCTCCATTAGGCATTTTAGCGTCAGGAGAAGCTTGTACGGTATACATAAATATTTCACCAAGCCCTGTGGAAATAGGACCCATCTCTGGCTCTAAGCCAGAGGGAATAACGCCTTTTATCGCAGCTAATCTTGCATTGATTAAGTTGCGTGCGAAATAAATATCGGTTCCCTCTTCAAAGATAACGGTCACCTGGGATAAACCATATCTTGAAAGAGAGCGGGTGTGAGACAGCTTTGGTAGTCCAGCTAATGCGTTTTCTACTGGAAAAGTTACCCTTTGCTCCGCTTCTAAAGGTGAATAACCGGGGGCAGAGGTATTTATTTGTACCTGTACGTTTGTTATATCTGGAACAGCATCAATGGGAAGTTTTTGATAACTCCACATACCAACGCCGATGATTACCATCAGCAAGCTTAATACTAAATAGCGCCTATTTATTGCAAGACGCAAAATTGATTCAATCATATTGCGTCTCCTAATCGTCGTCTTCTACTTCAGATTTCAAGATATCTGCTTTAATCAGATAACTGTTTTTGTTTACATATTCAGCGTCTTTACTGAGGCCATCAATGACCTCGATATAGTTTTTGTCTGAACGACCAAGGACAAGTGGTGCAAACTCGTACTCTTCATTTTCTTTTACAAAGACACCTAATTGTCCACCTAGCTCTTGTATGGCAACTTTCTCGACCGCTAAATCCACCTCAAATTGGTTTATCTTTACGTTGCCTTTTAATAATTGACCTGACGTTAGCTTTAACTCAGTGTTGTTTAATCGTACCCGTGCTAAAACATAAGGCTGATCTTTAGCTGGAATAATATTAGTGATGACTGAACTGAATGCGTGTTCACCTTGCTCAATATCAACATGCTGACCGACTTTGATTTGATTATATTGGCTGGTAAACACCTTAAATTCAGCCCACAAGGTGTCAAATTTGACGATTTCAAACAAGCTAGTGTTTTGCGTGATACCGCCAATATTTCCATTTCGCTGTAAAACAGTCCCAGAAACAGGCGATGTTATTTTATAAGTATTTAAGCTCTCATTAGATTCAATAACGGCTAATAGATCGCCTTTTTTTACCGTATCACCAACAGTGAAGTTTATTGTCTTTATAACGCCGTTATATCTAGCGCTAACTTGAAATAATTGTTCAGCGCCTATCGTCGTAGAGCCGTATACAGGGATAGTTTGGTTCAACGTTTTTGAAGCTAAATAGGCTGTTTCAACACCAACCTTTTTTGCCATGTTATTGTCGATTTTGCTTATGCCTTCTTCGCCTTCATGTTCATCTTCACTAGCGAAAACACTTTGAATGGGTGATAGATACCCAATAAAAATCAATAGTGCGAGTAAATAGTTTTTCATTTTGAATTCCTAAACGATTCAGTTAATCACTGAATCAATAAATTGTTATTAAACTTAAAGTGATGTTTATTTAGAGTGACAGCGCTTCGTTTGTTAGTTTTTCTATCTCTGCGCCATAAATTAGGGCAGCAGATGCCGCGTCAATAAGGGTTCGCCGAGCATTTAACAGCTCTTGTCTAGCCGATACATAATCAAGATATCCATATCGACCTTTTTGATAGGCGTCTTGAGTATCTTCCAGTGCA
Organism: Pseudoalteromonas sp. P1-13-1a; assembly: GCF_001401875.1. Classification (NCBI taxonomy): domain Bacteria; kingdom Pseudomonadati; phylum Pseudomonadota; class Gammaproteobacteria; order Alteromonadales; family Pseudoalteromonadaceae; genus Pseudoalteromonas; species Pseudoalteromonas sp. P1-13-1a. The sequence goes on along the minus strand of NZ_LKDV01000041.1, from coordinate 10,920 downwards.
TCTTCAAGCATTGGGATAACCGACTGCTTTAATGAATTAGCTGTTAATATGGCTTGTTTTCTATTGGAGTATGCTCGTAGTAAGTGATTTCTAAATCTTAACTTAGTCGCCTCTTTCTCTATGGCAACTTGGTCACGCTCTGCTAGCGCACTAGCGATTGCGCCAGAATTTCGCTTTTCAGCAAACAAAGGTAAGCTAAAGCCAGCGACCAGTGCCGTATCATTGGCTTCTTGAGAGCGCCTAACACCAACAGACCATTTGATATTGGCCGTTGACTCTGTTTTAGCCAACTGTAACTCGGCCTCTTTTAGTCGCTGCTCACTTGCATAAACTTGAATAGCAGGGTTTTTCTCTAATTTCGCAAAGAGACTACTAAAATCACTATCATTGCCAAACTGAAACAGATCTCCAGTTACTCTAGAGAATGACACTGATGTTTCTCCCCAGTAAGCTGATAAAGAAAGCTTTAGATATTCCAAGCGCTTTTGTTCAGATTGAAGGGTGAGGTTAGCCTGAGCAATAACTGCTTTTGAGCGTTTCACTTCAGCCTCAGGAGTAGCACCTGCGCGGTTACGCTGAGATACAATCTCTAAGGTTTCTTGTGCTAAGCTCAAAGCATTTTCTGCCAATATAACTCTTTGTTGGGCTGCAAGTACTTCCACGTACTTCTCAGTGACTTGAGCCATTAAATTAAGCGCAGAGACTTCTTTTTCAGCAGTGAGTAGTGTTCTTGATTTTGAAACAATTCCAATCCGCGCTGAGCGTTTATCTCCCATTTCGATAACCGAAGATAGAGCGACTGTTAATTCAGCACTGTCGAATGTATTAAATTCACCTGAGCCTGCAAAGTTCTCAGCTTCAAGCTCTAGTTCATAAGCAGGATTTAAACTTGCGATTTGTTCTCGTCCAATTAATGCCGTTTGCTTGAAATCAAATATTTTAAGTTCTGGATTTTGTTTAAGCGTCCACTGAATTGCCTCTTGAAGGTTTAACTGCTTCTCAAAGGCATAAACATTAAATGTAAAAAGTGACAAAGCGAGAAACGCGATATATTTAAGCCGAGGTGTTACACACCTTAAAATTGCTATCTTGCGATGCACACAGGTATTAAGTGCCATGTATACTTTCCTATAAATTTATATGTGATATTTAGGTCATTAACATTTGACCTTTCTTAATTTTCTATAAAATTTAGGCGTATTTAGGTGGGCGGAATGGCACCGAGATATAGCCTTTTAGCTCAGGGGAAACTAAGGCGTAGGTAGGGAAATATTCTATTGCTTGTAAAATATTACAAGAAGAATCTGTATTTAAAAATAACTGACAGCAGCAACAAAAATTACAATTATCAATTAAAGTTTGGCTATTACCCTCCTCAAATAAATTAGAGCTTTCAGGAGCTTTTAGCGGGGTAATAGACTCAGTTAGTGATATATTAAAAGAACTTTCAATTAAGTTTCCTTCAATCTCTTCTTGCGAAAAAAACACAGACTGCACCGCGATTAAAATCATTATCACGTATGATATATATGGTTTAAAATATGACGGGTGCATTCTTTTAACTACTTTCTACTTAAGACTTTAGCTGTAAGATGCGGCGAGCACCGTTTAAAACGACAACAGCAATAATCAAACCAATCACTAAATCTGGATAACGGCTGCTAGTTACTGTAACTAATAAGCCAGCTAAGATTACACCTACGTTTGCGATTACGTCATTTGCGGAAAAAATCCAACTCGCTTTCATATGAGCGCCGTCTTCTTTGTTGCCAAATATTAAAAACAGACAAGCAATGTTAGCGATTAGTGCTATTCCACCAAATATCATCATTAAAGAAGAGATAGGTTCACTACCGTAAATAAAGCGTCTTACGACTTCACTCAAAGCACCTAGCGCTAGAATAATTTGAAGTACACCAGATATATGTGCCGCTCTAAGTTTCATGCTTATGCTTTTACCGACAGCATATATAGCTAAACCATAAACAGCAGCATCAGCAAACATATCTAATGAGTCGGCAATAAGGCCAGCAGATTGCGCAATAATCCCAGCAATTACTTCTATAAAAAACATGACTCCATTAATGGCTAACAACCATTTTAGCGTTGATGCTTCTTTCATCTCATTTTTTTGGGCTAGATCTTTTGCTTTTGCAGCTTCGGTGCTGCAACTTTCTTTAGTTGATGCCAACTCTGCACCGAGATTGAGTTGTTGTAATTTTTTTGTTATCTCATCTAAATTTTCATCATGAAAAACCTTGACTAAACGGCTAGGAATATCAAATTGCAACCCAACTGAAGGCTCAATTGAGTCAAGTGCTAACCTAATCAATCTCTCTTCTGAAGGACAGTCCATTTGAGGTACTTTAAATGTACTGACAAACGCGCCACTATAGTTATCTAATTGTGTATCAATTTTTACATCTTCATTGGTAGAAGATGATTGACACTGACCACTACATTTTTCTGACATATTTAACACTCCGTAATAATATTAAAATAAGTATAAAATCTATAGTGGCTATAGAGTCAAATAAAAAATTATTTAATGTAAAAGCGTGGAAACTGAATTGAAAAGCTAGTTTAAGAAAATAGTTTCTGCTAGTATTTTAAATACTATATTTAACTGGTGATAACTTTGAACCTTAATGTTGTACTAAAAATGCTCTTGGTTATTTCGATTGTTTTACAATCGTTAACTGCTGTAGCATCCTCAACATCTGAGAATCACCAAATAGATATAGAGCACCTTCAAACTCAACATGATCATGCAGATGATCGAAATGTCTCAAATGATAATGTAGGTGATGAGCAGCATAATGAAAAAGATTGTCATCACTGCGGTCATTGCAGTGGCAGCCACTTATCTTGGATTTTAGTCAGTAATTCAAATACCACGGGCAAACTAAACATTATCAATAAAACGCCTTATCAAATTGATCAAACAAATACTTACCTTGAAGCGATACTTCGCCCACCCATTTCTTAATTAGATTGATTTTTAATGACCTATTTGTCCATGAGAAGGATAAAGGGTTCGTGTTTATAAATTAAAAAATTAAGAAGTTTTATGTATATATTTTTAAAAAATACAGGTTTAACCCTGTCTTTATGCATGGCTGTGAGTTTTTCAGTTGCCACTTATGGCAAACAGAAAAGTATTTCATGGCTAGATAGTCAAATAAATAAAGATCCCGAAGTTGTTGCGGCTAAAGAGTTACTTAATGCAAGTAATCATAGAGCCAAAAGCTTAACTCAAGCCGTATATAACCCAGAGCTTGAAGCAAGCTATGAAAAAGAAGGTGATTTTGATAATTACTCTATTGGTATCAGTCAAACGATAGATTTTTGGGATAAGCAATCAACAAATAAAACCATTGGTGAAATTGATGTTTATGCAAACCAGCAACAATTGTTATCTCTACTCGATTCTAAAAAGGCTAATGCCTTAACTGCATTAGTTAATTGGCAAGCAGCAAAAAAAGCTGCTCAGTTACTTTCAGAAAGAGAAGAGCAATTGCAAACGCTCGTTGGAATTGTTGAAGACAAACGAAAAGCTGGACTTCTAGAGCCACTTGACGCTGAGCTAGTCTATTTAAACTTGTCGCAAATTTTTAGTGAAATATCTGAGTCTCAAATTGCTTTGAAAAATGCAGAGGTAAAGGTTCAGGAGTTATTGCCTGATTGGACGCCTAATACTACCAATTTGTTTTCATTTACTTTTGGAGCAACAAGCTACTCATTTAACTCCCAGTGGGTTGAGGAACATCCAAAAGTTAAACTTGCTAGAGCGAAATGGAAGGGACAACAATCTAAAGCTCAACTAACCACTATGGAATCTAAAGCTAATCCAACCATTGGCGTTAGCGCAGGGAAAAGTGGAGATGAAGACTTGGTTGGTGTGACTTTTTCAATGCCTTTAAACATCAGAAATAACTATACAGATAATGTTAAAGCCGCTTATTCAGAAGCCATTGCAGCCGAGGCGAATTTTCAGTCGGTATATCGAAAGCAGTCTTTTGAAGCAAAAGCTAATTATGAATCGCTTAATGTCAGTAGAAAATATTATGAGCAATGGCAAAAACTGACAAAAGGCAGATTAGATAGCAGCGAAAACTTATTAAATAAGCGCTGGCAAGCTGGTGATATTAATACTTCTGACTACTTACTTGCATTAAATCAACGTGCGGAAGGGCTTCATGCAGGAATACGTTTGGAAAATCAATTCAAGCTTGCAGAAATATCCTTCATTTTAAGTATGGGTCAGTTATCCAAATTTGAGATTTGAGCGCTTTGTTTTTTCAGTAGCGAAAAACGAAATCTTAAATTTATTAAAAATATAGGTTACAAAAATGAATACAGTAATTAGTAAAAAATTTTTAGCCGTAGTAATTAGCAGCCTGTTAGTTGGGTTTACTACAAATCATGATGCTTTTGCACAGTCGTCAGATGGAACTGGTTCTGTCACAAACGTTTCGAAACAAGAAGAAAAAGAACATCAAGATGAGCATGAACACGAAAAGGGACATGAAGAAGATAAAGGTGACCATGACGAGCACGGCCATGAAGGTGGTAATAAAGAGGGAGAAGAAGAACATGAAGAAGGTATCACTATTGATCCAAAGAAGATGTCGCTTGCTAAAATTAAAGTGGAAAGTGTTAAGCCTGAATATCAATTTAGCTCCGTATATGCACCTGGCGAAATAAAAGCTAATGGCTATAAAAGTTATGTGGTATCACCACGTACAGAGTCAGTCATTATCAGTCGCCATGCAGCGCTTGGCGAGTATGTAGAAATAGGTCAGAAGTTAGTTACATTATTTAGTGAAGCAATGGCACAAGCACAAGCTGACTATTTAATCGCTTCAACCGAATGGCAACGTGTAAAAAAGCTGGGTAATAAGACGGTGAGTGAAAGTCGATTATTACAAGCTGAAACAACATACAATGCGAGCTATGGCAAGCTCATTGCTTTAGGGTTAACTGAAAAAGCAATAAATGGTATTTCTAACAAAGACATTAAAGCATTTGGGCAATATGCATTAACGGCGCACCGTGAAGGTGTCGTGCTTCAAGACGACTTTATCCAAGGGCAACGTGTTGATGCTGGGGATTCAGTCATGTTGTTAGCTGATGAAAAACAACTATGGGTTGAAGCAAAAGTTTCTCCAAATAAAAAGCTAAATTTATCAATTGATTCTCCTGCGGTACTTAAATTAGAAGGCCAGAGTTACAATGCCAAAGTTATCCAAGAAGCCCATACAATTGATCCCGTAACTCGTACAAGAATTATTAGATTGGGGGTACAGAATGCTGATGATAACCTTCATTCAGGTATGTTTGTAAAAGTTTACTTTCAGTTTGCCACAAAGCAGAAAGTGATGGCTGTGCCAGAAGAAGCATTGATCCGCAGCGCAGATGGTGATTGGACCGTATTTGTCGAAGACCACCCTGGAGAATTTAAAGCTGTAGAAGTAGAACTAGGCCGAGCCTTAGGTGATTTTAGGGAAATCATTGGCCTTGATAGTGGGACGCGAATTGTAACCAAAGGCGCATTTTTTGTTGCTTCTGAAATCGCTAAAGGCGGATTTGATCCGCATAACCACTAAGGAGCAAGACTATGTTTAATAAAATAATAGATTGGTCTGTTAATAATAGACTCCTGATTTTGATTGCGCTGTTTGCCACAATTGTCGGCGCAATTATGGTTATACCAAAACTAAATTTAGATGCCTTTCCTGATGTTACTAATGTTCAAGTTGCTGTAAATACTGAAGCGCCAGGACTAGCTGCTGAAGAAGTTGAACAACTCATTACGTACCCCATTGAAGCGGTCATGTATGCCTTACCTGATGTAGAACAAGTGCGCTCAATTTCTAAAACAGGCTTGTCTGGCGTCACGGTTGTTTTCAAAGAAGGCACCGACATTTACTTTGCAAGACAACTTGTATTTGAGCGTCTTCAAGCCGCAAAAGAACTGATACCAGAAGGTGTCGGCACACCCGAAATGGGGCCAAACACCTCAGGGCTAGGCCAAGTATTTCAGTACCTTCTTATTTCAGATAAAGATGCAGGCTATGATGCTATGGCACTCAGGAGTCTCAATGATTGGGTAGTAAAATTACTCGTTATGCCTGTCGATGGTGTTACTGATGTACTCTCCTTTGGAGGTATTGTTAGGCAGTACCAAGTAAATGTAGATCCATCTAAGCTTCTTTCTTATAACCTAACGCAAGAAGACGTTGTTGGTGCCCTAGATAACAACAATGCCAATGTTGGCGGATGGTATATGAACCGTGGGCAAGAGCAGCTTGTTATTAGAGGTGCAGGTTGGTTTGAAAGTGGTGACGCTGGTATTAGTAATATCAAACAAGTTCCCGTCAAAACAGTTGATGGGACAGTTGTGACGGTTTCGGATATTGCTAAAGTTGAAATGGGCAGTGAAATTCGTCAAGGTGCTGTCACAATGACGCGCAAAACCGAAGACGGTAAAGTCGAAAATTTAGGTGAAGTTGTCTCTGGCATTGTCTTAAAACGCATGGGGTCTAATACTAAAGCCACCATTGATGGTATCAATGCAAGAATCCCATTAATTAATCAAGCATTGCCTAAAGGTGTTCGCTTTGAACCATTTTATGATCAGGCTGATTTGATTGAAAAAGCCGTTGATACAGTAGTTGATGCACTATTACTAGCATTTATTTTCATCTGTATTGTATTAGCACTATTTTTAATGAATATACGTGCAACCTTCCTTGTCCTAATATCTATTCCAATTTCAATTGGTATCGCGTTAATGATCATGGCTTGGTGGGGCATTTCTGCAAACCTTATGTCATTGGGTGGCATTGCCGTAGCCATTGGTATGCTAGTTGATGGTTCAGTCGTGATGGTTGAAAACATGTTTAAGCATTTAAATAGACCAGACTCTACCCATTTAAAAACTGTAAAAGAAAGAGTGCCTAGTGCTGATACTGATCCACATGATGTAGAACAAGATGAGCATGGTATTAAGTTACGTCTTCAAAATGCGGGTAAAGAAGTGGCTCGTCCCGTATTTTTTGCAGCTTCTATTATTTTAGTCGTATTTACGCCTTTATTTAGCTTTGAAGGTGTTGAGGCAAAGTTATTTCAACCTATGGCAATAAGCATCATTTTAGCTGTTATATCTGCTATTGTGGTTGCGTTGTTTGTTGTACCCGCTTTAGCTACTTATTTATTTAAGTCAGGTGTAAAAGAGAGGGAAAGCTTTGTTCTTAGGCCATTAGACAAACTCTACAGAAAAGGGCTTACATTCGCACTAAAACGCACCAAATTAGTCATTTCAGCCGCACTTATATTAGTTTTCTCTGCCTTTGCATTAGTTCCATTAATTGGTACTGAATTTGTACCTGAGTTAGAAGAAGGGACGATAAACTTAAGAGCAACGCTTGCACCTTCTTCCAGTTTAGATACCGCGCTCACTGTGGCACCAATTCTAGAAGAAAAACTAATGGCTTTCCCTGAAGTAACCTATGCATTAAGCCGAATTGGTCGAGCAGAAATAGGTGGAGACCCAGAGCCTGTGAATAACATCGAAATTTACATAGGGTTGAAGCCTGTTTCTGAGTGGACCAGTGCATCTAATCGATATGAACTTCAAGGAAAAATGGAGAGATCTTTAGAAGAATTCCCTGGGTTGCTACTCAACTTTTCTCAACCTATTGCGACTCGTGTCGATGAGCTACTATCTGGTGTTAAGGCTCAGTTGGCGATAAAGTTGTTTGGGCCTGAACTTGAGGTACTGGCGGCTAAAGGTCAAGAAATAGAAACAGCAATTAAAAACATTGAAGGTGCAAGGGATGTTGCATTGGAGCAAATTGCTGGTGAAGCGCAATTGGTGATAAGTCCTAACAGGCAAGAACTATCGCGCTTTGGATTGTCTGTGAGTGACATAATGGAGGTTGTGCGTGATGGTATTGGTGGTGTTGAAGCCGGACAAATAATCAATGGTAATGAACGTTATGATATTTACGTTCGCATAGAGGAAGAGTACCGAAGTAACAAAGAAGCTATTGCTGATATTCGGCTTCAATCACCTACTGGTGCTTGGGTGCGACTGGGTGACGTAGCCTCAGTCTCATTTGAGTCAGGCCCACCACAAGTTAGACGCGATGATGTACAACGAAGAGTCGTTATCCAAGCAAATGTACAAAATCGAGATATGGGAAGCGTGGTTGCCGATATCAGAACGGTAATTGCTGAAAAGGTTGACTTACCTTCAGGTTATTCTGTTTCGATTGGCGGCCAGTTCGAAAGTCAAAAACGTGCTCAAAATAGGTTAGCTATAGTTGTACCTTTATCGTTAGCACTAATCGCACTACTACTTTACTTTGCCTTTGGTTCTGTTGGTCAAGCTATGCTGATATTGGTCAACGTGCCGCTTGCTGTAATTGGCGGAGTTTTCTCCTTATATTTATCTGGACAATACTTGTCTGTACCAAGCTCCGTTGGCTTTATTACCTTATTTGGTGTAGCGGTATTGAATGGGGTCGTTATGGTAGAAAGTATCAACCAACGTATTAAAGACGGTCTAGAAGCATCTAAAGCCGTTTTTGAAGGCGCTACTTCAAGATTAAGACCTGTACTTATGACTGCTATAACATCAGCTTTAGGTTTGATACCGATGTTAATGTCTAATGGTGTTGGTGCAGAAATACAGCGCCCCTTAGCGAGTGTTATTGTTGGCGGCTTGGTAACTGCAACACTGTTAACATTATTTGTTTTACCTGTTTTATATCGCTGGTTTTCAGAGAAAAAAATAAAAGAGCTATCCAGATAAAATGACTGTGAACTCTAACCCCACGCTAAAGTCACGTTTAGCGTGGGGTTATTGAGTAGATGAACGAAAAGAAAGATTAGATTTAACAATAAACTAATAGTCATGACTGCTTTGTCGGAATATTTGTCGTTAAACAGGCCAAAGCTAACTTCCGCTTTCGTATCTTTGCAGTCTTAATCTTTATGTGTCTCAAGGTCGGCTTATGGCACAGAGCCGTCCTTCGGCTCTAACTCATTTATGTCCAAAAATGAGTTTGATCGACCGTCTGTTTCTCGCTCAAATAAGACCCCAATAGTGACTCATAAAGCTATCTAAGTTAACGCTTTCAAAAAACAGAAGTATATTTCTGAGAACTAGCTACGAAGCCCTAGAAACGGAAGTTTGCTTCCGAAATATTGCAATGCAGGCTTACAAACGGAAGTTTACTTCCGTTTTGCACTTTAAGGTTCTAAGCAGGTGCCAAGTCAAAGCTGGGAAGTCCACTTGGCTAATTAGGGTGTCTATTGGGCTTAGATTAAATTTTCCAAACTCGGGTTCTGATGTTTTTAGGGCTTTTGTCAGAACCTCAATAAAGTACTTATTTATTGGGGTGTGCCTGAGTGAGGATGCGTCGATGTAATGAATGGTATCGCTATAAACGGTTGCAGTGAAGGTCAATAAAAAATGGAGATATAATTTTTCACCTATGATAGCTTCATTTAATTCGAGATAAACCTAAGATAGTAGTCTGTAAATAGCACATTAAAGAGGTACAGCTTAAATAAATCAGCGCAAACACTACAATCGGGTTTTTAATGTGTTGGATTCCATGTTACCAGGTGGCGATTTTAGCTGTTGCTTAGGCTCTAAATAACAAGTTTTGAACATTGGCTATTTTATTAAACGCCACTATGATCTGAAATTACGAAAATTTAATAGTAAATTTAAGGACTAATATAGTATTAAAGTTGTTTACAATTGACACTATTAAAACGCTTACAGTCACTTGTATAGTGTTATGTAAGCGTTTGCGCTTGATTTCAACGTTACTTTATCAATATATCGTCATTAAGCCATGAATACCCAATATCACAAAAACACTGGCCGCAATAGCTCTTACTGTTTTTAGTGGAATTCTTTGTAACAAAGCTTTACCAACGTATATAATAGGGACATTAGCAATTAACATTCCTACCGTTGTCCCTATGGTAACCCATAGTACTGATTGATATTGCGCACCAAGCAATACGGTTGCGATTTGTGTTTTGTCACCAATTTCAGCAATAAAAAATAAGATTAAAGCTACTACAAACGCGCCATAGCAGTCATATTTGTGGCTCACTTCTTCATCCTTATCTGGAATAAGTAGCCAAAGACCCACTACAATAAAGCTTGAATTCACTATCCAAGGTAAGTATTCCACGACAAAGTTCCCACTTAGCCAATCACCAAACCAAGCAGATAAACCATGATTAATTATTGTTGCAGCGAGAATACCTAAAATAAGCGCTATTTTATTATGAAAGCGGGCTGCTAAGAGTAAAGATAAAAGTTGGGTTTTATCGCCTATTTCAGCAAGAGCGACAGTTACGGTAGAGGTTAAGAAAATATCCATAAATTTTAGTCTTTTGGCGGGAAATATTAAACCGAGGCAAACAACTATCTCCCGCCATGAGGATAGTGTCTACCTAGGTCTTGCCGATAATGCTTGCTACAACATTACAAACTTACCATGCACATGAGGTGCAATTATGTTGATAAGTTTACTCACTAATGAGCAGGCTACTCCCCTAAGAGGGTGGCTATTTTCCCACAAAGTAAAATACCAGTAAATATTTAATTATAAGTTTTACCGATGAACATCTATAAAGTTGGACAAGTTAACGCTGCCACTACACAAGCATATTAAGTCAAAGCCGTTAATCTTCATCAGGGCATCTCATTTTCGACCATATGTTTAAAGCAAAAAGTATACGTTTTAATAACTAGGCTAATTACCGCTTCAAATCACTTACTGTAATAGATGTTTGTAAGCGATTTCTCGTTGTTTAAGAAATTTACCTAATAAAAAACATAATTATTTTTAGAGTGTAATTTAGTTAATAAATCTCAATTTAAGT
>NZ_LKDV01000040.1:0-31613 GCF_001401875.1 Pseudoalteromonas sp. P1-13-1a | reverse complement strand
ACCGCACCAAATTTGCGATGGGTAAAGATGTAGTTGCTGTTGAGCAAAAACTTGAAAAGGTTGTCCCTAAAGAATTTAAAGTAGACGTATACCACTGGTTAATACTACACGGGCGCTATACTTACGTTGCCCGTAAGCCTAAATGCGGCTCGTGTATAATAGAAGACTTGTGTGAGTTTAAAGACAAAACTGATTAACTAGCAATGGGTTATGAAGTTTGTTATTAATAGTTTAATTAAAAAAGTGAGAAATGTTGCAACAGAATCCTATGCAATTAACTCACTACTAAATTAATTTAACAGAATAGTGTCACGCTAATGATTCGAAATTTCACTGTAATCCTTCTTATATACTTTTCAATATTTTCAATGGCTTATGCAGTCGAGAAAAATACACAAAATAAGAATATAAAAGTGTCTGAAGTTGCAGATAACATCGCAATTCAATACCAACAAATGGGATGGTTTTCAGGAAATGTGCTGATAACGAAAGATAATAAAGAGGTATTTTCATCTTCTTATGGTTTTCAGGATATTGAAAAAGAATTAAAGAACAGAACCCAAAGCCGCTTTAATCTTGGATCAATAATGAAAGACTTCACCAAAGTCCTAATTTTGAAACAGGTAGAAGCTGGAAAGCTAAAGTTAAGTGACAAACTCATTACGTTTGAGTTAGGCTTTAAACAGCTTCATGCCGAGAAAATTACAATTGAACATTTACTAAATCATAGGGCTGGATTTGCTGATATCTTTGTAGCTGAATATCGTGAGAATCAACTCGCGTTTGATACTCTAGACAAAAAACTAAAACTGTTAATAGACACCCCTCTCTTATTCGAACCTGATAGTGATTATAAATATTCAAACTACGGTTATATAGTGTTGGGTGTCATTCTTGAAAAAATTACAGGCCAATCATTCGAAAAGTTACTTGCAAACAATATTTTCAATCCAGTTGGCATGTCATCAACAACCTTCAAGCCTATGAACTATCATGAGCACCAGTCGATACGATATACCTATAAGTACAATAATACGTTGAAACGAGTTGGTGTTACAGAACATCCCAGCCCGGATGGCGGTATTGAGTCTACAGCTATAGATGTTCAACAGTTTTATCGTGCACTCTTTTATACCGATAAACTACTAAAGAACTCTGACCATACAAATCGTAAGTCATTTGCAATGGATGGCTCCCACTGGGCCGCATATGGTGGAGGGTTGGGAGTGAGTGCTGCTGTTGAGGTTGATTTGGAAAATGGTTATGAAATTGTCGTCTTGGCCAATACCGATCACCTAATTGCAGAGCGCATTTCTGGCCGAATTTTGTCTTTTATTCAAAATGGTAAATATGAACCGATAAAGCCATTGGAAAAAAACTTTGCTTTCGAATATTACCAATCAAGTGGCCCAAAAGGGTTTGTTAAACACTTTAAGAAGACATACCGCGAGAACGCTTATAAGCAGTTTATTGGTCGAACAATCAATGAATTAGGTATGGAGCTGCTTAAGTCAGAATCGTGGACAGCAGCGTTTGATATGTTTAAGTATTTGATATCCCTTTTCCCTGATGCGCCGCAAGTATACGATAGCTTAGCATTTGCTTACTTATCAAAAGGAGACTTTGAAATGGCGAAAAGCACTTTTCGTAAGTCGTTAGCAATTAAATCCGATTTTAAAAGTGATTATGTAAGTGACAATTATGGTCATAATAAGCAACTATAAGTACGTTTATCGCACAAAAATGACCGTCAATATGGGTATGCTGCGAGGCCATAGTTTAAAATAAAATCTATTTTCCTTATCTTTAGGCTGGCCGACCATTGCCGTAGACACGCATTTTTCGTGTTTCTAACCGCACCAAATTTGCAATGGGTAAAAATGTAGTTGCTGTTGAGCAAAAACTTGAAAAGGTTGTCCCTAAAGAATTTAAAGTAGACGTACATCACTGCCTAATACTACACGGGCGCTATACTTGCGTTGCCCGTAAGCCTAAATGCGGCAGCTGTGTATACCAATCGACTTAAATATTTAGTCATTCTAGCGAGCTAAATAAAGCGCTTACGGCGTTATAAACTTCTCAAGTAGAACAACTACATGTAAAAATTTATGCCTTGTAACCGCCCTATTTATCTGTCGCTATAAGTGCCGAATAACTTAACACGATTGGTATTATTGAAGACGTGTGTGATTTTAAAGAAAAAACGGACTAACCTTAAATAACAATATTTTGAGTATTTAAAAGTAAGACAGCTAATTATTTAGCTGTCTGTTGATTCTATACTATTGATAAATTGCGCTATATTCACTAAACGCTCACCGACAATAAATGCAATGGTGCATTTAACCCAAGGAGTTGCGATATTTGTGTAGTTTAGTTTAGCTAATACGCAGCCAGTGGCAATTAAAAGTAGTAGTGATGACACACTGTAAAACCAAACCATGTGTTGCTCTAGGTGTGCAAATAAGTCAATTTCAAATAACACATCAAACCCAATAAACACATAAGCCATATAAAAAGGGGCAGACATAAATAACAATTTAGTTAGTTGTAATTTATGTGAGCAAAGGCAATAAATGTCTTTTTGAACTTGGCTAATTGGCTTTGCATAATCAACGTTAGCAATATGCACTATTTGGCCAATGTTACCTGCAAGGCCAACAATGGCAAATACAGCCAAGATTAAAGCAGATATTACAGGCGCTGAAACACTAACGTTTTTTGCAATATACTGGCCCAATAACAAAATGATAAAGAAGAAAGCTGCGCTTTCAATAATACGTGCCCATTTCATAGTATTAAGCTCTTTCATTTGTTTATTCAGTTTTGTTTCGCTCAGCAGTGATTGGTTTATTGTAATGGCCAATTCGTTAACACTATTTTGCTGCTGCCATGTGTTTTTAAAATTATCTAAATTCATACTAAGCCCCCTGTTTCTCAAATTGATTTTTTAGTGTTTCTTTAATTCGGCCTATTCGCGTAGCGACATTGGTTTTACTTATGCCTAAACTCGTCGCTATGCTTTGATGGGATTCACCTTCTAAATACAGCAATACTATGGCTTTATTTAACTTATCGAGCTTTGCTATAAATTCATAAAGCTGCTTAACCTCTTCGCTTTTATCATCGTGCGCTGATAGGTCGGCTATGTGCACAATGCACTGCTCACTCTCATTGGCTTTATCTTCTCGTTTACTGTCTTTGCGGTAATAGGAAATTGCCACATTCAGCGCGATTCGGTACATCCACGTAGAAAACTTATAGTCTTTGTCGTAATTATCATAAGCAAGCCACAGGGTGGTGAGTATTTCTTGCGCTAGGTCTTGCCTGTCGTGTTGGTTTTGACAGTACGAGTTTACAACTTTATAGATAATGCCTTTATGCTGCTCCATTGTTTGAGCAAAGCGTGCTTTTTTATTAGTGTTCATGTAGGCATAAATCCATAATTTAAATTAATCTCTTCACGTAGTTGGCTCATCACAGTTTCATTGTGTTTAATTTCTAATGCATCTGTTTTTAAAAGTAATAAAGTGCGGCGCTTTGGCTAATGCAACACAGCCTGTACATATTTAAATATAAAGACTTTAGCTGCACTGTAATACTCACATAATCGTCTTATCTAGTTATTCGCAGTATCGCTGAAATAATCACAACTATTTAAAAAATAATTATTGGAGGGAGTAGTAAGCTAAGTAAGAGAGCAAAGCGAGGAGTTAGCTCCCTTTTCTGCCTGCTATTAAAAGCGCACTCCTAGTTAAAAGAATTTTTTAATATAGCAATAGGCGATGAGATAGAGCGAGAAAGATTTCACTTAGGTGAACACATAGTATCGATGGTTCCTTACATGAACTTACAAATAACAGTTCATGCACGTATGGATGAATCAGCTTTATTAATCAAAAAAGCAAATTGTTATATTTCAATTAATCTAAAAGATATTTGCTCATTTGAGCCAACTGAATATTTCGCACAGCCAATCGCGAAAGTAATTTTGGCCGATAATAAAAACTTAACTCCCGTACTCTATGTACCTTGGTCTGAAGAAATGGCGCTAACTCACAGTAAAGCTCATGGATAAACGCCTTTGTTTGCTTATCACGCCTTAAAGGTATTAAGCGTTACACTCTAAGACGATACTAAGATTTATAGCGGTTTAACTCTGATACTAAGTACGTACTTTTAAATACCACCAAATTAGAGGCGCCAGTATCACTATTTCAATACCAACATTTAGCCACTGTTTTGCTACCGAACCATCTAATATAATGCCAATAAGCCTTGCGATTAAAAGCCCTACAAGTAACGATGACAGTGTTGCGGCTATGGTAGCTTGCCAAGGTACTAGCTGATAATGAAATTGCAGTAATAAACCAAAACCAATAAATAACCCCCACCAAATTCTGCGCTCTACGGCCTTAAAAGTGTCGCTAGGGACGGGTTTATTGCTTATTAGCTCAGGGTTGGCAGCTAACACTATGCCAAAAATAATTAGCAGCGCACCAACAACCTTAAAAATAACTATATTATCCATGATTAATTCCTCAGGCTGGTTGCTTGATTAATCGCTTGATCAACAAGCTCCCCAGGTAACTCTTTTGCTTGACTCCACTGCTTTGGCGATTGCCCATACATACGCTTAAACTCTCTACTAAATTGTGATGAGCTCACATAGCCTACCGACATGGCCGCCGAACTTACGTTCATACCCGTTGCAATTTTCATCGCGGCGGTATTTAAGCGCATAGATTTAACAAATTGAATCGGCGACATACTGGTCGCATCTTTAAATTTTCGATGCAAAACGGCCCTACTTACGCCAATTTTTGCTGCCATATCGTCTATGGTTATGGTCTCATCTAATCGAGATACCAAATAATCAATTGAGCGTGCGATGTCGTTTCCGACGCCAAAGGCTTGGTGCACACTACTCCCTGCCTGTCCGTTTAATATGGCGAAATATAATTCTCGCAGTCGCCCTTCACCTAAAACTGCAATATCTACAGGGTTGCCTACAAGTTGCAGCAATCGTAATAATGAATCGCTGAAGGAGTCATCCCACGCTGCGAGTGTAAGCCCCTGTGTTTTGGGGGCTGATGCGTGTTTTTTTACGCCTTCTGCAGCCATAGTAATAGATAATTCGGTCATCACTTTTGTATCTAGCGATACAATAACGCCTAGCAAGGGGTTCTCAGGTGACGCCGAGGGTGTACCCGCTTCTACCGGCATAGACATAGGGCAGCACATATAATTATGTTCATCGTAAATAAAGTGCTTACCATCGAGTATGGCTTCTTTAGCGCCACTGACTATGGCAACAATACACGGCTCGTAAACCGCAGGTGCACAGCGCATAGCGTGCGTTACTTTAAACAGCTGAACACCTTTAATACCCGTTTCTATTAGCCCTTGGGTATAATTTTCATCGCTGTTTACTTCGTTAAAAGACAGCTTGTTTTGTATAAGTTGTTTAATCTGGTGTTTGCTCATACACCCATACCCTTTAAATATAGAATAATTCTAATCTAGCACCGCAAATACACATTCTCAATGCAGTGATACAAATAGGCATATTTTAAAGAGGATATCGCCTAGTTACACCTAGTAGCGAGAGTTATATTACCTAACAAGCAATGTAGAACAATGCGCATAGCCCTGTACTGCATATTTATACTTAACTATTGATAGGAATTTAACTAATGAGCGCATCTAACCCATTTGGCCCTTCTGGCTGGACTCCCGACCAACTCAGTTCTTTAGTCGGTAAATGCTATTTAATAACGGGAGCAAATACAGGCGCAGGTTTTGAAGCAACCCGACTATTACTCGCTAAAGGCGCAAAAGTTGTTATGCTCAATCGTAACCCTTTAAAATCAGATGAAGCTATTGCTAAGTTAAAACAAGAGTTTGGCGATAATACTGAGGTGAGTTTTATAAAAATGGACTTAGCAGAGCTTGCCTCAGTGCGCCATGCAGCCAACGAGGTATTACAAACTGTGCCACACATAGATGCACTTATTTGTAACGGTGCGATTGCGCAGGTCGCGACTCAGCAATTTACTAAAGACGGCTTTGAAAGTCAGCTAGGGGTTAACCACTATGGGCACTTTTTACTGTGTGGTTTACTTTTTAACAAAATAGAGCAATCGAACGGACGTATTGTTGTGGTTGCCAGTGAAGGTTACAAAATGGGGCTTAAAACGATTCAATTTGATGACATGAATTGGAATAAAAACTACCACCCAAACAAAACCTACTGCCACAGTAAACTTGCACAAATGATGTTTGCTTATGAGCTGCAAAATAAAATAGCCGCCGCCAATAAAAATGTGCAAGTGTTTGTGTGTCATCCAGGTGCCGCTAATACCTCTCTTATTGGCGATAATGTTAACTTTGCAACCCGATTTACCTGGTCATTAATAGTCAAAATGGGCTTAGCGCAATCGGCAGAGCAAGGCGCATACCCTGAGGTTATGTGTGCCACCGAGCAAAATTTAAAACAGCGCGCTTATTATGGCCCATCAGGCAGGTGGAATTGGAGTGGCCCTGTCGGTGAATGCACGCTTGAATCATTTGCTTTAGAGCAGCCTGTGCTAAGCAAACTATGGGCAGTTACTGAGCAGCAAGTCGCTTTTAAATGGTCAATATAATTGCTAATAGCGAACGTGTGTAGGGTGTAAAAGTAATGAAAAAACCATTTGTAATCGGCCTAATACTTTTACTTTCCCTAACCGGCTGTAAAAGTACCAATAATCCCCCTGTACAGTATAAACCTGATGATGAGCTGGTAGTACCTGCCCATGGCTTAGGTAGAAGCGATTGGGCAATGCGTTACTTTGCCCAGCAGCTTAAAAATGCAAATTATAAGGTATGCAGCCTAAATTATGATTCTATAGGGGAAGCGTTGAAGATGTGTTAGCGCAAACAAGTACGCAAATTAATGCCTGTATTTCTAATGCCAGTAAAATACATTTTGTAGGCCACTCCCTTGGAGGATTGGTTATTAGGGCATACTTACAAAGTAACATGACAGTATTAAATAATAATACCCTTGGTAATGTTGTTTTAATTGGTACTCCTAATAAAGGCAGTGAGCTTGCCAATCACCTAAAGGGCTCATGGTTAATGCACTTAGGGGGCGGTATAAGCCAATCACTTATTACAGGCAGTAATAGTTTAGGCAATAAAATAAGTGAGTTAACTCTTAATTTAGGCATTATAGCTGGTACTAAAGCATCCCCTCTTACACAAAGTTACTTTAACAGTGAAAACGATGGTTTGGTGTCTGTAGAATCGACCAAACTGAGGGCGTGTTGATTTTTTCGGATTGAAATTTGTTCAATCTAGGGGCATTAAATCGCGGCGCGAGGTTTGTAACCTAGTGGGCTAAGTAAAAACCAAGTTACAAAGAGTTTATCGCCCCTAGGCAGAACCCAAAGGGCAGCGCATGTTTGGCATTTATGCTGCGTTATCGCCTATTTATGGGGAATAACCACACTTCACAGGCTCTGCCTTGCCTAAAAACCAAACACACTGCTGCAAATTCAACCATCAAAGATCAACACGCCCTACTAATATGCGTGATTTATTACGCTTAATGTAAGCCACACGGGAATGCGCCACAACCAACAAGTCATACAGCACACACTCAATTTTTTGCAAACGGGTGCATTCCCCCCCCCCACAAGAGGAACCACCGCCCTTTTTTTAACTCCTAGCTGCGGCTAATTTAAGGTCAAAAAAAAAGCAAGCCAAATGGCTTGCTTTTGAGCGCCCGTTCAAAGGCTACACACTCTCAACATACTTTTTAAAAACGGTAACTTGCACCCAGTGTAATACGACGGTCAGTTAAACCTTGGAAGCACAATAGTGCGCTTTCGTTTACACATGATTGGCTAATTTCAGACTCAGTAATATTTACTGCCTCTAAGCCAATATTTAGTTGTTCGTTCACATCATAGCTAATACTTGCATTAAGCTGGCCACGGTCTTCTTGTACCACAGGGAAACCCCATGGGAAGCTAGACGTACTACCGAAGTCATTTGAACGATACCCTTCACGCCACGTATAACGCATACGAGCTGACAGGCCAAATTTTTCGTAGTAAAGGGTAATGTTGTACGCATTTTCAGAAAGATTTAGTAAACCTTGAATTTCACTCACTTCAATACCGGGTGTACCTGTAGTTGCAGCAAATACACTACCCGCTCTTGATGTTGCGGTATTTTCGGTTTCACCACCTGAGAATTCTTGGATTGTGTAGTTAGCTAGCACACCAAAACCAGAAGCCCACCCAATGTCTTCTTCAAAGCCCGATAAGTCATATTGAAACGCAAACTCAATCCCTTTTTGGGTTGTTTCACCACTATCGTTTACTTTTGTTTCTGTACCAACACATACGCCACGACCATTTTCAGGGCCAAATACGTTTATATCTGCAATGGGGTTAAATATACCGCCGCCTTCACAGGGATCTGTTAAATCGCGGTAGCCTGTTACAGGGTCTTCAACTGGCGATGTTAACTGATTTACATGTAAATCTTTGCGGGTTTTATGGAATATACCCACACTGACAACACTCGCTTCATCAAAATACCATTCAGCAGATAAGTCATAAGAAAGCACTTCTTCAGGTTTAAGCGCTGGGTTACCAAATTCAACTTCGTCATTTGGGCTTGTGCTGTAAGTAATAGAGGTAGATAAATCGTTATAATCAGGGCGACGTATATCTTTACCCACACCAAAGCGCACGAGTACATCTTCTGATACATCAGCTACAAGGTTTAAGCGTGGTAAAATAAAGTCATAGTCAGATTTATTAGTAATTCGGGTCACAAGCTCATTGCCACTGCCATCTTCTGTAACTGAGTTACCCGTAGACTCAACATCAGTTTGAATATAACGCACACCAATATTACCGCGTACCATTTCGTACTCAAAGTTAGCTTGTGCATATAGCGCATGGGTGATTTCTTCTATATCAAAAAAACCAGATGAGCTAGATGTTGGTGCATTTAATGTTTTGCTTGATCCATGCACAGTCATGGCGTTTTGTAATGTTGCAAGTACCGCATCAGGATCTGATGCAACAAGCTCTGGGTCAATTAATAAAAAGTCAGCAATGTATAACGAGCGACCATCAGCTTCGTTAAAGTTATCAGGACCTGCAACTAATAAATCAGCAAACAAATCACCGGTTGGGCTATCTGCCATTGTTCTTAGGCCAACGCTTGATGTAATTTCGTTTTGTTTGCTTTGCGATTTACTGTAACGGTAACCAAAATCAATAGAGGTTACGATTGAATCAGTGTAATAGGTTGAATCAATACGGAACGCATCTTCAGAGTTTTCAACCGTATCTTGACCAATATTTACATCGCGTAGCACTACATTCGCAGGGTCTAGTAGTTGTTCAACCGTTGGCGCGTACTCTGCACCTTCTGCAATGCCAAACGCTAAAGCACCACCCGATAAGTCATATTCAAATGGCACACTATTATCATTACCACCACCCGCATCTAACGGCACATTAGGGTTAATAAAGTTAAGCGTAGTATTAAAGCTAGGCGTAGTTGTATCTGAAGATGATGATGCAATTTCAGCACTTACAAACCACTTATCACCTTGCCATTCGCCACCGAGTCTAAAAATATTACTGTCGGTAACACGCGAGTTAGTATCGCTTGAAAAGCGAAGGTTAGGATCGTCATCATCATTTTCTAAATTAACCGGAATTACACCACGTAAGGCCGCTTGAATTGAGCCTAAGTTAGTTCCGCCCAATGAGCCTAAGTTTACGGTTTCAAATTCATCTGGCACAGAAATATCGTTAAGCGCACTTACACCCGATGCTTGTACACGAGAGCTTTCTTGGCGACGTTCTTGATCGTTAACCACCGCATCAAAGTAAAACTTTGTGTTATCGTTTGGCGCCCATTCAATAGTACCTACAAAGTTTTTAGTTTCGTA
Organism: Pseudoalteromonas sp. P1-13-1a; assembly: GCF_001401875.1. Classification (NCBI taxonomy): domain Bacteria; kingdom Pseudomonadati; phylum Pseudomonadota; class Gammaproteobacteria; order Alteromonadales; family Pseudoalteromonadaceae; genus Pseudoalteromonas; species Pseudoalteromonas sp. P1-13-1a. Next base: position 21,646 of record NZ_LKDV01000040.1, on the reverse strand, counting down.
TTCGTAGTTATCGTAATCTTGTACAAAAAATTGAATAGGTAAAAAATCAAAAGACTGTGCACTGGCTACACCGCTATCTGCAGTTATAATGTTATCTCTGTCAGCACGTGGGCGAAACGCCGTTACATCTTGCTCTGCGTAACTACCGCTCAATAACACACCAAATTTACCGTAATCACCTTCCCAGTTATCAGCAAAGGTACCTGAAAAACGAGGTTGTAAGCCACTATCTGTGCTTAAACTGCTACTTTCACCTTGTACTCTTATTGTCGCCAGCTGCTCACTTAAATGTAAAGGGCGAATGGTTTTTAGGTTAATAGTACCACCTACAGAGCCCTCTATTGTTTTCGCTTCAGGCGACTTTATTACCTCTAAACTTGAAATAATTGACGCTGAAACATCTTCAAAGCTTATACCACTTCGTCCAGATCCTGAGCCTACTGTTGATACACCATTAATTTCGGTGCGGTTAGCATCTGTACCACGTATTTGTACACCGGTACCTACACCCGCTTGACGGGTAATTTGGATACCCGTTACGTTTTCTAATACTTCAGCGAGGTTTTGATCAGGTAGTTTACCAATATCTTCTGACTGAATAATTTCTACTAAGCTATCTGCAGAGCGTTTTTCCGCCAGCGCATTAGTAAGAGATTGACGAATGCCAGATACTTCGATGATTTCTACATCATCTTCTGCTATTGGCTTTGCTTCCTGTGCGTGTGTGGGCATAGAAAGGTTTATTGCTGTGGCAGATACAACTGCTAGCGTAATTTTTGATAACTTGTGATTCATAGTTTTTCCTGTGTGTGTCAGTGCTATGTGTAACTCGCTATATATTTTTTATTAAACGCCTTACCATTTATCTAAATGGTTAACTTAATATTTACAGCAAAACACCAAAAGGTCAACCTATTGGTAAACCATTTTACGTAAAAAAAGCAGAAACACCCATTACCAATAAAGTAAAATTCGGCATGACAAAGTCACAAAAGTCACTTACCACAATATAACCACTTGTATTTAATGTGATTTTAAACATAAAAACAGTTTAAATTTGATACAAGCTTGGTTTAAAACTCATACAAATGGGCCAATATATTTTTTTAATATATGGTGGGTTGTTTTTAAATTTAGCTGGCTTTAAGGACTTAATTGGTCAACCAGAATAAAGGTAGTAGACTTTTGGCTAATTCAAAGAATGGGCGAAAGTGCGGTCTTAACGAAGCTAATTTAGTAATACATTATAAAAATCGAAGGGGTAATATTCGCCTTCTATATAAAAAACCCAACCAGTGAAGTGCACTAATTGGGTTTTAAACTGGGGAGCTCTTTAATTTATTACAGTTTAAAGCTCATTCCTAAGAATAAACGTGGGCCGTAGTCGTTTACTTCACCTAGGTTATCTTCCACAAAGAAATCTTGTGATTTAGGTGCACTGAACAAGTTAATAGCCTCAGCTTTAATTCTGAAATGTTTATTAATTTTATACGATGCGCGCATTTCCCAAACGCCTACGGCATCAACATAACGTAAGCGGGTACCATTACTGGTATACGGTTGGAAGTATTCACTACGGTATTTGTAAATAATGGCCGTATCAAAGTCACCTATTTGGTAATACAGTTGGCTACTAAATACATGCTCTGAGAAACCCGGCACCGAACCAGGTTCAATAATACCGGCAGTTAGTTGAGAGGTATTGCCATCTAGGTCGGTAACGTATGTATCGCCATATAAGCTATCTTCAAACTCAAAGTCAGTATCTGCAAAGTTATAGCCAAATTTTACACCAATACCATTATCCCAACGGTACGAGAACGAGGCTTCTAAACCCAGTATTTCGCTATCATTATCGGTTGTTACCGAGTTAGTCACTGGTAGTGATACTGTTTCACCGCCAACCACATAGTCTTCAATCACAGTTTGTTGCTGGAAGCCGCCTTGGAACTGTTTGTAGTATAGGCTTAGCGCTAAGATAGAATCTTCATTAGGGTACCATTCAAAGGCTAAGTCGTAGTTCCATGACATTAATGGTTGAGTATCAGGGTTACCAGAACCATCTACAGTTAATAAGTCAGAAAGCGATAACGCAACAGATTGATCGTCTGTTACAAAGTCGCGGTCATAGCCTAAATCAGATGGGTCAGCACGTGACATACCACGGTAAATACCCGCACGCAGTAAAATGTCTTCACTGTAATCAACTACTAAGTTAAAGCTTGGTAAGTATTTAGTATAACCACCGCCGCTTTCGGTTCTTTCTAGTGAATCCCCTTCCTCGAGGGTTACGGCCCCTGTCGTTTCATCTACATCTACAGTGTAATTTGTTCTAAAGCCTACCGATGTAACATCAGTATCAACAATACGCAGACCAAAGTTACCACGAATAAACTTACCAAATACTTCAGTGTCGTAGTTTGCCATTAAGTACACTGATGTGGTTTTTTCAGTAACATCTATGGTACCGGCATTTTCATACTCTACATCAGGGTAACCAAACTCACCTGTATAATCAGCGTCTGTAGCTGCTACAGCTTGAGAGAAACACACGTTATCGTACGTTGCCCACGAGGAACCTGTCCCTGAGCTTATTACATTACCGCTACTATCTATATTTGTTATTAAATCGCCATCAGATACGCTCGATAAAAAGTCAGATTCAGGGAAGTCAATTTGACAGCCTTGAAGTATCTCTAATGCGGAGTCATCACCTATGGTGTATTCATTACGAGAGCCATTACCTTGGCTACCACCAAACTGAGTGAAGCTTAATTCAGAAGCTCTAATACCCCCTTCAATACTGGTAAATATATCGCCCTCTAACGCGTAGTTAAAATCAATACGTGCCGATTTGATTTCGTTTTCACGTACATTTTCACGATCTAAACGCGTACGTAGGCTATCAGTAAAGTTAGAAATATCTGTTACATCAAAGTCGGTTAACGTGAAATGAGGAATTTCATCGCCCATATCCCAGCTAAATAAATTACGGTCTGCGGTTCTACCACGGTTAGAAATTTGTAGCTCTTCACGCTCAGTTTTTGAATACGCTAAATCAAGATTTACAGTAAGGCGATCAGTAAATGTGTGCTCAATATTAATACCGTAGCCTTGGTAGTTTTCTTCACGTGAGAATTGCTCACCCGCAGATTCAATACGCTCTTCACCTTCCCAATGTAAAATTCCGCCAACATCGTTGGTAACCAGTGTTGGGCCTGTTAAACCAGGCGTTGCGCGTTTTTGTAAAAAGATTAAATCGTGACGTGCTTCTTTTTGCGTTCTGTCAGAAATCTGTGCATCAAAGTTAATATCCCACTCAGATGACGGCTGGTATTGCATTGCAAAAAATATAGCGTCGCGCTCATCAGATGTTTCATTTTGGCGATAGCTGCGGCTACTGCCTGTCCACGCATAAGGAGTACCGTCGCTTTCAGCTTTACCAGTTTCTGGGTCTATTGCAGTTTGGTAACCTTGGTTATTGCTACCACTTACTTGGTCTTCACAGTCCCCTGCACTACCTCTGTAAAAGCCTTCATTGGTATTTGTCGGATCATTTAAACATGCCCAAAGTGAAGACCCTGATGGGCTTGAGCTTCTGTATTCGGCCTCTGGTTGGCTAATATCTTGTCGCTGTACACCAAAAGACACACCCACGGCTTGGCCATCGGCAAACTCAAATTGATCAACATAGCTAAACGTACCACGGTAACCTGTATCACTTTGCAATGAGTTTTCTACATTACTTTCATCGGGATTGTAGTTTAATTTAACCTCACCCTGAACTCGCTGCTTACCGTAATCAAGTGGACTTACTGTTTCAAGGGCTATTACACCTGCTACACCACCTTCAATCATTGATGCATCTTGTGTTTTATAAATAGCGATTTTTTTTACAAGCTCTGATGGAAACTGTGAAAAGTTAACAGAGCGGTCACCACTACCATTGGTCGCTTCACGGCCGTTAATATGAGTTGCACTTAAAAATGGACCTAAACCACGAATAGTAATTTCGGTAGCACCGCCGTTTTCACGGTGTGATGCAGCACCGGTGATAGACTCAAGCGCTTCACCAATTGAGAGCGCTGGTAAATCACCAATATCTTCGGCAGATAAACCATCAACAACGGTTGTTGCCTCACGTTTTATTGCAATTTGATCTTGTATGGTTCTACGAGTACCCGTAACGCTGATGATTTCTACATCTTGCTCTACTTCAGTCACTTTTTCTTGGGCTTCTTGCTGAGCAAAAGCATTAAATGACAATGAACCTGCCATACCAGCAAGTAAACTTGCTCTAATTAGCTTAGCAGCAGGTGAAAGTGCAAAATGATTACAAACAGAGCTGTTTGTAGAATGTTGATGCCTTCGATCCATTTTTAACGACATGCCGCGTTCTCCTTTATCATTGTGTGTGTTGTGCGTAGTTTGCTATTTTTATAAAAATTAATAATATGCAGTATTGATTTATTCATCTTGTGCCACCCATGTAGAGCCTGCACCTACATCAGTGCTTTGGATGTAGTATAAGTTTCTTGCACCTGCTAAGGCTTGTGCACCATTTGCGTCAGTCTCAAGCAGCGTACTTGTACCGGTTACAAATTCAGGGACTTCTTTACCATTTGCTTCTGGGTCTTGGTCAATAGCGCCATCGGTGTCGTATTCACCATTGCCATTTACGTTTCTAATATCAACCCATAAATCACTCGCATCGCCCGACTCATAGCTGTCACTAAAGCCAAAGCTGTTTGAGAACAATGATTCAGTATGATTAATTAGGTCACAGTCGTACTCAAATGAATGATCGCTCGACAGCGTGTTAGGGTAAAAGAAACCATAAACAAGCGCGCTATTTTGTATCGTGTCTTCATCAGTTTGATCGCCCACCCCATTGGCATTTAAATTACCGTTAAAGTTAATTTCAAATGCATTTTTTGTTAAACCGTACAATACAGGTGCGTTGTCTGCGGTAAGCTCATCACAATCACCTACCGGTGCTTTTGATCCTATTTCTGTACTAAATACAAAAGGTTGCTGTGAGTTAAGTACGGTATTGTTAGTCACATTAAGGGTAAAGTCGCCTGCACCATCAAGCACAGCTTGGTTACCTCCATTTGGCACTCCGCCATCAGCTTGTGAGAATGGATTCGCTGTAAATACAATACCACCTGCTTCTTTATTACCTGAGCGAATACCCGCAATGTAGTTATTGCTTACTGTGTGGCCTAAAGGCGTAATTAATACACCAGCTGGTCGATCGCTTGAGCTTGCAATATCTGTGGTACGAATAATAACGTTGTCTGATACCGTATTAAATCCACCATCTTCAAGTGAAATACCGCCATTTGGATTTAAAATGGTATTGCCTTTAATCGTCGCGCCAGAGGTTTGTACGCGCATTAAGCGACGACCTGTAACAAAGTTTTCTACACGGTTGTATTGAATAGTAAAGTTTGCATCTACAGCTGCGTCTGTACCTGTGGTACTGCCTGCGTTAATTAAGTGCAGGCTAGAGTTACCAAAATTTGGATTACTGCTTGAGCCTGTGAAAAGGTTATATTGAATAACGTGGTTAGTACTTGACGATGACATTTTAATCACCGAACCATTTTCTGCTTTATCGCGGTTTGCAAAGGTATTACGCTCAACCATTGCGCCATCGCCTTTAAGCATTAACCAGTGGTAAGTGGAGTTATTTAACGTCTGTGCTTCACCATCGATAGTATTTTGAGTAAATGTGAAGTTGTCACCCTCAGAATAAATAACAGCGTCTTCTTCGGTTTCACAAAAGCCGCCCGATTTAGTATCAATATTTTTAAAAGTAAGTCCTTCAATACCTGCGCCATCAACACCGCTGGCTACATGAATACAAAGTTCACCACTAATTACCGGGCTTTGCCCTTCAACGGCTTTAAGCGTTGCTGCACTAGTTAGCATAATGGCATCAAGATCGGCATATACGCCGGTATTTAAACCAATCACGTCGCCATCAGCAAGACCTGCATTTATAGCTCCTAATAGCGCGCCTGCATCGCTTATTACTTGCGTGTACACTACAGTATCGGCAGTACCGGTAATTGTGCTTGAAAAGCCATCGTTATCGGTGTAACTCGCCGTCACCGATATAATCGCGCCAGCTTGATTAGTTGGCGTAAACGTTTTGCTGTTAGTGTCTGCTATTGCTACGCCATCAGCAAGCCAGGTGTAGGTAACGTTTTGCTCATCTACACCGTTGTTATCGCTAATTTCAGCGGTTAATTCGCTAGTCACTAAATAAGGCATAGCGCCTGAAATGGTAATGCTACCCGCTTCATCTACAGCTTCAGCTGAAACTGCAATGGTTGCCTGTGATAGGTTGTCTTCGGTAAAACCATGATCGTCTGTGTAAGTAACCTGCACAGTGATAACTTGGCCAAGTAGTGATTCATCAACAACATAAGTACTTTGTGTTGCACCTTCAATAGCTATAGTATCTGCAAACCACTGATAAGTGATTGTGCCGCTTGCGCCATCTTCATCGGTAACTTCAGCCGTTAGTGTATTACCAATCGTAGGCGTACCAACAATAGCCACCGACCCTTCTGAATTCGCGCGTTCTACTGGCGCTGTCGCAGCTGATGTAGCTGACTCTGCAAAGCCTCTGCTATCTTCAAACACTGCATTTACAGTAATAACTTTACCTAATTGCGCTTCGGTAATTGTGAAGGTTGCTAAGGTTTCATCAGCAATTTCCTCATCATCTGCAAACCACGTATAAGTTACAAGCGCTGGATCGAAGCCATTTTCATCCGCCACACTAGCACTTAGCTCATTCCCAATAATTGCATCACCATTAATTTCTACTGTGGCCGCAAAAGGAATAGCTGTCACTTCATCGGTTGGCTCGCTTAAATGCGATTCATTAACGCCGCTGTCATCTGTATAAAGCGCTTGTGCAGTAATCGCAAAACCAATTTGCTCATCGGTTAATGTAAACGTTGCGTCATTAGCACCACTAATAACTTGTCCATCGGCATACCAGTAGTAGCTTACTTCGCCAGAAATACCATCTGCATCATTTACACTGGTCGATAATGTTTCGCCAGTTAGCGCTGTGCCTGTTAGAGCAATAGAGCCCAATGTATTGTTATTATTATTTGAATCTGTGTCGCAACCTATAATGGCAGCTGCAACAGCACATAATGCAAAATGTTTTAATTTCATCATGGCTCTATTCTCCTTTATTGTGTGGTTTAGTATTTAGCATGTGTTATGTGTGATTTACCAAATACCCAGTGTGTTATTACCAAATTATTTTATTTTTACGCCTCATTGTTAACCAACTTGGTAATATAATCATAATAAAAACACTTTTACCACTATATTCGTTCAAAAATCATCACATTTTATTAATTAAAAGTTTACTTGCACATATCATTAATAAAATATTGTTATTACCAATATTGATATAATAAATATGTTGACCATCAAAGAGTATAAGAAATTGGTTTTACCGAAACGTAGAGCTAAGTATTTACAGGGAGCGTAATAGGCATGAAATTATTGATGTGTTCATGTTTGAGGTGAAGCCACTGCGTTGAATATATGCCCGTGCAGCGGCTTAAATTGTTATTACATTATTAAATAGACCTTATGCCAAGGCATGTTGATCTTTGCGGATTGAGATGTGTTCAATCTAGGGGCGATTAAATCGCGGCGTAAGATTTGTAACCTTGTGGGCTCGATAACTGCTCCTGCGTTATTCTAATGAGTTACATTCCTGTAAGGGTAAGAAAATTTCGAGCAAAGCTTGCGCGCCTTGCTAACACCACTTACCTACATCCATATAGGCAACAAAGAATTTATAGCCCCTAGGCAGAATCCGAAGGGCAACCGCGTGTTTGGTATTTATGCTGCATTATCGCCTATCTATGTGAAATAACCACACTTCATAGGCTTTGCCTAAAGCAAACACACTGCTGCAAATTTAACCATCAAAGATCAACACGCCCCTAGTTCAATAAACCGTAGAGTTAAAATAAGCTACCGGTTCACTAGAGCCTAAAATAACAGGCACACGTTGATGCAGATCCTCTGGGTGAATATCTAAAATACGCATGCCTTTAGAGGTGGCTATACCACCTGCGTTTTCAGTTAACATCGCCAATGGGTTGGCTTCGTAAAGTAACCGTATTTTACCATTTTCATTACCAGAACGCGTATCTTGTGGATACATAAATACCCCACCACGGCATAATATGCGGTGCACATCACCGACCATAGCCGCATTATAGCGAATTGAGCTTTTAGCAAATTCTTCTGATGTATACAGTAATTTATCAAAGTAAACTTGCGTGGCTTCATCCCAATATCTGTAATTTGCCATATTAACCGAGAACTCACGGCTTTTACTCGACACCTTAAGTTCTGGCTTAGTAAGCAAAAAGCCGCCGTGGGTTAAATCATGCGTATAACAGCGGGTTGGTCCACCTGTTGTCATCACAAGTAACGACGATGGCCCATACAGCACGTAGCCCGCACAAACCTGATTAGTACCGGGTTGATTAAATTGCTCATCACTATCGTAAGGTACATCTGCTTTTGCTGGGTAAATGGTAAAAATAGTACCTATTTGTCCATTAACATCAATATTTGATGAACCATCGAGAGGATCAAACGCCACAATATACTTACCATCAGGGTGTGCACCTACTGCGTTGTCTTCTTCTTCAGATGCCACTGTTTTGACCAATTCATCATCAATTAAAGTGTCTTTTAAAAGCTGATTAGCAATAACATCTAGCTTTTTTTGAACTTCACCTTGTATATTTTCGTTAAGGGTAGAGCCCAATACACCCGCAAGCTCACCTTGGCTTACTCTAAACGCTATCTCTTTTGTGGTTGCTAACAGAGTACGGATTAACATGATTAGGTCGGTTTCAACACCATCTTCTTTTAAAACTTTATTCAGTCTTTTCATGCGCTATACCTGTTCACACAATTAAGGTCGTCAAAACATTGAATCAGGCGTGCCATCATATGTTGCTCCGACTGGCGTAACCACACGCGTGGGTCATAGTATTTTTTATTGGGTTTATCTTCACCATCAGGGTTGCCTATTTGGCCCTGTAAGTAATCTTGCTTTTCTTGATAATAGTTTAATACCCCATTCCAACTCGCCCATTGTGTGTCGGTATCAATATTCATTTTTACCACCCCGTAGGTAAGCGATTCTGCAATTTTGCAATGTTCTGAACCACTCCCCCCATGAAAAACAAAATTGATCGCGTTATGTTCAAGATTAAATTTTTCAGCTACATAGGCTTGTGACTCGCGCAATATGCTTGGTGTTAGCACTACATTACCCGGTTTATAAACACCGTGAACATTACCAAACGAAGCTGCAATAATGAAATTAGGGCTTATTTTACTCAGACGCTTATAAGCATAAGCTACATCTTCAGGTTGAGTGTACAAAGCCGAGCTGTCGAGATGGGAGTTATCAACCCCATCTTCTTCTCCACCGGTGCACCCTAACTCTATTTCAAGTGTCATGCCTATTTTTGCCATACGCGCTAAATAACGTTCACAAATCTCTATATTTTCTTCCAGTGGCTCTTCTGAAAGATCGATCATGTGTGATGAGAAAAGGGGCTTGCCTGTTTGTGCAAAGTATTTTTCACCTTCATCTAGCAAACCATCAATCCAGGGCAGTAGTTTTTTTGCAGCATGATCTGTATGTAACATTACAGCAACACCATAGTGCTTAGCTACATTATGCACATAATGTGCAGCACTTATTGCGCCTACAACAGCAGACTGTTGCCCCTCAAGAGCTAAACCTTTACCACAAAAAAACTGTGCTCCCCCATTAGATAGCTGAATAATGACCGGCGACTTCACTTCTCTTGCGGCTTCTAAAGTCGCGTTAATAGATGATGTACTCACTACATTTACTGCTGGCAATGCATATTGATGTGCTCGTGCGTGTTTGTACACTTCGCTTACTTCATCGCCAACAACAACACCGGGCGCAATCGTTGGGGCTAAATAATTCATTTTTTGCTCCTTGCTATTTTAAAGCCTCGATACAAGAGTCTGTGATCGCTTGCCAGTTACCCTGTGCTACCCACTCTTTTTTTGCAACCCAGGTACCACCTACTGCAAATACATTATTTAACGACAAGTAATCCATTTTATTTTTTTCACTTACACCGCCGGTAGGGCAAAAACTCACTGCACGAAATACAGATGAAACGGCCGACACAAACGGCGCGCCACCAGCCAAAGAAGCAGGGAAAAGTTTTTGCTCTTCAAAACCATACTCAAGTGCCATTAAAATATCACCTGTATTTGATACACCAGGCAATACAGGTACGTTACACTTTACCAGCTCATTTAATAGTGTAGGCGATACAGCAGGTGTTACTATAAAATCTGAGCCTGCTTCTAGCGCTTGCTTTAAAATTGTCTCGTCAATAACCGTGCCTGCGCCCACTTTTAACTGAGGAACTTGCTCTTTAATGGCCTTGAGCGCATCAATTGATGCATCTGTTCTTAGAACAACCTCTACCAATGTTAGGCCTGCTTCTGCCATTGCTTTAGCGATGTTAACACCTTGCTCTGGCGTATCTGCTTGAATTATAGGTAGCAGAGTTTGCCCTGCCATTAGTTCAGAAAAGCGAGTCATGCGTTGTTTCCCTTATTTTAGATAATCGTGCTACTTAGTGTTATATATTGAGTACATTAGCCAGTTACAAGCCTGATTTAGCCATGGCTTGTTGAAATACATCTTTTGGTGCAATGGCACCGGGTTGCTGAATAACAGCGCCAGCGGCTTGCGCGGCAAGTTCAACAGCCTTATCAATAGGTCGCCCATCTAAACGCGCGCCTAAATACACACCATTAAAGGCATCACCAGCGGAGGTTGTATCAATCACGTTTTTAACCGGTGTAATTTTGTGGCTTTGCACTATGCCAGCCTCTTTTGTAATAACCGAGTCAGGGCCGTTTTTGACTACAATTTCATTGATGTTATACGGTGCTAAATAATCAATAACGGCCTCTACGCTCTTGACGTCGTAAAGTGTTTCTAAGTCTTCAACACCCGGCAAAGTAATATCGGCTAAGCTAAACGCGCTATGATACTGCGCTTTAGTTTGCTCAACGTTATCCCATAGTCTTGCGCGGTAATTAGGATCAAATACGATCTTCACACCTGCGGTTTTAAGCTGTTTAACTATGTCCCAAAACTGCGGCCGTGCTTGTGCTTCTATTACAGCTAACGAAATCCCCGAAAAGAAAAACATATCGCCCGATGACAGCTGTTTAACTAGCTCAGGGCTAATAAATTCAACCACCTTTTTTGCTGCTGAATCATCGCGCCAATAAATAAAACTGCGTTCGCCTTGCTCGTCCGTTTCTATGTAATACATACCAGGGACTTTACTGTTGTGAGCAAATACATAATCTGTATTTAATTGTTCACTTGCAAAACGCTCACGCATTTTTTTACTTAAGTTATCTTTCCCTAAAGCGGTTATCACTGAGGTTGTGATCTTTGGAAAGCAACGCTTTAAGTAAACTGCCGAATTATATACATCACCTGCAAATGACTGGTGCAATGTAGAGGGAACGGTCGCTCTTAACTCAATCATGCATTCGCCAATAAAGTAAATATTTTTCATTATTATCACTTACCTTAGGTAGTAAATGGCTGTAAAAATACAGCCATTGCCAACAAATTAGTTAGGCTTTTTTAATGGTTCAATTTTTGGAATTAAAATCCATACAGCCGCCATTGCAATAATCGCTAAAGATGCCCCTATTACAAACGCCGGTGTATAATTACCATCAGCGGTTAAAATCGGAACCAGTGACGTAAGCCCTACAGCACCTAATTTAGCGGCCATACCAGAAAAGCCCGACAGCGTTCCTACCGCTTTTTTACCCAGTAAGTCGCTGGGTAAGGTTTGCACGTTACCAATAGCGGTTTGAAAGCCAAATAAAATAACGGCCATAATAAGTACAGCAATTACTGGCGCGCCTGGATTTGCCATAGCTAATAAAGCAGGTAGCATAATTAAACATCCCAGTGTAATTGTCAGCTTACGGGTCTTATCAGTATTCCAGCCTGCTTTTAGGCGGTTTTGCGCGAGTAATCCGCCAAACCAAGCGCCAAACATAGCACCAACATAAGGAACCCAGCCATAAATACCTATAGATTTAACATCCATGCCGTACACTTCGTTTAGGTAAATTGGTATCCAAAATACAAACAACCACCAAATAGGATCAATAGCTGCAGAGGCTATAATTACACCCCAGCTTTGCTTACGAGAAAGTAACTCACCTGTAGAGGGGTTATATTCTTCTTCGTCATCGTTTGTTACATCGCCGTTATCATCAACGCGTCGTTGTCCGGTAAGAATGTATTCGCGCTCTTCTTCACTTATCCAAGGGTGAGAGCCTGGTGGCGCTTTTACTAAAATAATCCACGGTACTAACCATAAAAAACCTAACGCACCAACAAAAATAAACACCATTTGCCAGCTAAAATACACAGTTAAATATGCAATAAGCGGAATAGCAATAATGCCACCAATAGCTGCACCAGAATTAAATATACCTTGCGCTAAAGCACGCTCTTTAGTTGGAAACCATTCGGCATTACCTTTAGCTGCTCCGGGCCAGTTACCCGCTTCAGCTACACCTAAAATTGCGCGGAAAATACTTAAACTAAGCACTCCTTGTGCAAATGCATGGGCAATCGTGGCTAAAGACCACACACCTATTGAAAGTACAAAACCAAAACGTGTCCCCACCCAGTCAAAAATTTTGCCAAAAATAGCTTGGCCAAATGCATAAGCAAACACGAAAACAATAGAAATATTTGCGTAAATTTGTTTACGCTCTAAAGCAGATTCATCAGGGAACATCTCTTCCACAATATCTGGCCATAAAACGCTAAGCGCTTGACGGTCGATGTAATTAATAATGGTAGCCAGTGCAATCAGCACAATGACCCACCACCGTAAGCCTTTAATTTTCATAGGTTATTCCTCAAGAAAGTCTTCGCGAGCTGGGCTAAAGGTATCAATCAAAATACCGCCAGTTGGGCATGTTGCACCGTGATCAGCAAAAGGAGGAATAAAACAGCTATCGCCTGCTTTTAAGATTTTAGTGACGCCATCAATATTAAAGTGAAATTCACCCTCAACAACATACGTTACTTGCGAATGTCTGTGCGCATGGTTATAACCAATCGCCCCCTCGGAGAACCAAATTTTTACAGCCATTAGCTCTTCGTTATAGCCAAGCATTTGGCGTTTTAAACCATTACCTAAATCTTCAATCTCGGTTTCATTACCAAATGAAAAGTGTGGACTTTGCTTTTGCATCCTGTTTACTCCTGATTATTTTTCATCGCATAAACGCCAAGACGGCCATTTAAGGTGAATGCTTTATTTTGATATGTGAATGTGTGTTTAGCTGCTTTCTCAGCTTTATTAATAGCAACCAAGTAGGTGTTATTTTTTACTTTAACTTCAACTAGGTCCAAATGTGCTTGTACGTCATACTTAAGTGAAGATACACGGCTAATCGCTTCTAGGGTATATTCTTTACTTGGGTTGTATTCACCATGAGGCTCAAATACAGAAATAAATTTATGCTGCTTTTTATCTTCTACTCGGCGAATGTAGCCATTTTCATTACGAAGATTAAAATGCGGATCGTTAGCGCCTATTTGCGTAAATAAGAAAGACTCATCCCCTTTCACTAGGCTTGTTTGAGTATAAAAACGGCCATTGTCATTTAACCATGTTACCTTTGCTAAACCTTCTTCAGGCTTTGCCTTTGCTTTTAACCACAAATGTTGGTAACCATTTTTATCACCCAGCGCAGCTAAGCTTTTGGTATTACCAAGTAACTCAAAGCTGGTATCAATTAATTGACCTTTATAATGCAGCGGTAAATCAATTTTATGGGAGGCATCTGCATTAACATTAAAAATGTCGATTGCAAGCGTGCTTTCAAGTTCAGGCAGATTAATTAATGCCAAGGTGCGTTCAAGCTCAACGCCTTTATAAGCCGTGCTTATTTGCCCACTTGAGACTGTTCCGTATTGGTTTGTCTCAAAGAAATTAAGCTTAGGGTGATTATTATTACCTACTTTAACATTAGCGTTAAAATGCGAGGTTTCATCAATCACAACCGTATTGTGTGCCACTGAGTGTTTTGCGTAAGTCTCGTTCTCTGGTAGGTAACGACCGCCGTATTTAGCTTCAACATTTAAAAAACGTGCAGCGCCATAATCAGATACAATTTCATTACCATGGTCGTAAAACTGCCAAGTTAATTTATCAAAATGGCCATGCCCTAAGCCTTGAGCAGCAGGTTTAAATAAAAGTGCTTGGTCGCCACCAGTTTGCGTACGCATTACTACCAATGCACCTTGCTTGCCATCGTTACCATCGCCAAACGCTACTGATTTAAACACATAAGGCGTTTGCTTATTTTCATCCAACGCTTGAGCAACTTTTAAACCATCACCAGTTAGAACCACTTGATCTTGATACTGTGCAATATCTAGATAACCCGTATCGTTAGTCAGGCTATACGCAGCCGTTACACCTTGAACTAACTCAATCGTATCAATACCTTTACTTTTTATGGCATCGTTTATTGGAAAAAATAGACCGTTGTAGCTTAGCTGAATAGTGGTATCAATTGCTTTGAGCAATATGCCGTCACGATATTCAAAAATATCCCGTTGCGGTTCATTGTTTTCAATTGCTTTTGCAAAGGTTACAAACGGAAGTAATGCAAAGCGTTGATAATAAGGTCCTTCGTTGTAATAACCTTGTGGTGAAAACAGCATGTCGAGCTGCTTAATAAACCCCCCTTTACCTGATTTATTTAAATCGTAAAGAGATTTTTCAACCCACTCAGATTCATCTAACACATACCCTGCCATGCCTACACCTGCTGTAGCCCAGGTGCCATGGTTATGCACTTTATTGAAGGTTGATGGCTGGCCTTGTGATAAAAATAACGCGACTGGGCGCAATAAGTCATTTTCAATGGTTTTGATATTCGTATCGCTTAGTGCGTCGTGAACTAAATCATATGCTTGGATGGTATAAACAAGCCACATAGCTTCGTTAAGGCTTTGCCAAAATAGCTTACCTGGGTTTTGCGACTTAACTTTACGCTTAGGATGTACATCGAGCGTTGGGTATAATTTGGCATAAGCAAGCAACATATCACGTACGTAATGTGCGTATTTTTCATCTTGGCTTAGCTGATAAATAACACCCGCGTTATACATAAGTTGATAATTTTTTTTATGTTGCTCGTGGGTATAGCCTCCCCCACCATCTTTAGGCACAGGTACCGAAATAGGGCCTTTAATTTGTTCGTCTACCTGTGCTTTGAGCGCTTCAAATGCGTTAGCAAATTTGCCCTGCTCATTACTGCTAATTGCTTGACGCATTTGCTGTACATCATCGTTGGTTATTACCAAATTAGGATGCGCTGCGTAGGCGTTTAACGATAAAACTAAGGCACTTACAGTCACGCCCACCGTTTTAAATAATGACTTACTTTGTGTTAAATTAATCATTGTTAGTTCACCTTATTTAAAACGTTATTATTTTTAATGGTTGCCGTGTGAGGGCCCTCTACACGTAGTTCTTTTACGCTTGGAGCTTTTGTTGCATCAAAGGTGTTATCTGTAATGGCTGTTATTGGCTCACCTACCGTGTGCTCAATTTTAACCTGTGCAGATTTTCTAAATTTGTTATTTATAATGTTTGTAACTTGAACACCGTGTGCATACACACTTGCATTCACCTTGTTTCGCTTACCTAAACCTACTTTAGTTAGGATGTTATTAGTCATTAATAAATGCGGACCAAAGGTGCTCTCATCGCTCCCTCCTCGGTATAACTTAACAACCGCACCGGCCACCTCATCAAAAGTGTTATTTTTAAGGGTTACATACTCAGCGTTATAAATACCTAAATCTTCTATTTCGGTATTGAGGCGTAAAATATCGCCAGTTACATTTTTAAAGGTGTTATTTACTAACGTGATTTCATCTGCCATCGCACCTTTGCCCGTTACAAAAAAGTGAAATGAATGATTAATATCAAGATTAGTTAGTTGTGAGTTGTGTATTTCAAAGCGGTAGTTATCAATCATGCCCCACTTTTTAGTGCGTACCACACTATTATTAATAGCATCGGGCGCATTTTCACCTGAGATAACTAAACCATCGAGCTTTAAACTACCGCCATCATGAATTTCGAATAATGTTGAACGTTGGTAAGTCAACTTAGCTTTACCAGCATGTTTAGCTTTAAATGTAAGCACTTTATTTATTTTAACGAGTTTAGATACATCGTATTGGCCATCAGACAGCTCTAATACATCACCCGTTTGTGCAGTATTAATTGCGTTTAGTAATGCATCTGCAGTCGCTTTAACTGGGTGAGTTTTGCCCGTATCAAACGCCACAACTTGTTCTTTTTTTGGATACCAACTAACGCCGGTGTCGGCCTTGTTTAGCACCTTTAAACCGCGTTTAGCACCTGCACTTATTTTGTTTGATTTAGGATAAAGTAAACCATTACTAGCTCTAGTGAGTGTTACATCTTGCTGCTTAACACCGTAATTTAACTCTTTTAATACCTGGGTGTTGGCTACATTTTTGCTAAATTTAATACCGCTTACATCATCAAAGGTTGTAAAAGGCTGCTCGCCGTTTTGATTAATAATAAGATTATTTTTCATTACGCTATTAATTGGCGCTGCGCTGCGCTCGCTATCGCTACCCGCACCCAGTTGTATATGACGTACATTTACATAGGTATTGTTTTCAATTGTCGCGTTTTCTACCTGGTGGTAACGATTTATAGGTGAGTTAGGCACACCGTTCATAACCGTAAAACCACTCCCAAAGCGATAGCCTGTTAAGCCCTCTAAGTAATTATTTTTTACAGTTTGATTTTTGTTTATTATGCGAATGCCACCAGTGTGCTCCACGCCATTGCCTAAAAAGATATTTTCTTCAATAACATTGCCATTACCATGGCGCAGCGTTAATGTGCCGCGAGATTCAAAAAACACATTATTACGAATGTGGTTTTTACCTGATTTAACAGAGATTATTTCTACTTCGCCGTTTGTACGTTCAAAGTAGTTGTTTTCAACTAGAGTGAATGAATCACTTAAAGAATAGTGGCTAGTCCCAATGCGCAGTGTTTCACCGCCATTTGACCCAAAAGTTGGGCGATAGCCAAAGAAGTTATGATCAATTTGATGATGGTTTTGTTGGCTTTGCTCACTATTAAGCCTTACAGCAACTGTAACACCTTTGTTACGCTTACCTACTAAGTGGCTGTGATCAAAACGATTGTGTTTACCATATAGCGCCACCCAATAGTCAGATTCACGCTTATCTGGGTTATTGTAGTTATCGATAACAACCTCAGTTACACGCGAGTGGGTAGCAAGTTCATCTTTATTTTTACGAAACTCAATTACGGCTGAGCTAGGCGTATAACCATTTTTAAATACCAGCCCTGACACTTCTAAGAATGAACCCGCCAGTCTTAAATTAGATTGCCCTGATAGAATAACCTTACCCTTAGTTTGTGCTGTAAGCTTTATAGGGGCGTTTTTGGTGCCTTGGCCTTGTAATAAAATTTCAAAATTAGACCACGTACCGTCTTTGAGAGTTACTTTATCGCCGGCAACCAGTTTGTCAGAGATTTCTTGAAAAGCTTGTTCAGTGTCTACAAAATAATCTTTGGCTGCCAATTGTGTGGATGTGCACCCAATAAGAACTAGGCTAAGCTTTATTATATTAATTAAACGCATAGATAACTCTTTTTCAGTGTGACCGGAAGTAATGCCTTATCAATAGTAATACTGCACTCATTGCACAAAGCAGATTAAATCTAGCCAATTGATGTTGTGTGTGTTTTGGTGCTTTAACTACGTTAAAGCACCCAATGTTGTTGGTATTATTTTTCTAGAGTTTTAAAGTAATCAAAAATTTCTGGCACGTTGCCTTGGCCCATACCTGCATCAAATGCCGCTTGTAAATTAGCAGATGACCCTTCGGCAATTTTTGATTCAGTCCCAAGGTCTGAAACCATTTGTAGGAAATAGCCTAAATCTTTGTTTGCATTTGCAATTGAAAAACCAAGGTCGCTTACATTGTCTACCGCGTAGTTTTTACAAAATTGCATAAATGGAGAGCTAGAAGGCCCCGTCGACATGATGTCAAATAGTTGCTGGCGATCTACACCCGCTTTGTCTGCTACAGCAAACGCTTGTGACATAGCACATACGGTGGTCATGCCCATAAAGTTATTGATTAATTTAGTCGTATGACCTGCGCCAAGCTCACCTAGGTGAAATACGTTTTCGCCCTGATCTTCAAGTACAGGCTTAACTTTATTAAACGTTTCAATATCGCCCGCTGCCATAATATTTAATAGGCCGTCTTTAGCATGGGCTGGAGTACGCCCTAGTGGTGCGTCAATCATGCCTGCGCCTTTAGCAGCTAGATCAGCACCAATTTTTTTAGTCGACGAAGGAATTGATGTACCAAAATCAATTAATACCGCGCCTTCTTTAATACCCGCTAAAATACCATCTTCTGCGTACACAATTTTTTCAACAACTGCAGATGTTGTTAAACAAAACATAATTATGTCTGCACCTTGTGCGAGCTCTTTTGCAGTGCTTGCTGTTTTTGCGCCTCTGCTAACGCATGCAGCAACCGCATCTTTATTTAAATCCATAACAATAAGCTCATAGCCTTTGTTCTGTAAGTTTTCGGCCATATTGCCGCCCATTAAGCCAAGGCCGATAAAACCGATTACTGGTTTAGACATGAATAACTCCTAAATATGATGGCGCGTGCTTTTATGAGTACGAATAATGATTTACCCCATAAATAGGTACGCTGTGTCGTTTAGTTCAATGTGTAAAATAACCCTGAGCATGCTCTTTTGAATAGATAACCAGCCTCGTTATTCCTATTTAGCGAGTAATAAAAGGTTAATTACACGCTGTAAATTGCTGACCGGTTACGTATTTATTAGGCTACGCTTAGCATTACTTTTATTATTTTTTAATACCTTGGAGAAGCTAAAACCAAACAGCTTACCAATTGGTATGCAAAAACTGTATTACCATACACCATTATTGTCAACCAATAAGTTAACTTTGTAAACCAAGGTAATTTACAATTCAATCCATGTGAAACAAAAAGAAACCAGTAATCATAGGGTTAATAGCTATTCGTAAATAAAATTAATTAAACATACTTTTACCTTCATTGGTTAGGGGCTAATAAAAAATAGGTTGACCAATAAGTTACTACACCTGTGCCAACACACTTAAATACCGTAACCATACATACACTGTGCACTTACCTATTGATGGTAATAACACGAATTTAGTATTCTAATTTTCTGCCTATGTAAGGGTGCAAATGCCTCGTGTAACCACGTTTACCTTAATTAAAGTCCAAAGGTTTATTTACATATTAAATCGCATTGATACTTAAATTAATGTCATAAGCTAAAGGCTCTCAGTGAAAACAAGGCAAACTTACGTGGCAAAAGTCTGACCTATTGCAAGTACATGTAACGCAATGAATACTCAAATAACTTATTGAAACAAAATTATTATTAAAAAAGAGATAATGCCTATCCGCTTAATTAAGTGAGCTATTTCGAGAATAGATAAACGTGTTGGTAGCTAGGCAAAATTAGTTATTTAATTGTTCTAAACGAGGGTGTTTAATACCAATTTGATTAATTTTAGGCCCTAAAAATGATTAAGTATTATTACGGGGTTGGTATAAAATAAGGGGTTAGGTATACAGCTAGCTCAGGTGCCTTGATATGGCTATGAATTATCTCCATCTGGCGCTATGCTTCCCCACCTATTTAACTTTAAACTCACAGAGGTAACCTAAATGCGTTTATTACACACGATGTTGCGTGTAGCCGACTTAGAAAAGTCACTTTCTTTTTATACACAGATTTTAGGAATGAAAGAATTACGCCGCTCTGATAATGAAGAGTATCGTTATACATTGGCTTTTGTAGGGTATGGAGAAGAGGATAATAATACCGTTTTAGAGCTTACTTATAACTGGGATCAAAATAACTACGATTTGGGTAATGCCTATGGCCATATAGCTATTGAATTTGACGATATATACAAAGCATGTGATGACATTAAGGCCGCAGGTGGAAACGTCAGCCGAGAGCCCGGACCAGTCAAAGGCGGTACAACAGAAATTGCTTTTGTGAAAGACCCTGATGGCTATTCAATTGAGCTTATTCAAAAAAAGAGAAACTAATCCCATTAATGGGTGTTGGTAAGGGGTGCGATCAAAATGCGGAAGCTTTGCTCTATTTTTGCTTATTCTTACATGGATATAAGTCATTAAAATAACGCAGGGCGGTTATCGAGCTCACTCGGTTACAAACCTCGCGATCAAGGTAAAGAATTTATCAAAAGGTGCCTATTTGCACCTTTACCTTAGTTGACTATCTTTACTTGCGCGGCGGTTTACACCTGATACGGCCTTACCTTTAGCCTCAAGCTCACTTTGACATGCCACACAATGCCTAACACCTGGCAGTGCTAACCTGCGTGCCTGTGGTATTTCACAATCACACTCATCACAGAATTCGGCACTCGCGCCAGAGATTAAATTTTGCCTTGCATATTGCACTGCGTCATTAACACTTGCATCGATTTGATCTTGAATTGCGCCATCTCGCGCCCAACCACTTGCCATAATTAACTCCAAGTAATGAGAAATTAAACTAAAAGGCTAGCAGCACAGCGCTTTATAAATGCTGAATATTTTGTACTGGCTTTATTGCGTACGCTATTTAAAGGGTGAATAAATATAGTTTAGAGTAATTAGTAATTTAGTTGTGCTACCCATTTTATCTACACATGTAGTTATAGGTATGTATTTTTAACGCAGCTAGCAAAAAATTTATCACTGTAAATGAATAATTATTATTGCGGATCTGTCTTGAAACCAAAGCAACTATACGTAGGTGATTATTAATTAAACAGATAGGTTTTTAGATATTGAGAAGTTTAAAAGTGTAAAACTAAAGTTTTGGCGGATAAACGATAGAAATTAATGCACTGGATAGAGCTAAGGAAGTAATAGATTTATACACTACTAAAATAGTAAGTGGCATCTCAAAGAGATTAGTACTTTTGATAGCGTCGTGCATAGAGAGTGCGGTGTCACACTACTTAATACCGTACTTTATAGTAAGTGGCGTCCCCAAGGGGATTCGAACCCCTGTTACCGCCGTGAAAGGGCGGTGTCCTAGGCCTCTAGACGATGGGGACGCAGAAATTGCTTTGCAAATCACTGATTTGCTATTTCTAAGTAAGATGAGACCGAGCCTGCGAGGCAAATGGCATTATCTTCTCAAAAACGTTTTCTGTGTCACTAGGACAACTGAATGGTTTAACTCGTTTCAGGCGAGCTTTTAATAACACTACCCTACTACAAATAGTAAGTGGCGTCCCCAAGGGGATTCGAACCCCTGTTACCGCCGTGAAAGGGCGGTGTCCTAGGCCTCTAGACGATGGGGACACT
>NZ_LKDV01000039.1:0-35137 GCF_001401875.1 Pseudoalteromonas sp. P1-13-1a | reverse complement strand
GTTATATTCCATTACTTCAACCTTAAAAATTAATTATTACCTTATTTACATTAACATAAAGTAGCTAAGTAAACCTTATCTCACGATACTCATATCATTCCTTATATAAGAGTCAAATTACTATTTACATCAAGTCAGGGAAATCTTAAATGCATTTGATATAAAAAGATGACCGTCTGCTGATCGCTCATAGGGGCCTGTCAGATGAAACCTAAGCCTAATCATTAAAACTCTATAGACTAATGTGAATTGCTTCAAATTAACCGGCTAAAAACGTCTCTATTACCCGCTCTCTAAACCCGCCAAAAGCTTGTAAAAAACTTTCTTCTCGAGGTTTTATTTGCGGCTGGTCGGGTAATCCCCATGAAAATAATAAATCATCAATTTGAGCAATTGGCTGATTATCGGGCCGTGTGGAGCCTGACTTTTTATGAACCTCGGTTCCAAAATACTCATTTGCTATAGCGTTATTTCTTATTAGTACGCATGTGTCAGGTAGCTCTTGGTCGATTCTATTTGCAAAGGTGGTTAGTGTTTCTTCGGCGAGGGTGAATAACCAAGCTTCTTGGTTTGGTGAGCTGTTTACTCTTAATATACGGCCAAGCACCTGCCTAAAATAAAGCTCGGTTTTAACTCTGCTTAAATGGCAACACACTTGCAGCCTAGGTATGTCAGTACCTTCCGACACCATTCCAACGCTTACAATCCATTGTGTGTTGCTAAAGCGAAAATGACTAATTCTCTCGGCAGCATCGCTTTCTTTGTAAGTAACTATGGTTGCTGATTGATGGAAAATATCTGTAAGAACCATCACTATTTGCTCTGCATGCTCAACCGAAGAGGCAACAATTAACCCTGCGGCATTGCTATTCTGCTGCCTAATAGTGGCAAGTTTACTTACCCCTTGAGCAATAATGTAATTGATCACCGCTTCGTGCTTAATTAGATCTTGGTAGGAAATCGATGGATCTTTTAGCAAAGACTTTAATGAATTATAGGTTTTAGTTTCCTGTTTCGTGGTTGTTACCGAAATTTCTTCATTATCAATTAAAACAATTTTAGGGTTACGGCAAACACCATCATTTACCGCCTGTTGCAGCGAGTAAGTGTAATTACATATTATTTTATTATCAGGGTCGCTATAAGTTGCCAGCGCGATAGGAAGAAGGTCAGAGCGCCAAGGTGTGCCTGTCAACGCTAACGTAAAAGCAGCGTGCTGCTGAATGTTTTTAACAATATCTTGGCCCCATACATTGGCATCCTCAATGCTTGAACCAGCACAGTGGTGTATTTCATCAAACACCACTAACACGCGGTTGTTCTTTAATAACTTCCAGTAGTCGTCATTAAAAAAGCGCATATTTTGATAAGTATACGAACAACCAACTGAGCCAATAACACCGTCAAAATTACAATTTAACCGCTTAGCAAACGTCATTCTAATACCATTGGCCACCTCACTAGAGGGTGAAAAGCAAATCACAAATTCTATTTGTTTAGTTTCAAATAAATACGCTGCAACTTCTGCCGCCAATACAGTTTTACCGGCCCCAGGTGTAGCTAAACAAAAAAAGTGCTTATTACTTTGGGAATAATGCTTTTTAACTGCCGATAAGCAGGCTGTTTGCCAACCCCTTAGCATGGTTTTTTTTCTTTTATTTTATTACCCAATAAAGTCTGCAAAGCGTTTATTTTGCCAAGTAATTTAATCGACTTTTCTTTAGCTTGAGTGTGATGCAGTTGCAACTGTTCTTGCAGCTTAGGGTAGCGTGCAGAAAGGCGCTGATACTCTTTAGCTTCTTCAAGTACAGTATTTAAATCAATCTCGTATGTTAATAAATCTTTTTTAAGTTCTTCTTGGTACTCAATAACTTTAACAGTTTCGGTCGAAATATCAGGAACGCTAATATTTGCAGTATCTATTTGTTTTACTTTGCCTCGCCTAGAAGTAGGAACGATTTCTAAACTTGAAAAAAGCTCTGTTGTTGAATATATAACCTCCTTAGCTTCCTTATTTAATTTATTGGTTCGTCTTAAGAGTCCATTTGCAACATTACGAGTTAATTGGCGATATACAAACTTTCGGGTTTCTACTGAATCAGTAAACGTAGGCAGTTCACGTAATAAAGCGTTTTTCGCTTCTGTTACAGTGAAGTTATTCATCTGCTTGATTACCAAAAGAAAATGTAAAAATACATTCATATTCGCTTTTTTACTCATTGCTAAACCTTACTTCTCACCATAAACTTAGGATTCCTAAGTATACATGCTCATGTAAAAACTAGACAATCATTTAAATGTGAGAGTTACCAAGATGAAGCAACGGTGCAGGTTAAATCCTTTTTTACAGAGCGTCTTAAAGAGGCTCGAAAGCGAATGAAAATAAGCCAAAAAGAGTTAGGTATTAAAATAGGGATGGATCCAAGTTCAGCCAGTGGCAGAATGAACCATTACGAAACAGGTCGCCACATGCCCGACTTAGCTACTTTAAAAAAGCTAGCAACCGAGCTAAATGTTCCCGTAAATTACTTTTTTTGTGAGTCAGAAGAAAGCGCAACTCTTGCGTGTTTAATCGAAAAGCTAGATGAAGAAGGCAAGCGAAAACTAATTAAATTACTTGAATCAGAATAGTAAATCTTGTAATTCGAGAAAAATTTTTAGTTTATTTATCATATAAATAAGGATGTTTATGAGAATTATCCCTTTAATACTAGTTACTTTATTTCTATTGGGCTGTGATAGAAAGCCCGCAACTTATGATGAATGTATTCTTGAGAATATGAAAGGCGTTAAAAGTGATGTTGGCGCTAAGTTAATCCATAGGTCTTGTTACGAAAAAAATAAAAAGCAAACCACGCCTAAAGAAATTAAACAACTTGAAGTTAAAGAACGGTTAAACTTAACCGGTCGTGCAAGTTTAGATTATTCAAATTATTATTCCGGCGATATTTACAATGGTAATGAATCAATTACAGTTACAGAGTTAAAGGTTAAAATTACGACTGTAGATGGAAAAAAGGAAACCTCAAGATATTATATTAGTAAGGTTAATATCCCTCCTTTAACGAGTAAAGGCTTTGGTTTCGATATAATTCTAGGTGGAAATGGCTCTGAGTATACATGGGCCATTTCTTCAGCTAAGGGTTATGAAGTAAAACAGCCCTAATTTTAAAGTGAATTATATCGTTTGTAACTATTAGCACAGCGGATTAGTGAGTAGAAACGCAATGAAGACCATACTTTTTCCTCGGAATTTAGGCCGAGATACACTCAAATCTTTTTTTAATGAGTTAGAAGACAACCAGAATACACCAGAAATTTTAATCGATTGCACTACCTTGAAGTTTTCGTACCCAAGTGGGATGCTGATCGCAGGTTCTAAAATTCGAAAATGGATAAAATACAGGAGAGAAAGCGGATTAAGCACAAGAATAAAAGGTCACGATAGTTCTGGCGATGCGCATAGTTATCTTCGCCATTTAGGTTTTTTTGATTTTATTGGTATGGATGAAGGAAATGAAGTTGGTGAGGCTCAAGGTTCCATGACTTACTTACCAATAACCAGAATAGAAAAGCCAGTGTTTGATTTACAAACACAAAATATTCAACAGTGGTATGACGAAATCACAGGTAAGGTCAGGCGCTTTGCAAATTTGCTATCAGGGACGCAACTGGAAACAGAAGAAAATAGGCTTTATCGCTATGCACTAAGAGAGATCGTAAGAAATGTATTTGAGCATTCGTTAACAAATGAATGTTATTTATGTGGGCAACGATGGGTGAATGGGCGTGTTGAAGTCGCTGTAATAGATGAGGGGGTTGGAATATTATCTTCTCTAGGTCGTTCATTTAAATTTGAATCAGAAATAGATGCGTTACTGAATGCTATAAAGCCAGGTGTCTCAGGTACGACAGAAATCGTTGAGTCTGAAAATATTTATAAAAACTCGGGGTTTGGACTATATGTATTAGAGCAATTAGTCTCTTCATTTGGTTGGTTTATGCTCGGTAGCGGCAGTGCAAAAATTGTATCGCAAGGTAGAACCATAAATAAGCAAACCCTTAATTTTGCTGGCACCTACATAGGGCTCAGACTAAACAAGGCGCCAAGCCAATTTTTAGGAATATTTGAAGATATTATTAATATGGGAGAGCATGAAGCTGAAGAGTCTGGAATAAAAGTAAAAGCTTCAGGGATATCTAAGTTAATCTAAAGTTATTTAAGTTTAGCTATAGCATTTTAGTGAATGCTTTATAGCTAATATTTTTATAGTTTCCGTAAATAAAAATATAGTTTAGAAAGAGCCATTCTCTTGAGGGGATAATACATACAATTACTCCGATCTTTTAATACCAATTTATTACTAATTAACACTCAAAAAAACACGACCTTTGCGGTATGATAAGCCAATAATTTATATTGATATTCTTGCAAAGAGAGACCACATGGACGCTGCATCAAAAAAGCCTGCTACAAAAAAAGCCACAAAAAAAACACAAGTCGGGTTTGAAGAATCCCTTTGGGATGCTGCCAATAAACTGCGCGGCAGTGTTGAATCAGCCGAATACAAGCACATTGTTTTAAGCTTAATCTTTCTTAAATTTATTAGTGACAAGTTTGAAGGGCGTAAAAAAGCCATTATTGCCGAGTACGGTGATGAATACATCGACATGGTCGACTTTTATGCGATGGATAACGTGTTTTATCTACCAGAAGACGCACGCTGGTCGTATATTCAAGCCAACGCCAAGCAAGGCGATATAGCCGTTAAAATAGATACCGCACTGCACGCGGTTGAAAAAAACAATAAATCACTCACGGGCGCATTGCCCGATAACTACTTTTCACGTTTAGGGCTTGATGCCAGTAAGCTCTCGGCGCTTATCGATACCATTAATAATATCGACACCATTGCCAACCAAAACGAAAAAACAGAAGAAGATTTAGTCGGCCGTGTGTACGAATACTTTTTAGGTAAATTTGCCGCATCTGAAGGTAAAGGCGGGGGCGAGTTCTATACACCTAAGTCAATTGTTACCCTAATCGCCGATATGATAGAACCGTTCGAAGGCAAAATTTACGACCCATGTTGTGGCTCGGGCGGTATGTTTGTGCAATCGCTTAAGTTTATTAATAGCCATAACGGTAACCAAAAAAATGTGTCTATTTATGGGCAAGAGTACACTAACACCACTTATAAACTGGCTAAAATGAACCTAGCCGTGCGCGGTATTTCGGGCAACTTGGGCGATGTAGCAGGCGATACCTTTTTTAAAGACCAACACCCCGACCTAAAAGCCGATTACATCATGGCAAACCCGCCGTTTAACCAAAAACAGTGGCGCGCCGATAACGAGCTAGTTGACGATGCCCGTTGGGCAGGTTACCCAACACCGCCAACCGGTAATGCTAACTATGCGTGGATCATGCACATGATCTCAAAATTGAGCGAACATGGCACCGCAGGCTTTGTATTGGCTAATGGCTCAATGAGTTCAAACACCAGTGGCGAGGGCGATATTCGCCAAAAAATAATCGAAAACGATTTGGTCGATTGTATGATAGCCCTACCAGGACAGTTGTTTTACACCACGCAAATTCCCGTGTGTTTATGGTTTATAAGTAAAGATAAACGCGGTAATAACGAAAAAGGCATTCTAAAACGCCGCGACCGCCAAGGCGAAACGCTATTTATAGACGCCCGTGAAATGGGCTCTATGGTTAACCGCACCTTAAAAGAGCTCACCAACGACGACATAGCTAAAATAACCGAAACCTACCATATTTGGCGCGGCGAAGAGCTAGCCATAAATCAAGAACAAGAATATGCGGATATCGCCGGTTACTGTAAATCAGCTACCTTTGCCGACATTAAAGCTAACGACTATGTACTAACTCCAGGGCGCTATGTAGGCGCTGCTGATATTGCAGACGATGGCATTCCGTTTGAGACTAAAATGAGCGAACTTAGCCAAACGCTTTATAGCCAAATGAACCAAAGTGATGAGCTTGATAAAGCGATTCGTAAGAATTTGGAGGCGTTGGGTTATGGGGAGTAATTGGAAAATATGTGAATTAGATAAAGTTATTAAAAAACGAAATCAAGGAGTTAATACCACAACAGAAAAAGTTAAATATTCATCTGAAGGAATTATTGTAATCAGAGCGAACAATATTTTATCGGGTAGAATAGATTACCGAGATTGTGCTTTTGTCGATGAAGAAACATTCAGTAGAATTAAAGATACTTGTAAACCTAGAAAGGGAGATGTTTTATATACAAATATCGGAAGTCAATTTGGTACTGCTGCAAAAGTAAACGTTGATTTTGAGTTTGCCATCGCTTGGAATGTTTTGCGAATTCAAACTAGTAACGAAGTAGATTCAGATTTTCTAGTTTATTTGTTAAATAATCCTGTTCATAAAAGATATATTCAATCTCTTAATTCGTCTTCTACGATGCCGTTTGTCAGCGGGAAAGTCGTTGGTGGGGTAGCATTTAAATTTCCAAGTATTGCCGAACAAATAAAAATAAAAAATGTATTAAAACCATTTGAGCATAGAATAGAGCTCAACCGTCAAACCAACCAAACCTTAGAGCAAATGGCGCAGGCGTTATTTAAAAGCTGGTTTGTTGATTTTGATCCTGTATTTGATAACCTCCTTGCTAGCGTTGATTTTAAGTTAGAAAACCTTGAAACTAGTCTGCCTGACGAGTTAAAACAAAAAGCACAGCGCCGCTTAGCGGCACTGAACAGCTTAGAAAATGCGGCTGAAATAAAAACCTCACTCAGTGCGCTCGCTCACGAGTTACAAGCACAGCTACCAACAAAAGAAGCAACACAAGCAGCAGTGCAAGTATCAGAAAAAGCCGCTGAAACACCGGTTAAAGCAAACTTTAACGGCAACCCTAAAATATTAGCGCAACACGCCAACACCCACGCTCACTTCCCCAATGAGTTCGAACAAAACGAACAACTAGGCTGGATTCCAAAGGGCTGGGAAGTGGAGTCAATTTATGAATCAATTGATATAGTATACGGTGCTCCTTTCAAATCTAAGCAATTCAATAATGATGCTATAGGGCACCCTATTATTCGTATTCGAGATCTAAAAACAGGGTCTCCACAAAATTGGAGTGATGAGCTACATCCAAAGCGGACGCTAATAAAAGCAGGGGACATTGTTGTTGGAATGGATGCAGAATTTAGAGCAACAGTCTGGTCAGGAGAAGATGGTTTTTTAAACCAGCGCTTATTTTTAGCTAAAGGAAGAAAAAAATATATTAGTAATTTATTCATCAAATACTCATTAGCTCCACTTTTAGCATTTCAAGAACATACCCAAGTTGGTACAACTGTTGCACACTTGGGTAAAAAAGAAATTGATCGTTTCGAAATTCTAATGCCTTCAAATTCGATTCTTAAGCAATCTTCTGATTTTTTTGAAGATATTAAAGATAAAATTGTTCAGAATTATAAGTCTACGACTCAGTTAACGAAGCTCCGCGACACGCTACTACCCAAACTCATCTCTGGTGAACTACAAATACCCGATGTAGCCATTGATGAAGAAGTAGTCGATTAATAGCTTTAGCTAAGCGTTTAAAGGTGAATACAAAAAGAATAAGGATGTTTGATGAAATTTACTGAAGCCAAATTAGAACAAGCGGTGGTTGAGCTATTAGGCGAGCAAGGCTACCCGCATTTATTAGGTGGTGAGCTTAGCCGTAATAACAGCGAGGTACTAATTAAAGAAGACCTCCGTGCTTTTTTAACCAAGCGTTACGCTAAAAATAATATTACAACAGGTGAAGTAGACTCAATAATTGCAAAGCTTGAAAAGCTGCCAGCCAGTGATTTATACGAGAGTAATAAAACCTTTTGTAACTGGCTCAGTGATGGCTTTTTACTGACACGCGAGCGTGGCAGGGTAGCAGGCAGCGCAGCGCAAAAAGATTTGTATATTCAGCTGCTTGACTACGACAACGTTGAGCAAGGCATTAAAAGTAGCCTAATAGCAGGCAGTGCGATGGCAGCTTTGGATAATATGGCTCTCGATAACGTGAATGAAGCAAGCGTGACTTACCTGCAAGATGACAATATTTATCGCTTTGTTACTCAGTTAGAAATAGAAAGCCCCACAAGTTACGACAATATTGAACTGCGTATTCCCGATGGCATTTTATATGTGAATGGCTTGCCATTGGTGGTGTTTGAATTTAAAAGCGCAATACGCGAGCAAGCCCCAATTTTTGAAGCCTATGAGCAATTAACTGTGCGGTATAAACGTGCTATTCCGCAGTTATTTGTGTTTAATACCTTGTGCGTTATAAGCGATGGCGTAAACAATAAAATGGGTAACTTATTTGCGCCGTATCAGTTTTTTTACTCGTGGGGTAAAGTAACGGGGCAAGAGCTCACTGCGCAAGAGGGGATTAACTCGTTACATACCTTATTGCAGGGCTTGTTTGATAAAGCGCGCTTGCGCGATGTAATGCGCAATTTTGTATTTTTCCCTGACTCTGATAATAAAAACGCGGGCAAAAAAGAGATAAAAATTGTTCCGCGTTACCCGCAATATTATGCGGCTAATAAACTGTTTGAAAATATAAAACTGCATTTAAAGCCACAAGGCGATGGTAAAGGCGGTACGTATTTTGGCGCAACGGGGTGCGGTAAAAGTTACACCATGCAATTTTTAACACGCTTATTGATGAAAAGCGTTGAACTTAAAAGCCCCACCATTATTTTAATTACCGACCGAACCGATTTAGACGATCAACTTTCGCAGCAGTTTGGTAATGCTAAAACCTACATTGGCGATGATACGGTAAAAACTGTTACCAGCCGTACTCACTTACGTGAGTTACTAGAAGGCCGTAACAGTGGCGGTGTGTTTTTAACGACTATTCATAAGTTTACCGAAGACACCCAGTTATTAACTGATCGCACTAACGTTATTTGTATTTCTGATGAGGCGCATCGTAGCCAAGTTAATCTTGATCAAAAAATTACCATTACCGAAAAAGGTGTAAAAAAGACCTTTGGTTTTGCTAAATACCTGCATGACTCATTGCCGAACGCTACCTATGTTGGTTTTACAGGCACCCCAGTAGATGCGACTTTAGATGTATTTGGTGAAGTGGTTGACTCGTACACCATGACGGAGTCGGTTAAAGATGAAATAACCGTACGCATTGTTTACGAAGGCCGTGCCGCTAAGGTGTGTTTAAACAACAGCAAGCTGGCAGAAATTGAAGCCTATTACAAAGAATGCGCCGATGCAGGCAGCAATGAGCTGCAAATAGAAGACAGTAAAAAAGCCACCGCTAACATGAATAGCATTTTAGGCGATCCTGACCGCATACGTGTATTAGCAAGAGACTTTGTTGAACATTACGAAAAACGCGTTGAGGAAGGCTCTACGGTTGCAGGAAAGGCTATGTTTGTGTGTAGCTCGCGCGGTATTGCCTATCAGCTGTATCAAGAGCTAGAAGAACTACGCCCACAGTGGTTTGATGTAGTAGATACCGATGACGCGCAAAAACTATCAGATACCGAGCGAAAGCGCGCCATTAGCGAAGGCCGTATTGCAGCGCCTTCTGAAAAAGTAAAAATGGTAATGACGCGTGGCAAAGACGACGTTGAACGCCTATATAATTTACTTGGCAGTAAAGACGAGCGTAAAGAGCTTGATAAGCAATTTAAAAACAAAAACTCAAACTTTAAAATAGCCATAGTGGTAGACATGTGGCTAACCGGTTTTGATGTGCCATTTTTAGATACCATGTACATAGATAAGCCACTGCAAAAGCACAGCTTAATACAAACTATTTCGCGGGTTAATCGCCAGTTTGAAGGCAAAGATAAAGGCCTAGTGGTTGACTACATTGGTATAAAATCTGAAATGAATAAAGCCTTAGCGCAGTATTCAAAAACAGATGAAACCAATTTTGAAGACATTACCGCCTCGGTTATTGAGGTAAAAAACCATTTAGCGCTACTTGCCGATCTATTTCATAAATTTGACAGTAGCCCTTACTTTACCGGCGAAGCCGTTGCTCAATTAAACTGCTTAAACCACGCCGCCGAGTTTGCAATGATTACCGAAAAACGCCAAAAGCGCTTTATGGATTTAGTTAAGCGTTTAAAAGCCGCTTATGATGTATGTTGCGGTAGTGAAAAAATTAACGAAAACGAGCGTAACCACATTCACTTTTACCTCGCCATTCGCTCTATTATTTACAAGCTAACCAAAGGCGAAGCGCCCGATACTGCGCAAATGAACGCCAAAGTGCGTGAAATGATAAGCGAGGCCCTGCAAAGCGACGGCGTAGAAGAAGTATTTAAACTCGGCAATGAAGATGGCGGCGAAATTGATATTTTTAATGACGACTACATCGCTAAAATAGAAAAAATAAAACTCCCCAATACCAAAATTAAAATACTGCAACAAATGCTAGCTAAAGCCATAGGCGAGCTTAAAAAAGTGAACCAAACCCAAGGTATCGACTTTACTAAACGCTTTGAATCGCTGGTACAGCGCTACAACGAACGAAAAGAAGATGACGTATTGGTAAGTAGTGTACTTGATGACTTTTCAGAAAGCATGGTTGATATGATTTACAGCGTACGCGACGAAATGAACGCAGGCGACGAGCTAGGCATTGATATTGAAGAAAAAGGCTTTTACGACGCATTAAAAGCGCTTGCAGTTAAATACGACTTTGACTACCCCGAAGAAAAGCTAATAGAGCTGGCCCAAGCGGTAAAAGTAATTGTAGATGACAAGGTAAAATTTGTAGATTGGAATAACCGAGACGACATTAAATCATCGCTCAAAGTCGAGCTGATTTTAATACTCGCTAAATTTAAATACCCACCAATCAGCCGCGATGAAGTGTATAAAGAAATATTTGAGCAAGCGCAGAGTTTTAAAATTAGTAGGGCTAAAGATAATTAGAGGAAACTATAATTGTGAATCAGTGGGCGCTTTGAAAGTTAAATAGAGTTTATAGCTTACTCTATAACTCACTAAAATTATTTTTAAATTAGTACAAGAGGTAGACCTGTTTTACCTTGCAATAATACTCTCAAAACTTAAACAAAAAGGAATTTGACTAATGACAAAAAACTACGAAATTACTAAAGGTGGTTTTACTGTAAAAGATACAAAAACAAATCATATTTTAAAGGTAACTTACAAGAGTGGTGTTTATCAGGGAGTTGTTACAATGCCTGAGCAAAGCATACAGTTACCCTTATCGGATTGGAAAAAAGGAGAAAACCCTTTTCGTAATGATACTTGCTTCGAGGGGAGACAAACAGGCTATTCACCACAAGGGTACTGGTGGTTCAGAATAAATACGTCGCTACCTTTTAGTCAAATTTTGGCAGAAGTTGAAGCATTGAGTAATACGGGTGGTTTTTTAAAAAAATTATTCATGCCAAAGACTAAAAATAAAGTAAAGCTCCTAGATGTTGTAAAAAAGCAGAATCAAACGGGTTATATTTTTGTTGATATAATTAATGATCTAGGCGAATCAACAGAGGGTATCATGGCTAGTTCAAAGCTGATCCAGATGACCTACGGTTACGCTAGGAGGGCTGCTGCAATTGCACTTTACCTTCAAGGTTTAATTGATAAAGATGGGTATGATCACAATTTGTCATTCTTTAAGGCCATACAGTTAAAGACTGAACAGTCAGTTGATTTTCAAGAGCAAGCCTTTACTCATGCTATTGAGTTTATGCAAACATATAATCCTATTATTACCCGCATGCTAGTAAAACAAATGGCTATGATAGCTCAAGACTTTGAAGTTCCTGATGAAAAATTAAATGATGAAGAGCTGATGAGTATAATTATGGAAACTTATACAAATTAGCTTAATCATTTGTTTTTCTTTTTTGTTAAAGAATTTCAACCAACCTAATAAAAGACAATAAGGGTTATCCAATGACAAGATCCAAACTACAGCGAATAGCATTTGTTCAACTATCGCCAAATGGTAAGTTGTACCCTATGCAGTGTGATAGGGAGGATCTTGGAAATGGAGACGATGTAGAGGTTTTAATGTCGGTAGGCTCAGAAAATGAGCGTTATCTTGAGGGAAAAATAATTTCAGTCTCTTATGAAAGGTGGAATTGCAGCTGTTATGTAGTTAATCATTTAGATGAAGTCAGCTATGAAATTGAAAATAGTGAATTTATTAGAACTGTTAATCTAGCAGAAAAGCCATAATCTTATATAGCATCACTAAAGTCAGGAATCGTCTATAGGGTAACTTTACAATAATATACATTGATAATGTGACTTGCATATTAAATAGGATAGGTTTACCTTTATGCTTAGGATTTCTAAGTTTTAAGGCGTTGAATGGCTCTTCTATTTTCCCCCAAGGCTCGGGCATTTTCTGACGAATCGCTGGAAAGTTACTTGTTACGGGTCGTTTCAGAGAATTTTTTTGACTCGTATGAAGGGCTAAGCTTAGCTATTCGCGAAGAGCTACATGAGCTTGATTTTGAGGCGCATGGTGCATTCCCGATAGATTTAAAAAGGCTCAACGTTTATCACGCCAAGCATAATAGCCACTTTAGAATGCGGGCTTTAGGGCTACTGGAAACGCTACTAGATTTACCTCGATACGAGTTACAAAAACTGGCTTTGTTTAAGTCAGATATTAAATTTAACTCCTCAACTGCCTTATACAAAAATGGCGTAGATATTCCCCATAAATTTATTCGTTACCACCCAGAAGATGCCGTTGATTCAATCCCTGTATGCCCACAATGTCTTGCTGAAGAAGCTTACATAAAACAAAGCTGGCACATAAAATGGGTAAATGCGTGCACTAAACATCAGTGTGCTTTGCTACACAACTGCCCAGAATGCTGTGCTCCAATTAACTATATCGAGAATGAGTCAATCACTCATTGCTTATGCGGTTTTGAGCTAACTTGCGCTAGTACCTCACTTATAAATACTTTAAGCATTGAGCACTTAAATAAATTTCTGGATAAAAGTGAGCGCAACGATAGTAACTCGCTATTTAACAACACTACTCTTACAGAACGCTTTGCTGCGCTCCTTTGGTATCAGGAGCGGTATTCTCAAACAGATAACTTTTGCTTAGATGACGCTGTGGATTATTTTAGTAAGTGGCCAGCAGTTTTTTACAAAGAGCTTGATGAATTAAGTAAAAATGCAGAAATGAAGCTAATAGATTTGTTTAATAAAACAGAGTTTAAGTTTATTTTTGGGGATGCTATTTTGGCTTGTCCGAGTACTCAAAAGCAGAGGGAACATCACTTTATTTATAGGGCTCTATTAGATTATTTAGTTACTTTGGTTGAGAGTAATCCTAAAACTAAAAAGCCAAATACAGCTGACTTATTGGTAAGCGTATTAGAGGCTGCAACTTTGTTAGGCACTTCAGTAGAGCAGGTTTATAGGTTGTACCAAGATGGTATTTTGCAAACGGCGTCTCGTCATAAAATGAACCAGCGGATCAACCCTTATAAGGGCGTGTTTTTTTTAAGGCATGTTATAGAGTACAAAACCAGTTTTGGAAATGACAAAGCTAGAATGTATTTGTCGGCATGGTGAGTATATGCATTTAAAAGAACTGTTAGAAATTACAGACACCACTGAGCGAGATAGTTTATTACGTCGTGCTTTTAGCCCTTATACGGCAATGATTGATATAACAGGCAGCGAAGCCATTGCTCTGATTATTTTGTTAAACCTGACTTACCGGAAAAACCAAATTGATGACTTACTAGATAAGCAGCTAGCAAAACAGGCTTTAAAAAGTGAAGACCATATTAATAAATGTATTAAGGAAATAGCGTGGTTTCATACTCATAATTTAAAGTACCCTGATATTAGAGTAAGTAAGCAAAATTTAGCTGTAGCGCCTCCACAATTACACTCTTATGTTTTGAGTAGTGCTAACTACCCTAAAGCCTATGGCTGGTCACATGACGCTGCTAAAGTTAATTTTGCTAAATTATTTGTTAGTTACTTTAAATGGCAAAATCAAGACTGTTGTTTGGCACAAGTATTAGCTACGAACTCGGATAACTGGAAATCCGCATTTACCTCTCTTGGGTTATCCGTTAAGGCATTTAAAAGCTTATGCGTAACCATTAAAAAATCATTGCCTGAAGAGGCTATTCCCGACTCTGTTGACCGCTACTCTCGCCAAATTAGAATGCCTTATCATGATGGTTACTTAGCTGTTACGCCTGTAATTAGCCAGGTTGTTCAATCAAAAATTCAACAGGCGGCAATTGATAAACGAGCTCGATTTAGCAATGTAGAGTTTACGCGTCCTGCTGCTGTCAGTATGTTAGCTGCTTCCTTAGGTGGTGTTGTTAATGTGCTTAATTACCCTCCTTATATACGAAATAAATATCATGGTTTAAGTAACTCACGAGCATTTAAATTAAACAATGGGCAAACAGTATTTAACGTTGAGGCACTATTAAAGCCGGAATTAATTAAAGCTTTAGAAGGTATTATATTTAGTAATAATGCGCTGGCTCTTAAACAGCGTAGACAACAAAAAGTAAAAAATATTAGAGATGTAAGAAGTACGCTTTTAGAGTGGTTTTCACCTATATATGAGTGGCGCTTGGACGCTATTGAGAATGGGCATGACTTAGAACAGCTTGAGAGTGCTTCAGAGCAACTAGAGTATAAAATACTATCGCTACCCGACAATGAACTCCCTTCGCTAACGATTCCTTTATTTAGGTTACTAAATGAAATGCTTGGCGGTGTGAGCATGACACAAAGGTATGCTTTTCATCCTAAATTAATGAGCCCTTTAAAAGCAGCTTTACAATGGCTACTTATTAATCTTACAGATCAAAAAAATGAACTGATTGAAGAAGATGATGAACATTATCGCTATCTACATTTAAGCGGTATACGCGTGTTTGATGCGCAAGCGTTATCGAACCCTTACTGCTCAGGTATTCCATCTTTAACCGCTGTTTGGGGTATGATTCACAGCTACCAAAGAAAACTTAATGAGGCGCTAGGAACAAATGTACGGTTCACATCTTTTTCTTGGTTTATAAGAGATTACTCTGCGGTTGCAGGGAAAAAGCTTCCTGAACTCAGCCTGCAAGGTGCTCAGCAAAATAAGCTTAAGCGACCAGGAATTATTGATGGCAAATACTGTGATTTGATATTTGATTTAATAATACACATTGATGGTTATGAAGATGATTTACAGGCAGTAGATAGTGAGCCAGGTATTTTGAAAGCGCATTTTCCATCTAACTTTGCAGGTGGTGTTATGCATCAGCCTGAGCTTAATTCAAATATAAATTGGTGCTGTTTGTATAGTAATGAAAATCAGTTATTTGAAAAGTTAAGGCGACTCCCTTTATCTGGTTGTTGGGTTATGCCAACTGAGCACAAAATACAGGATTTAGATGAGCTACTCTTATTATCAAATAGTTATTCTAAACTAAGCCCATCTATGATGGGGTATATGTTACTCACTGAACCGATGGCTAGAGTTGGATCACTTGAAAGACTGCATTGTTATGCTGAACCAGCAATAGGAGTGGTGAAATACGAAACGGCCATTAGTGTTAGGTTAAAAGGTATTGGTAACTATTTTAATAGCGCTTTTTGGGTGCTAGATGCACAAGAAAAGTTTATGCTAATGAAAAAATTTTAACCGGAAAATACTTAATGGAACTATGTAATATATTAAAATATGATCGCTCGCTTTATCCTGGTAAAGCTGTGTTTTTTTATAAAACGGCTGACTCTGATTTTGTTCCTCTAGAGGCTGATGTTAATAAAGTTAGAGGCCCTAAATCTGGTTTTACTGAAGCATTCACCCCGCAGTTTTCACCAAAAAACATCTCGCCTCAGGACTTAACGCATAATAATATATTAACTCTAGAAGAGTGTTATGTACCTCCAAATGTGGAACATATATTTTGTCGGTTTTCTTTAAGGGTTCAGGCTAACTCGTTAGCTCCTTCAGGCTGTAGTGATCCAGAGGTTTTTTCTTTATTAAAAGAGCTGGCAGAAACATTTAAAGAGTGTGGTGGTTATAAAGAGTTAGCCACTCGTTATTGCAGAAATATTTTATTAGGTACATGGCTTTGGCGTAATCAAAACACCGGCAACACTCAAATTGAAATTAAAACCAGCAAAGGGAGTTGTTATTTAATCGATAACACCCGTAAGTTAGCTTGGGAAAGTAAGTGGGCTTCTGATGATCAAAAAGTATTGGAAGAGCTTAGTAATGAAATTGAGAGCGCATTAACTGATCCCAATGTGTTTTGGAGTGCTGATATAACCGCGAAAATAGAAGCCTCATTTTGCCAAGAGATTTACCCAAGCCAAATTCTTACCGACAAGGTTAAGCAAGGAGAGGCCTCTAAACAGTTTGTAAAAGCTAAGTGTGCAGATGGCCGTTACGCTGTAAGTTTTAATTCAGTAAAAATAGGTGCAGCGCTTCAGTCAATTGATGATTGGTGGGATGAGGATGCAAGTAAAAGATTACGAGTGCATGAGTTTGGTGCAGATAAAGAAATAGGTATTGCCCGACGTCCTCCCGATTCAGAGCAGAACTTTTATTCTATTTTCAAAAACACAGAATGGTATTTGTCAGCCCTTAAAAATTGCATTACTAATAAAAATGAAAATATAGACCCAGGTATTTATTATTTATTTTCTGTATTGATTAAGGGCGGAATGTTCCAGAAAAAAACAGAGGCTAAAAAGGCGTAGTTATGCAAAGGTATTACTTCACAGTCCACTTTTTACCTAAACAAGCTAATCTAGCGCTGTTAACTGGCCGTTGTATTTCTATCATGCATGGGTTTATTTTGAAGCATAATATTGAAGGAATGGGGGTTACGTTTCCTGCATGGTCGGATTCATCAATTGGTAATGTAATTGCTTTTGTTCACAAGGATATGGAGATTTTAAACAGCCTTAAAGAGCAGACGTATTTTGTGGACATGCAAGATTGTGGTTTTTTTAAATTAAGCCAAGTTTTAGCCGTTCCTGACATTTGCGAAGAAGTACGTTTTATACGTAATCAGGCGGTAGCAAAAATATTTACAGGTGAAAGTAGAAGAAGATTAAAGCGCCTGCAAAAAAGAGCCTTAGCAAGAGGTGAAGACTTTAATCCTAAAAAGCTCGTAGCTCCAAGAGAGGTTGATATT
Source organism: Pseudoalteromonas sp. P1-13-1a (assembly GCF_001401875.1). Taxonomy (NCBI): domain Bacteria; kingdom Pseudomonadati; phylum Pseudomonadota; class Gammaproteobacteria; order Alteromonadales; family Pseudoalteromonadaceae; genus Pseudoalteromonas; species Pseudoalteromonas sp. P1-13-1a. The sequence continues at coordinate 17,926 of NZ_LKDV01000039.1, read as the reverse complement.
TTTCATAGGATAGCTATGACTAGTAAGAGTTCACAAGAAGATTATATTCTTCATATTCAAAAGCAAAATGCCGACTGCCAAGCAGAGCCAACCTTTAGTAATTATGGTTTTTCCTCAAATGAAAAGTTTAAAGGCACGGTTCCTGATTTATCACCCTTAATAGAGAGTAATTAACCTTTATTTATAACGTTATCATAAGTCATTGATATTAAAGTTCTTTGAACATGCATTAAAAATGTGGATAAAATTGAATTTGCTTTTTAATTATATGAATTATATAAATAAGATTAGCTATCTTTATAGTGACCTGCCGTATAGGCAGCTGAGAATTACGATGGCGGATGGATAAATGCAGCGTTAGAGTGACCTGCCGTATAGGCAGCTGAAGATAAAAACAATCGATTCGATGTTTAAGTTAATGTAATTATGCCGAAAAGGCAGTGAGTAGTAATTGAAAAAACCAGTCTTATATTCAAAGGTTGGTTTTTTTGTTTTTAGCGTTATAACTTTTATTTCACTGTTATTCAGCGCCATTTAAATTGAGAATCTCAAGCAGGTATTCAATTTCTTTTCCATGAGCTTAGCTTGTGCCGTTATTATCAACTACGCCTCTCAAAACTACACTAAAAGCTAACAAGAGACTATGACGTCAATAGCTAATTTTAAGCTTTTGGCGCTTCCCACATAAGAGGTTTCTGGGACATGCACCTGTCCAGCTAGCAAAGCGATGTGGCGCCAAAGCAAACAAATACAGACGGGTGAAAAAATCTATGTCCGTTTTACGGGTTATTTAAAGGATTGCAGAGCGTGCCCACTTCAGAGGCAATGTATGCGCAACAAACCGAACAAGACCGGCCGACAAGTACAATTCCAACTCAATGAAAATAAACAGCTCAATCACACCGCCAGAATGAAAATCAAAATAGACAGTGGCTCAGGACGCCAGCAATACAGCAAAAGGTTAGGTGCAATAGAGCCTGTATTTGGCAATATCACCGTCAATAAAGGCATGAATCAGTTTACCTTACGAGGCAAAGACAAGGTGAACGCGCAATGGCAAATGTACTGCTTAGTTCATAATATAGAAAAATTAAGACATGCTCTGTCATAAAGCCCAAAAGCATGCTGTTCGACTGTAACAATAAACGCTTCAGCCCTGAAAACACCTTATTTAGCCACATTATTCGTATAATTCCCTAAAAATAAAAACCGTCAAAAACGTTTACGTTTTTGATTGTTAAATGAATTAATTAAGATAGAGTGGAATGTATAAACAAATAAATCAAAAAAACGAGTAAATCTACAGGCTCGTTAGGCAATCAACAAAGTGGAGTATTTATGCAATTTTTAAGAAATTTAGCTGCTTGGTATAACTCAAAAACCAACAGGCAAGTAAATATACTCAGATTAACCGTGGTTTTATTATCGGCTATACCAATCATTGGGTGGGTTTTTATTGCACCGTGGCTGATACCACTAACCCTTTTTCTAGAGTTCCACCGTCAACCCGAAGCTAAGGAACCCACCAAGCCTGAGTAAACGATGGAAGTGATAATAACAATAGCCACTCTTTTGGGTGGCGTATCTGCATTATGGCTTTTCTGGGATAAGTGAAATCAATATTTCTACTAATATTCAGTAACAGAACTGAACCAGAAAATATCTTGGCCATTTCGGATGATGAGTTTGCAATGCTAGAAAAGATCTTAAAACTCAAAGCTCAAAAAAGCTATCTAGCAGTATCTGATTTAGAGCTTTCGCTTTGCAAAGCTCTGGTAAACCAAGGTTGGCTTGACCAAAATACCGACCTTACTTTCACACTTGCACGAAAGGCACTCAAGCATTATGCCTAACAAGTTGCTGCACTCGGACAAATTTTCCGCTGCGCTCCAAATTTGCCGGTGAGCAAGGCGTTGAGGCTGTAGAATTACTCATTTGGTCAAGTTTTTAGGTGATTTAAGGGGGCTCAAATGCATTGCTTACTACGAGATAATCGCTTAGAAAGCGATACAGGAGGTCAAAAAAATGGCCAAATTTATAAAAATAGAAATTCTACAGTCTCGTTAGCATGCTAAAAGGCTGCACATAGATATTTAGGTTCAAAGGGAAGTTATAATGGGAACAATAAAATTTATACTAAAAATGATAGCCATTATTTTGGTCGTCAAAGTTTTTTTCTTTTTTGTAGGTACGGTTTCAAAAAATAAAACAGTTGAAAAGCCAATGATTGAGCGCTTTGTAAATGAGTTTGTCATTAATAACTCAGCTTTTAAATACCCTATGAAAGTAGATGACGTTACAAATATAAGAGGACGTAAACTTATTAAAGAAAACGGTATCTATTTTGTAGTTGAGGATTTGCAAATGAATGTCGCGCGTGAGACGTTCGAAATTCCTTATCAAGAGGTTGGTGATATGGTTAAACAAGAGTCATTAGCTCTTATTTGCAAGCACTTTAAAGAAGAGAGAGAAAATTTGTTCAAGGGATATTCACAGGTTGGCTTAATTCAAAAATACGTTGACGTGAATAACAACTTTGTAGCAGAAGTGAGGTTTCATATTTCAGACTGTTAGTGAATTTCAATGGTAAAAGATGCTCCGTTTACTTTAGGTATCTGCCATCATTTTCTAGGTGGATAAGTCTTTTTAGTGTGAATAAACGCATGCAAACAATCAACTCGGACTAATAAAGCTTGGCTTGGTTCGCTGTGCTCACAATTATAGCCAAGCTTTATTAGCCCGTTGAGGCTGTAGAATTTCTAATTCAGTCAAGTTTTTAACTGATTTTTGGGGTGTTAAACGCATTCCTTACTATGGAATAATCGCATACAGTGCGATACAGGAGCTCGAAATATTGGTTAAATTGACAAAAATAGAAATTCTACAGGCTCGTTATGTGAAAAAACCATGAGAACCACCAGTATTACTTTAACCGTACTAGTGTTTGCATTTATCAGTTTAAATATCTATTGGTATGCTAAAACCCAAGGTTTGAGTAACAAAATAAATTATCACGCGACTCATAACTGTGAACTTCAACAATTTTCTTTACTTGTTTCAAAGGTTCCTATTGGTACAAGCATCGATCAATTGAACGAGATTTGTTCAACCACTTTTATTAAGTGTAATATGCAATCAAATCAAATATTGTTTAACTTTGCACAGGATTGCCCTAGCTCAGGCAGGCCATATTGTGGCTTTGTGATCCAGACCCACGATGGTAAAGTAAAAAATATACAGTCAGGCTATCCATGCCATTAAGCAACAATCACATAACAAAGTGCAGCAACAGACTCGGGCGCTCGGCACTTTTTGTGCAAAAGACCGCACAAAAACCGCCAATCACCCTCGCAGTTGTGCACGGCGTTATACGTAATTATGAAAATTAAGCTCGCTGCAATATTTTTAATCCTAAGTTTTAATTGTTTTGGAAGTAATATGGAACAAGGAAAAGTTGAAACTCAAAAGTTATTTGATGCTGTATTTCCAATAGCTAAACAACTTTTGTTGGAAAATGAAGAGTTCTTTCCATTTGGTGAAATAATGAAACCAAATGGCGAACAAGTTAACTTGTCTGCTTCAAATGGTGAAGAAAAACCTAAATCATCAGAATTAATCGACTTACTTAAAAATCACTACATCGATTCAGCTCAAGCCAAAGAAATTATTGCGTCAGCTTTGGTTTATGACGTTATGGTTAATGGCTCTGATTCAATTGCTGTAGATTTAGATCACGTTAGTGGTTATTCAGTTGTCGTTGTCGTACCTTACGAATTAACTGAAACAGAGTTAATCATTGGTAAAATGTTCACTACTAAAGGTAAAGGTGTAATCTTTAAGTAAGGTGTACATTACGTATAACAAGTGAACTCAATAATAGCTAGTTGTGTCAACTGGCTTTTAAGTCGCCTTACTTGTTTACAACCTTCTCAAAAGCACGCTATAAATAGGCTATTTTATTAATGGCAACACACAATTTAAAATGAACTTTTCAAATATGGATCTAAAATCAGCTAAGTCGGCTAGTGTAGCTTTAAAAACATTTTTTAACATCATGAAAGTATGGTGTGTTAGTGAAGAGAATCAACGTATTTTCATCGGTGGCCCTGATAAGTTTATATTCGTGAGATGGAAAAGAGGTAATGCATCAACCTTAACCTATGATGTGCTGAAACGTATCTCTTATGTTTTCGGTGTTTATAAAAACTTAAGAATACTATTTCCTAAAATAGCGCAGGCTAATGAGTGGCTCACTAAGCCAAACGAGGACTTTAATGGCTCTTCAGCGCTGGATTTAATGGCTACTGGACAAATAGTAAATTTGCGTAATGTAAGACACTATTTAGATGCGAGGCTATAGTGTTATTGTAAAGTGGGTCGCCTAATGTTTGAATAGAAGTCGGATTTTCCAGCTTTTACTAGACACCGGCTTATAATCTTAAAGTATAAAACGGAAGAAAGCTTCCGGTTTATACGCTTATATTGCTATATTGCGGAAGTAAACTTCCGTTTTTGATAGTGTTAACCTAGATAACTATATGAGCCATTTTTCGGGGGCTTATTTGAGCACAAACCCTAAATATCCAATGCATTAATCCTATATTTATGAATTAAGGATTCTTCAGACTTAATGTAATTCATTTTAATCATTCAGGTGTTTACCTAAATCTAAACCTACTTAAATTTAAGGTGTGGACTTTAGTTAATAAATCTCAATCAAAGTGCCACATTTTGCTGAATTCAAAAAATTCTAAAGTTGCTTAAGTGTCGCTGGCCACTATGTCATTGTATGGTTGTATTTTATGTCGGTGTATGGTTGTAGGTTTTTTGTAAGTTATTGATATGCCGACCCAGTGTATGTCACGCTTTGCTTGCAGCGACAATCTAGGATCTTATTGCTGTTTTATGTTAGAATTCGCACAATTTTTTGGCATAGAAAAGTAGCACAGCAATGATCTTAGATGATATTCGCATCGTTTTAGTTAACACCTCACACTCTGGCAACATTGGTTCGGCGGCCCGCGCCATGAAAACCATGGGCTTATCAAAGCTTTATTTAGTAGACCCTGCTTGTGAAGTAGATAGCCATGCAAGCGCGCTTGCAGCCGGTGCTACCGATGTATTAGGCAATGCGGTTATTGTTGATACCGTGGCTGATGCCATTGCCGATTGTGCATTAACAATTGGCACAAGCGCACGCTCGCGCACGTTGTCTTGGCCTATGGTCGAGCCGCGTGAGTGCGGTGAAAAGCTAGTTGCTGAGGCGGCGAATGGCCCAGTAGCACTTGTATTTGGTCGTGAAAATAGCGGATTGACCAACGAAGAGCTACAACTGTGTAACTACCATGTATGCATTCCTGCAAATCCTGAATATAGCTCGCTTAATTTAGCTATGGCCGTGCAAACACTAAGCTACGAAACGCGTATGGCGTTTTTAAATCAGCAGCCAAAGGCAGAGCAAGCAGACGATGAGACTGCTTATCCTAGTTCAAAACAAACAGAGTTATTTTACGAGCATTTAGAACAGACGCTTGATAACACTGGTTTTATTATTAAGCAGCACCCAGGTTTAGTGATGACTAAGCTACGTCGTTTGTTTAACCGAGCTCGCCCAGAAGAGGCTGAGCTAAACATACTGCGCGGTATTCTTACCTCAATTAATAAATCTATTCCTAAGTAAGGTATAGCATTTGGTTATAAAAACCTGCGGGTAAATAACGAGCTAATACTTGACTAAAACACTCAGGTAATTACAATACACCTAATACTTGACCAAAAAGGTCAAGTATTAAAAATTTGTTAATAGAACAAGGTTCTTAATCAAATTTTTATCAAGTGATAATACTTGACTATTTTACTCTGGTAATTAAAATTTGCACTCTTTTGTGCGGGGGGCGTTATGAAGTTAACATCAAAAGGCAGATATGCCGTAACAGCTATGCTGGATGTTGCACTACATGCGAGTGTAGGCCCTGTAGCCCTTGCTGATATTTCACAAAGACAAGAAATTTCTTTGTCTTACCTTGAGCAATTATTTGCCCGTTTACGTAAGAATGGCCTAGTGAGCTCGGTTCGTGGTCCTGGCGGGGGGTATTTGCTAGGTCGAGAAGCCACGGTTATCTCTGTTGGCGACGTTATTAGCGCTGTAGACGAATCGGTAGATGCAACACGCTGCCAAGGTGCCGATACCGGGTGTCAAAGTGGTATGCGGTGTTTAACTCACAGCTTATGGTCTGATTTAAGCGCACGCATCGAAGAGTTTTTAAATAATATTACCTTAGCTGAATTGGTGGAAAAGTCAGATGTAAAAGAAATTGCATCTCGCCAAGACAACAGCATCAATAATGCAATTAAGCAGTTGGAAAACATTCAAGTAAGCTGTCAACTATAAAGTTGACCTGCAGCGGAGAGAGAAATGAAGTTACCGATTTATTTAGATTACGCAGCGACCACGCCTGTTGATGAGCGTGTTGCAAAAGAAATGATGCAATGCCTGACAATGGACGGTAATTTTGGTAATCCTGCGTCACGTTCGCACCGTTTTGGTTGGCAAGCTGAAGAAGTAGTTGACCAAGCGCGTACTGACATTGCCGATTTAATTAATGCCGACCCACGTGAAATTGTTTTCACCTCGGGCGCTACAGAATCAAATAACCTTGCAATTAAAGGTGCAGCGCAGTTTTACAAAAAGAAAGGTAAGCACGTTATTACCGCTAAAACTGAGCACAAAGCAGTAATCGACACGTGTCGTGAGCTCGAGCGTCAAGGCTTTGAAGTAACCTACATGGACGTTGAAGAGAACGGCCTACTAGATCTTAAAAAGCTTGAAGAAACAATGCGTGAAGACACTGTACTTGTAAGCATTATGCACGTAAATAACGAGCTAGGTGTAATTCAAGACATTAACACCATTGGTGAAATGTGTCGTGAACGTAAGATAATGTTCCACGTAGACGCAGCACAAAGCGCAGGTAAAGTACTAATCGATGTGCAACAACTTAAAGTTGACTTTATGTCGTTCTCTGCTCACAAAGTATACGGTCCTAAAGGTATTGGTGCACTTTATGTGCGTCGTAAACCACGTGCTCGCTTAGAAGCGCAAATGCACGGTGGCGGTCACGAACGTGGTATGCGTTCAGGTACACTTGCAACGCATCAGCTAGTAGGTATGGGTGCAGCATTTAGAATTGCTAAGCAAGATTTTGAAAAAGATCACGCACATATCAGTGCATTACGTAAGCGCCTAATTGATGGCATTATGGCTGATATGGACGAAGTATACTTTAACGGCGCACAAGACCAATCTGTTCCAGGTATTGTGAATATCAGCTTTAACTTTGTTGAAGGTGAGTCGCTACTTATGGCAGTAAAAGATATAGCGGTATCGTCTGGTTCTGCGTGTACATCAGCAAGTTTAGAGCCTTCATATGTATTGCGCGCACTTGGTCGCAACGACGAACTAGCACACAGTTCAATTCGCTTCAGTATTGGTCGTTTCACTACCGAAGAAGAAATTGATTACACCGTTGAATTAATTAAAAACTCTATCGGTCGCCTACGCGAGATGTCTCCTTTGTGGGAAATGCATCAAGAAGGTATTGATTTAGATTCAGTTGAATGGGCTCACCACTAATACGTGTGAGCATCTACCGTAGCAGGTAATGAGGATAGAATTATGGCTTATAGTGATAAAGTAATCGACCACGTAGAAAACCCACGTAACGTGGGCGTTCTTGACAAAAACGATCCGTCAGTGGCAACGGGTATGGTTGGCGCACCAGCATGTGGTGACGTAATGAAATTGCAAATTAAAGTATCGTCTGAAGGCGTTATTGAAGATGCTAAATTTAAAACATACGGTTGTGGTAGTGCAATTGCTTCATCGTCACTGGTAACAGAGTGGGTGAAAGGTAAAACACTAGACGAAGCAGCAACCATTAAAAACACTGATATCAGTGCAGAGCTTGAATTACCACCAGTGAAAATTCACTGTTCAATTTTAGCTGAAGATGCAATTCAAGCAGCAATTGCTGATTACAAAAGCAAACAAGCGAAGTAAGAGATACTCATGGCAGTGACATTGACAGATGCGGCAGCAAACCGCGTACAATCATTTTTAGCAAACCGCGGTAAGGGTTTAGGCCTGCGCGTTGGCATTAAAACGACGGGCTGTTCAGGTCTTGCTTATGTACTTGAGTTTGTTGATGAGCTAAACGAAGACGATGAAACCTTTAAAGCTAAAGGCGTTACATTAATTGTGGATGCTAAAAGCTTGGTTTATATCGATGGCACAGAGCTTGACTACACCAAAGAAGGTTTAAATGAAGGGTTTAAATTTAATAACCCTAACCAAGCCGATGAGTGTGGTTGTGGCGAAAGTTTTACCGTTTAAGCTCAACTACCTTCGTAGTATTTATAAGCCCTGCCAGTAATTGTAGGGCTTTATTATTTGTGAATTATATTGGTTGAAGTTATGCGTTATTTTGAGTTATTTGCGATACCTGTTGATTATAATATCGACATGGCCACAATAAATAAGCACTACCTTGAGCTGCAACGCGCAGTGCACCCTGATCGTCAGGCTAATGCGAGTAGTCGCGATAAGTTGATGGCTGTACAAAGCACGGCTGAAATTAACGATGCCCTACAAACACTTAAGCACCCAGTTAAACGGGCCGAATATATGCTAAGTGAGTTAGGTGTTGATATTCGTGCAGAGCAGCAAACACTGCAAGATCCAATGTTTTTAATGCAGCAAATGGAGCTGCGTGAAGAGCTTGAAGAGCTTGCATCGGCGAGTGACCCTGATACCGCAATTGCTAATTTTGAATCACAAATAAAACAATTAAAAGCCCAGTACAGTAATGAACTTGCCGAGCAACTTGCAAGTAACGATGAGGCGCAATATCAACAAGCTGCTGATAATATTCGCAAATTAAAGTTTGTATATAAACTGAAAGACGAGCTTGAGCGCATTGAAGACAGTTTATTTGACGATTAATTACTTGCTGTAAAGCGAGCAACACGAGTTAAAAGAGCATTATGGCATTATTGCAAATTGCTGAGCCGGGGCAGAGCGCGGCACCACATGAACATAAATTAGCTATAGGAATTGACCTAGGCACCACAAATTCATTGGTAGCAACGGTACAAAGTGGCGAAGCCCGTACATTAACAGATGAGCTTGGTGCTGCCATGCTGCCATCGGTTGTACGCTATCAAGCCGGTGGTATAACAGTCGGTACTGAAGCTGCACAAGCAGCAACACAAGACCCAGCAAACACCCTAATTTCAGTTAAACGTTTTTTAGGTAAAACCCAAGCTGAAATTGAACAAAGTTATGGCCAGCTACCTTATCAATTTTGTGAAGACAACGGTTCACTAGCTATTCAAACAGCAGCTGGAAAAATAAGCCCTGTAACAGCTTCTAGCCATATTTTATCAGCATTAAAAGCACGTGCAGAGCAAAGTTTTGGTAACCAAGACATTTTAGGTGCTGTCATAACCGTACCGGCTTACTTTGATGATGCACAACGTCAAAGCACTAAAGATGCAGCCGAGCTTGCGGGCATAAACGTATTGCGCTTATTAAACGAGCCAACCGCTGCGGCAGTTGCCTATGGTTTAGATTCAGGCCAAGAAGGCATTATCGCCGTTTATGATTTAGGTGGAGGCACCTTTGATATTTCAATACTTCGTTTGCACCAAGGTGTGTTTGAAGTAATGGCTACCGGCGGTGACTCAAGCTTAGGCGGTGATGATTTCGATGCGTTATTGGTGGACTACTTTAAGCAGCAAACCGGTATTTCTACATTATCGCCTTCTGTGCTGCGCTTATTTATAAATAAAGCAAAAGCCTGTAAAGAAGCACTGAGCCAGTACGCAAAAGTGAATGTAGTACTTGAATTTGACGAGCAAAAACACACCGTAGAAGTTACACGCGAGACTTTTGACGAGTTGGCTATGCCGCTTGTTAAAAAAACGCTTCGCTCGTGTCGCCGTGCGGTAAAAGATGCTGGCATTGAAAACGAAGAAGTGCTGCAGGTTGTAATGGTAGGTGGCTCAACACGTATGCCACTGGTTCGCAGCCAAGTGGAAAGCTTTTTTGAAAAAGAACCGCTTACATCTATCGACCCTGATCGCGTTGTGGCATTAGGTGCCGCATTACAAGCTGATGTATTAGTGGGCAACAAGCCTGATTCTGACATGCTATTACTTGATGTATTGCCACTGTCGCTTGGACTTGAAACGATGGGTGGGTTAGTTGAAAAAATAATTCCGCGTAATACCACTATTCCTGTGGCTCGAGCACAAGAATTTACTACGTTTAAAGATGGCCAAACAGCTATGTCTTTACACGTACTTCAAGGTGAACGCGAACTGGTTGACGATTGCCGCTCGCTCGCTAAATTTAGTTTAAAAGGCATACCGGCTATGGCTGCAGGTGCTGCACATATTCGTGTTACCTTTAAAGTGGATGCCGATGGCTTGCTGAGTGTATCAGCAATGGAAAAATCAACAGGTGTGCAAGCTGAAATACAAGTTAAACCTTCGTTTGGCTTATCTGATGACCAAGTGGCTAACATGCTAAAAGAGTCAATGAGCAATGCTAAAGACGATATGCAAGCACGCATGCTTAAAGAGCAGCAAGTTGAAGCTCTTCGTGTTATAGAAGCGCTAGAAGCATCACTTGCGACGGATGGTGATTTGCTTGATGATATTCAGCTTGCTAATTTAAGAGCTGAAATAAGCGAGCTTGCTAAGGTGCGCGAAACAGCGACACAACCAAGTGATATTAAAGCCGCAATTGAAAAAGTAGATAACGCTAGCAGCGATTTTGCCTCGCGCAGAATGGATGCATCAATTAAAAAAGCCCTTACAGGGCAGTCAGTAGACAACGTTTAAAGAGGTTAGAATGCCACAAATTATTTTTCTTCCCCATCCGGAATTATGTCCTGACGGTGCAGCACTAGAAGCGCCACAGGGCGAAACAGTCCTTGATGTGGCCCTTAAAAATGGCATTAGTATTCCCCATGCATGTGAAAAATCGTGTGCATGTACCACGTGCCACTTAGTAATTCGCGAAGGCTTTGACTCACTAGATGAAAGCGACGAGCTAGAAGACGACATGTTAGATAAAGCATGGGGCTTAGAGCCAGAATCACGCTTAGGATGCCAAGCAGTGATTAAAGATGAAGACTTAGTGGTTGAAATACCAAAGTACAATCTCAATATCGTTAATGAAGAGCATTAGTTTTTAATTAACGATAATTTTTTAAAAGCCGCTGTTTTTTACAGCGGCTTTTTTGTTTGAGAAACCGCGTGAGCACGTAGCAGCGACTTTACGTCGCGTTTTTAAAATTGAATGTTTACGTTTTTTAGCTTGATATCACGGTCGCGGGGTGAACCCGCTGCTACGTGTTTTACCAAACCCATATAACTATTGCGGAGGTCCATTTTGAGTAATCTTATTTTCAGTGACTCGTTTATTAATGGTGCATTTTACAAAACCAATAAACGTTTTAGCGTTGACGATCCTGCTACCGAAAAAACTATTGTTGAAGTAAGTGATATAGATGAGCAAGGCGTTAATAGTGCAATAAAGGCAGCACAAGGCGCATTCATTAAATTAAAGTCAACCAATGCTACTGAGCGAAGTGAGACGCTCATGCGCTGGTATGATTTAGTAATAAAACACAAGCAAACCCTTGCAGAGCTAATGACCAAAGAGCAAGGTAAGCCGCTTAAAGAGTCATTAGGTGAAATAGATTACGGCGCTGGGTTTATAAAGTGGTTTGCAGAAGAAGCCAAACGCAGTTACGGCGATGTGATCCCCCAAACCGACGATACACATAGATTAACGAGCTTTAAGCAACCTGTAGGCGTAGTAGCAGGTATCACACCGTGGAATTTTCCGGTTGCAATGGTAACGCGTAAAGTGGCGCCAGCATATGCTGCAGGCTGTAGTTTTGTGTTAAAACCTTCAGAATACACGCCCTTATGCGCACTAGCATTGGCGCATCTTGCCGACCAGGCAGGGTTTGTTAAAGGCGCTTTCAATGTGTTGGTTTCGCAAGATGCAAAAACAGTAGGCAAAATGCTGACAGACTCAGAAGTGGTGCGTAAATTTACTTTTACCGGCTCTACTGGGGTGGGCAAACAGCTGCTTTCGCAATGTGCTGATACAATTAAACGTACATCTATGGAGCTTGGTGGTAATGCACCGTTTATTATTTTTGATAATGCCGATATAGACGAAGCAATTGAAGGCCTTATGGCGGCTAAGTTTAGAAACAGCGGCCAAGCTTGTGTAGCTGCAAACCGCATTTTTATTCAGCGCAGTATTTTAGATGAAGTGCTTGATAAAATTACCCCTAAAGTAGCCGCGTTAAATGTGGCAAATGGGTTTGAAGATAGGGTAGATATTGGCCCGCTAATTTACCCAAAAGCCAAAGAGAAAGTGCAGCAGCTTGTGCAAGATGCACTTGATAAAGGCGCAAAGCTAATAGGGGATAACAGCGACTTAGGCGGCAGCTTTCAAAACCCGCTCATTGTGACTAACGTAACGACCGAAATGGATATATACCACGAAGAAGTATTTGGCCCGGTATTAACGGTTATTCCTTTTGATGAGGAAAGCGAGGTGCTAGCCCTTGCTAATGACGTTCCTTATGGCTTAGCAGCATATTTTTATAGCCAAAATATCAAGCAAATCTACCGTATTAGCGAAGGGCTAGAGTTTGGTATGGTTGGCGTTAATGAAGGGGTTATATCTAACCCTGTAGCACCGTTTGGAGGCGTTAAGCAATCAGGATTAGGCCGAGAAGGCGGCCATCAAGGGCTTGATGAATACCTTGAAGAAAAATACGTGTGTATCAAGGTTTAAAAAACGCTAAGGCACTTAAACCATAAAAAATTGGTTTATTCAGCACGGTTTAGGTTACTAATAGCAATTCGCTTAATTAAGTACTGTATATTGCGCATTGGTACAGGTTTATAACTACAGGCCACCTTTTTATTGCTAGATATAGGCCTTAGTGCTACATTTACGGCATAATTTTTGTTTAAAAGTAATCAAAAATAAAAAGAATTTCTACTTGTAGAAATAACCCGTGTGTAAATGCCACCGCAAGGTGGCATTTTTTATAGCTTGTTGACTCAGCTCTACGGTCTCAAACAACATTTTCACTTACTTCCTTGATTTAACCCCGCCTATTTTTAAAAGTAATTCCTTGAGACATTAAAATAAAAACTTAAACGAGATCTAAGTTGGGAGCTATTTTAAAGCGCAGTTAAAAAATGAATATAAATAAAATGAGTGTGAAAGTTTTTTGTGTTGAGAGTAATAAATTAATAATTTATTTAGATATTGTAGGGAAGATTATATGAAAAAACAAAAGAAAAAAGTGGGGCGATTGACGGGGCTTGAACCCGCGACAACCGGAATCACAATCCGGGGCTCTACCAACTGAGCTACAACCGCCACTACACACCTCGTTTGGTGTGGCGCGCATAATACATAAAATAATAAATGTTGTGAAGCCTAAAACTAAAAAAAATCAAAAAAAATCAATATTTCATAAATTTACTTCGTTATCAGTAAAGGTTCATAAAGAGTATGTACTCTATGCGCGGGCTAAAAGTGGCTTAAAAAAACACTAAAACAACAACTTGCTAATTATAATTTACTATTTAATGAGAATAAAATGTAAATTAATGTATAATTACGTGCGGGAAATTGCTTAATAAAAACTATTTGGAGTTACTATGGATTCAATACTTACCTGGCTAAACGAAAACTCAGGTTTAATTTTACACTACGGCATTCAAGCTGTTATAGCATTAGTTATCTTTTTACTTGGTAGCCGCATTGCTAAGTTTTGTGCTGGCTTAACAGAAAAAGCGTTCGATAAAAAGAAAGTAGATAAAGCGGTAGGCTCGTTTGTATCGAGTATAGTTTACGCTATTGTATTTGCTGCGACTATTTTAATGGCGCTTTCGCAAATAGGCATCGAAACTACGTCGTTCATTGCTATTTTAGGTGCTGCTGGTTTAGCTGTTGGTTTAGCGCTTCAAGGTTCGCTGTCTAACTTTGCATCAGGCGTACTTATTATATTGCTTCGTCCATTTAAATCTGGTGAGTTTGTTGAAGCCGGCGGTAAAATGGGCACAGTTAAAAAAATAGAAATATTTTCTACAGAACTACGTACTCCAGATAACAAAGTTATAATCGTGCCAAACTCACAAATTATGTCGGGCGCTATTACTAACTTCTCTCGTGAGTCTACCCGCCGTATCGATTTAGTTATTGGTGTAAGTTACGAAGCCGACTTACGAAAAACAAAAGAAGTATTACAGTCAGTACTTGACGCAGAGTCTCGTTTACTTAAAGATCCTGCTTACACTGTTGCAGTTTCTGAACTGGCAGACTCAAGCGTCAACTTTATTGTCCGTCCTTGGGTAAACTCAGGCGATTACTGGCCGACTTACTGGTCATTATTAGAGAACATTAAAATTGCATTAGATGATGCAGATATTGCAATTCCATATCCGCAAATGGATGTACATTTACACAAGCAAGACTAATTCTAAGTACTAAATAGGTTATTTTTAATGAAATTAAAGCTTTTAACACTTTTAGTTGCAGCCTCTGCTGCAACTAACGCATTCGCAGAAGACGCTGAGAAAAAAACGTGGGAAGTAACAAGTGAGCTTGGTGCTATCGTCACGAGCGGTAACACTGAAACTACAACGTTAAAAGGCGGTTTAAAGGTATTACATCACCTAGAAAACTGGAACAACGAGTACAAAATCGACGGCATCTATAAAGAAGATGAAGTTGAAGATGACAACGGTGATAAAGAAAAGCAACGCACCAACGAAAAGTACTCAGCGTCTGCTCAAGGTAATTACAAGTTAAATGAAGAAAACTCTCATTTATTCATTTATGGTTCACACGTTTCAGACTATTTTGGCGCGTATAGAACTGAATCTGTAATTTCTGCAGGTTACGGCTTACGTTTAGTCGACCAGCCAGATATGTGGTTAAGTGCTGAGTTTGGTCCAGGTTACAAATTTTTTGAATACTCAGATGACAGCACCCAAGTTGACGAAGATGGTAACCTACTTGCAGGTGAAAGCGACAGTGAAGTAATTGCTTTAGGTAAATTAGACTATAACTGGCAAATTTCAGACAACGCACGTTTTACTCAACTTGTATCGGTTGAGTACGGTGATTCAAACACCAAAACGCGTTCTGAGACGGCACTGCTAACTAAAATAAATGGCTCGCTACAAATGAAAGTCGCTTTTAATGTTACCAACAACTCAGATGTTGCTGATGACGAAGAAAGTACAGATACAGAGACGTCATTAACGTTAGTATATAGTTTTTAACCAAACAAACGTATTTAATGACAGTTAAGTGACAAAAGGGACGAAAGTCCCTTTTTTATTTTAAAGCTTTATTTAAAACGGGTTGAAAAATTTTCTCTGCAATATATATGGAACCTTCTAATGTGAGGTGTCCATAGTCCCAAACTAAAGGGGTGTTATTGTCATCAACTTTAGCTAAACATTTATGATCCGAAGAACAAAGTGTATCTATAATCGATACGTATTGTATCGAAGAGTTATTATAGAGCTTCTTCAATATTGTGTTTACTTGTGTGGTTTCTTTAACAAAGTATATATCGTCTATATATTTTTCTTGAACATCGAAATGGCGCTTAACAATTGCTTTGGGTAGTGAAGGCCTCCACTGAGGTACCGGCCCTGCCAATATAATTTGAGCATTAATGTTGTTTCTTTCCAAAAACGCCACTATTTCAAAAAAATCATTTTTATGGTGGTCTAACTTTTGCGCTAATACAATTACCTTAGGGTGAATCTTTAAAATAGCTTCAGCCGCTTTTTTGTTAGATCTATCACATGCTTTTTTGAACTCTCCTTTGCTCACACTATCCTCTTTTACCAGAGGCCTACAGCCAGAAGTTGCTACTTGATTGAAATTTACTCTATGTAGAGTTTTTCTAAGCCCGTACCCTAATGCTTGAGCGTGTGAGTCTCCCCATACAAAAATACCGCCACTGCCGCCATTCGTACATGTGTTTGCAATATTTATTTTTGCTAGACTACCATCATAGTAGTTACATTCAGATCTATATGCTTGCTTTACAAAGCTAGAGACGTAACTTGCTTTTTGATATCTTTTTAAATAAAGCGCCGTATCAGATTGAGCTGCACTTCTAGCTTTTAAGTCAGCGCCAGTTGTGGAATAAATAGCTACAGAGAGAAGGGCGATAAACAGCGTCATTAAAACAGGTTTAAATTTAATAATATTTATAAATGACAAATTGGCTGGTTGTTTGAAGTCAATTGATTCAATATACCTATAAGAGAGCACTCCGAAAACCACAGATAGTAAAATGTAAACTATTGGTGAACCATGCCCTCCTGAACGTTCATAGTAAAAAATAACTAAGGGCCAGTGCCACAAATAGATAGAGTAAGACCATGTTCCTATTTTTTGAAAAATATAGTTTCCAGTTAAAAAACTATCATTATCACCTGCAATAATAATTAGGTATGCACCAAGACAAGGCATTAAAGCTAAAAAACTAGGCCAATAGTTTGTTTCGTCAATAAATGTATAACTAGCGATTATCAGAGTTACACCCACTAACTGAGGTGTTTTCTTTAACTTGCTATTAAATTTGAAGGGATACAAATAAGCAAGACCACCAATCATCATTTCCCAAGCTCTCGATGGCAAAAAATAATAAGCTAAATTTGGAGAGGCGTAACTAACATATATACAGTATAAAAATCCAACAATGGTTGAGCAGAGTAAGATTTTTTTGATTGTACTAAGAGTAAACGTTCTGTTTAATAAAAGTAATAATGCAGGGTAAATGATATAAAATTGCCATTCGACAGATAAAGACCACGTGTGCAATAACCATTTCTCGTGTGAAATAGCATCAAAATAGCCAGACTCTCGCCAATAAGCTAAATTAGAAACAAATCCCATACTTACACTAGTGTGTTTACTAAGTAATTGAAATTCAGAGGGGATTAAGAAAAACCAGCCATAAATAAGCAGTGCTAAGCAAAGTGTGGCTAAAGCAGGTATAATTCTACGAGCGCGAGCTAAATAAAAGCTTAATAGAGAAAAACTGTTAGTATCCAGCTTTTTGAAAATGATTCCCGTCATTAAATAACCAGAAATAACAAAGAAAACATCTACACCAGCAAATCCACCAGATAGCGTGGCTGGATTAAAGTGAAATAGTACAACGGCTATTACCGCAAAAGCCCTTAGTCCATTAATATCTTTTCTAAACTGCATAAATAAAAAGAACTGTCCATAATAAATATGTTGCAAGTATATATATAAGATTAACTCTAAGCAAAAGCGTAAAGTTTGGCGTAGCTAAAGGACATTTTATATCGATGCTAAAGTTTATGTTATTAAGGATTAAAGAGTTCGCTTTATGAGTGAATATATAAAATCCCATGGTTTTATTAGTAGCAATTCGCATAAGTAAGTGATCTATTTTAAGGATGGAAAAACGTGTTGATAGCAAGGCAAAAGATTCGCTATTTAGTTGTCCTAAATGAGAATCTTTTAACGCAGATAGCGACACGTTTAGCCCTACAAAATGATTAGATATTAGTGCGGATTGGTATAACTTAAGAGGGTTGAGTTAGTTGCTGTGTGCTTTGTATTTGGGTAAGGCTGAATATATGTATCCCTCAATGAATAGAGGGGAATATAGAATAAACTGAAAAAATGGCTACCCGAAAAGTTATATTTAGAAACAACTTACTCTTTGTTGCCTACACGGATGTAGGTAAGGAGCGTGAGCAGGACGCGGAAGCTTTGCCTACACGGATGTAGGTAAGGAGCGTGAGCAGGACGCGG
>NZ_LKDV01000038.1:0-36811 GCF_001401875.1 Pseudoalteromonas sp. P1-13-1a | reverse complement strand
GATTGAAATTTGTTCAATCTAGGGGCGATTAAATCGCGGCGCGAGGTTTGTAACCTAGTGGGCTAAGTAAAAACCGAGCAACAAAGAGTTTATCGCCCCTAGGCAGAACCCGCAGGGCAGCGCATGTTTGGCATTTATGCAGCGTTATCGCCTATTTATGGGGAATAACCACACTTCATAGGCTCTGCCTTGCCTAAAAACCAAACATACTGCTGCAAATTCAACCATCAAAGATCAACACGCCCTAAGTCAATCAGCAGTAAAACTTCCAACCACTACATAAGTAAGGAAATATAAAAATGAAAAAACTAATCACTACGGCAGCCATTGCCAGCGCACTATTTGCAACAAGTGCAGCACAGGCAGTAACGATTGATATTGGTATTTTATATACCGACCAATCGGCCGCAGCAACAAGTAATATAAACACTAAAATAAACCAGCTGATCGCCTTTAGTAACCAGGTTTATAGCCAAAATGGGGTAGATATTACACTGCGTTTAGCGGGCACAGAAAACCTTGGCGATTATGCCATTACACCGTCTGAAGACTGGTTAGATGCAGTAACAAACAGCAGCTATGTAGATGGTTTACGCACTAGCTGGAAAGCCGACATGGTAGCCGTGCTGGGTACTGGTCAAAGTGCGGGCAATGGTTTAATTTCGTGTGGTTTAGCATGGGTTGGCCAAGGCACTAACGGTAATTTATACAGCTCAATGAGCGACCGTATGTACTCAATTACGGCTATAGATTGTGGTGCTACTACGTTTGTGCACGAGCTTGGTCATAACCAAGGTTTAGCGCACTCACGCAAACAAGGTGACACCTCAGGTGGAGTATATGTTGATGGTATGGGCCACGGTGTGCAAAACGAATTTGCCAGCATTATGGCTTACCCGCACGTGTACGGCAGCGCAACCCAATACGATTACTTCTCAAATCCTAATTGGAGTGTAAATGGCCTAGCCTTTGGTGTAACTGGCCAAGCATATGCTATTCGCACCGTGACCGACACTAAAACAAGCATTGCTAATTTTAAATAACCTAAATTAGTTTAACCGTTTGTATTTTTTCCCTTTAGAGCGCTCTGGCGCTCTTTTTTGTTTACCCCAAACATTAACAAAATTTAATCTTGCGTCCACCTTAAAAATAACCTTGCTTAGGTACACTTATTCCATATCAAAAACAAGGAGTAAGCTATGATTAAATCACCATTAAACACAACCGTTAAACTCATTTCGTTATCTGCTATTTCACTTGCTTTAAGCGCCTGCGGAAGCAGCTCAAGTGATGAAAACACAGACGCCATTTCTGAGGTGAGTAATTTTCCAAGTGTTATCATTGGCCAAGTGTCAGAGGTAAGCGACAATGCAATTACTATTAATAATCACACTATTCCAGCAAGTAACGCAGAGATAGAAATAGATGGCATTAACGCCAGCCTATCCGATATTCAAACAGGCATGTACCTAGAAGTTGAAACAAATGGCTCGCAAGCCACCGAAGTTGAGTACGAGCCCTTATTAAAAGGCCCTGTAAATATTGATGGCGATACATTAACCATAGCAGGTACACAGCTAAACAACGTGCAAAGCGCAGGCCTGTCGCAAGGCGCCCTGCTTGAAATTAGCGGCTACAGCGACTCAACCAATAGCATTACAGTGACCTACCAGGCGCCTGTAAATAATCCACAAGAAGAGCTTGAACTAAAAGGCAGCATTACTCACTTAAATGCACAAGCTGGCACATTTAATTTAGGTGACTTGCTTATTAATTATCAACAAGCCGACGTTGAAGGCGCGCTCAATAATGGCCAATTTGTAGAAGTAGAAGGCATATTTAATGAACAACACGTTATTGCCAGTGAGGTAGATGCTGAGCAAGCCCCTGCGTTTAGCGATAACACATACACAGAGCTTGAAGGCGTTATTACCTTTGTAAATAATACCCAAACGCTTATAACTATTAATACTCAGTGGCAAGTAACATTAAACGAGCAAACCCAATACGAAGATGGCACCGCCGCTAATTTAGTCACAGGCCAACAGGTAGAAATAGACGGCCAATGGCAGCAAAGTAATGGCAAATTATTGGCCACAAGCATTGAATTTGAAGACACTAATACAGCGCCAAGTACCTCGCACTATACATTTTCTGTATCGGGGCTTGTTAGCTATGCCAATAACACAGCCACGATTAACGGCCAAAACTTTACATTAACCAATCAAACACAATACGAAGATGGTTTAACCGCAGCAACATTAGACGGCCAATGGTTAGAACTCGAAGGCACCTATACCGCTGAGCAAGCCCTAGTCAGCGAAGTAGACATTGAGGATGACAGCAACACCATAGACCTAAAAGGCAATGTAGCGTTAAATAACAATGGCCAAGCCTCAATATGGGGTTATGTGAGCGAAGATAGCTCGTTAGCACAATTTAACGGCCAGTATGTAGATCTTGAGTGCCAATGGGTGAGTGCTAACCAGGTAAGAGCCTGCGTATTAGACAATTAACTACAATAGTTACGCTTAACTTTGCAAAGGGCTTGTTACCTTTTACGGTAACAAGCCCTATTAAAGTTAAACAGAGTTGTTTGTTTATTTGATAAACTAACGCATAAAATAACGTTCAAGCCACAAGAGCCTATTTATGAAATATATTTTATTAACTGTAACCCTGTTTGCGAGCGCATTTTGCCACGCTAATAGCTCCGCTATTTTTAATAAGCTCAGCCAAGCTAACGCCCCTTCTGCACAGCAAATTTTAGCAAAAATAGAAAAAAGCTTTGCAAGCCAAGGCATTATTGTAGAGTTTGAACTTGAGTTTGAAAAAGGCATTACCGTTTACGAAGTCACGCTGTTTGATTTAAACAATAACCGTTTTATTGAGTTAATTGTTAATGCCCAAGGGCAGGTTATTGAGCAGGAGTATGAACAACCCGAACTTGACGAAGAAGACGAAGTAGCTGCAGCCAAACTAATGAAGAAAAAAAATTACCAAATGCATCAGCTAGTTAAGCAGTTAAGCCCTGCGCCGCCTTATTACTTAATTGAGTCGCAATTAGAGCAAGACATAGGCATAACCTACCTTGTTGCCACCTTTATTACAGCAAAAGGTCGGCATAAAAAAGCCATAGATTTAGCCACAGGTAAAAACCTGCCTTTACTGCGTTGGGGTAATTAATGAAGCTGCTACTAGTAGAGGACGACAAACAAAATCGTGAGTTTTTATACAAAGCGTTTAACGAGCAAGGCTACACCGTAGACACTGCCGAAGACGGCCAGCAAGCACTGCTTATGGCCACCTGCGAAGAGCACGACATAATAATACTCGACCGTATGTTACCTAAACTTGATGGGCTACAAGTATTGGCCGCACTTAGGGCCACCGGCAAGCGTACCCCGGTACTTATTCTTTCCGCATTAGATAAAGTAGACGAACGCGTAGCAGGTTTAAAAGCGGGCGGCGACGACTACCTAACAAAGCCATTTGCGTTTTCTGAACTGGCCATACGTGTAGAAAAACTGATAAACAGGCCTTCGCCTGCAAGCGAGCAAAGCACCACCTTAGAGTTTGAAAACGTACGCTTAGATTATCGCCACCATAAAGCGCAGGTAAACGGCAATACACTCACTCTTCAACCTAAAGAATTTAAACTATTACACTTTTTGCTAGATCATAAAGACAAGCTAGTTACACGCACGTTATTGTTTGAATCGGTGTGGGAATATAATTTTGACCCCGGAACCAACGTAATAGATGTACACATAGCCAGGCTTCGTAAAAAACTTATGCAGCACCATGCCACCGTAGAAATACAAACTATACGGGGCGTGGGGTATCGGTTACAAAAAGCGCAGCACAATGAACAATAAATCGCTATGGTGGCAATTTAACCCCCGTGTAAGCTCGGTGTGGCGCTTAACGCTTGCCTTTGCCACAATTACCTCGGTGGTGCTGGTGCTGTGTATTGTGCTTATTTATCAATTATTACTTGGTGAGCAAACGCGCCAGGTAGACAGGCGTTTAAATGCAGAGCAAGTAAGAATACAAGGGCTTGCCAATAAATTTGATAAAGCCTCGTTTTTTAAACAACTTAACGTATTTAAAAACGAAGGTGGCATTTTAATGTTTTGGCAAAACGACAACGAACAAAGCCAAGGTTTAAGCTTTTTGCCAAACGATATACCTCAACTACCTCAAACGGTGGAGTTTCCGGTATTAGATACGCAACGCGAGCAAATTAGATTACTTACCACAGGTTTAGTTAAAACTCAGCATGGCACCGTGGTTATTGCCACGCCAACCGAGCATTTAAGCCGCTTAATTACCGAGTTTAAAACAATTGCAATATGGGCTTGCATACTCAGCCTTATTGTAACGTGTGTATTTGGGTATATTTTTGCTAGGCGCCATTTACAACGCGTAAATTACTTTAATAATGTGGCAGAGCAAGTGCAAAAAGGCGATTTATCGGCGCGCGTTGTACACAAACAAAAAGGCGACGAATTTGTAACCCTCGCTAAACACATTAATACCATGCTGCAAAGCATTGAAGAAAACTTTGCCCTTGTGCAAGGCATAACCGACAACATAGCACACGACTTAAAAACCCCGCTAACGCGTTTACGTTTAATGCTTGAGCAAGAAGCGTTAAAACAACCAAGCCTAGGGCTTGCAATAGAGCAACTAGAAAACGTACTGCACACCTTTGACGCTATGTTAAAGCTTACTCGTTTAGAGCATGGGCAGTTTCCGCTAAAATTAGAGCCTGTACACGCAGTGCCTTTAATTAACGACATAATAGAAATACTAGAGCCCACAGCAGAGCAAAATCAGCAGCAAATAACGCTACTTAAAAACCACAACCTTATAATTGAAGGCGACAAAAACCTCGTGTTTCAAGCGTGTTATAACCTGCTGCAAAACGCCATTAAATACGCAGGTAACGGCGCCACTATAACGATTACTCTATTACAAAATAGCATTACTATTAGCGACAACGGTAAAGGGGTTAATAAACAGCAATTAAGTCAACTTACTAAGCGCTTTTACAGAAGCGATATTGCACGGCAAAAAGACGGATTTGGCTTAGGCCTTGCTACCGTAAAAGCAATTTGCGATAGGCATAACTTTACTTTAACGCTTAACAGTGACGAACACGGATTTAGCAGCACAATCAGCGATACCAATCCGCTTAATTAAGTGAGCTACTTTGGGGCTAGAAAAAGTGGCGCTATTGCACCACTATTTTTTGCTTAATAGCTGGCATAAGAGTTTTACCGTCGCCATCTATTTTATTTAATAGCTTAAGCCCCATTACCTTTGCAAGCACTGGGTAAATATCAAGGTTATTTACTTTTTCAAGGCTTAGCCCTTGTCTAAACGCAGGCCCTATCGCAATTAACGTGGCTGCCATATCGTCGGTGTAAGCATAGCCATGTGTACCTAAGTACATTGCTTTGCCTTCATTAGTAAACACCGCAGGGGCATTCGTTTGCGCAACAATATCGCCTACACGCGTGCCTTTATTGTAATGATAAGCCGCTAATTGCTGGTCATTTAACACCGTATATCGGCCGTTTGCTGCGTGCTGTAAGGCTTGTTTGTAAGTTGCAACTTGCTCGCTTGTTACCCCAGGTTTTGCATAAATAAGCAAACGCGGCCCCGTATTTTTAACTATAAAGTTATCGCTTTTAGGCAAGGTTGTAATATCAATACTTTGCTCAGGGTCCACATGCGCCATACCGTGATCAGACACAATAACAAGGTTAATATCTTGCTCTAATTTACTTAAACGCGCCTGCAATTGCCCCATAAGGTCATCTAATTGCTTAACTGCATCACGTGTTTGCGGCGCATCGGGCCCAAACTCATGCCCCATGCTATCAACCAGCGAAAAATAACTTGCCACAAAACGCGGGCGCTGCGCTTTAGGTAAGCTTAGCCATTGAATTATTTGATCAACGCGGCTTTGGTAGTCACTGTATTTAGAGTAATGAAAATAATAGTCAGGCGTCATACCGTTAAAGCGTGCATCCGACTCTGGCCAAAAATAAGTAGCCGACTTTAAGCCCTGCATTTTAGCTAAATTCCAAAGTGGAATACCGTTGACCCAAGTGCTGTCGTTTTGCGCTTTACCCATGCTGTAACACTGGTTTTTACGCGCTTTATCACAAAATTTATTATCTACAATGCCATGGTTCACCGGCAATAACCCAGTAATAATAGAAATATGATTAGGAAATGTTTTTGTGGGATAAACCGGCATTAGCTTTTGTGCGCGTACACCTTTAGTAGCCATGGCTTTTAAATTAGATGCGCCGTGTTTTTCTATGTAATCCCAACGCATGCCATCTATTGATATAAGTACAACGGTTTGCTCTTTTGCCGCATAAGCCACGTGGCTGGTTAACACTAAAAGCGCCAACATTATCGCCTTTAAAAATACATACTTCATTACAAATACTCGCCTAGATTAAAATGCGTTAAATACTGAAAAATATAGCTTTATAATACAATTGCTAAGCCTTAAATGATACACACACCTGTACCTAACTCGCCTAGATGTATATATTAACAAGTAAGTATTTAAAACGAATGACAACGCGCATTTACTTTGCCAGTCGTCACCACTTAGCAAGGATACAGATGACTATCGACTTTAGTAAAAAAATAACCCCAGCGCGCATGTATCGCACCACCGCAAACCTGCAAATGGCAATGGAAAGCGACCGCGGGCGCATAATTAACAGTGCTGCTATTCGCCGCCTACAGCAAAAAACCCAGGTTTTTCCGCTAGAGCGTAACGCCGCGGTACGCTCGCGCTTAACCCACTCACTTGAAGTACAACAAGTAGGGCGTTTTATAGTGCAGCGCATTTTTGCCAATTTAAGTTTTGAGCAGCAAACCGAGTTTGGTTTAAAAGGGCTAGAGCGCCCGCTCGAAAGCTTGGTAGAAATGGCCTGCCTAATGCACGACATTGGCAACCCACCTTTTGGACACTTTGGCGAAGCCGCCATAAACCACTGGTTTAATAACAACCTAGCAAGCGTTACACCTGCGCGCTGCCAAGAGCAAAATACCGGCATAGGGGTTATTTTTAAACACTTAGCGCACGATATTTGTAACTTTGAAGGCAACGCTCAAGGCATACGTATCATTCATTCACTGCTGGGCTTAAACTTAACCTATTGCCAAAGCGCAGGCATTTTAAAATACACCCGCCCTGCAGGCTTAAACCCAAAAGACATACCGCAAAATAAAAACTACTTAATGAAAAAAGTAGGTTACTACTACAGTGAAAAAACCTTTGTAGAGGCACTACAAAACGAGCTGGTTATAGAGCCATACTGCCGCCATCCGGCCAGTTACATTATGGAAGCAGCCGACGATATTTCGTACTGCCTAGCCGACATAGAAGACGCCGTAGAAAAAGATATAATAACCACCGAGCTGCTTTGCCAACAGTTGAAAAGTGAATATAAAAAAGCCCTAATAAACCTAACCATTGACGACACCGAACACCTAAACTTTGTAGATAAAGCGGTAGATTACGCACTAGAGCGCGCCAATGCACAGCCTTATAATTTTAACAGCGAATTTTTTATATACCTGCGAGTAGCCTTGCTCCACCCGCTTGTAAATCACGCCGCCAAGCGTTTTATAGAGCACATTGAGCCTATTTACCACGGCGACTTTAACCAAGCCTTGCTAGAAGATAGCAGCCACTTGCATGCGGTTACTAAAACCTTAAAACAAGTGGCGCTTAAACATGTGTTTTCTAACAAAGAGGTAGAAAAACTAGAACTGCAAGGCTACCGCATAATTAATGGCCTGCTCGACTGTTATAAGCCACTGCTGCAACTTAACAGCGACGACTTTAAACGCGCACTCAATGGCGACTCACGCTTATTAATCGAATCGCGTTTGGTTAAAAAGCTCTCTAAAAAGCACTTAAATAGTTATCAGCACGCTATAGATGCCATGCAAGAAGAGCCCGACCACTTTGCCGCTTACGAGTTTTACTACCGCTGTAGGCTAATACAAGATTACATAAGTGGCATGACCGACCAATTTGCCTACGACGAGTACCGCAGCCTAATGGTGATTGATTAACGAGGGGGCTTTTACTTATCTCACTAGGTTACAAACCCCGCGCCTTGATTTAATTGCCCCTAGTTTGAACAAATTTCAATCCGCAAAGGTCAACACGCCCTTAGTGCCTAGATATATTTTAATTTTGCGCTTAAAATCAGACTATTGATACTTAAGCGCCGTGTTTTATGATTATTAGACTCTCTCAACTTATTTTTTGCTTTGCTTTATTTTACAGCAGCCAAAGCGCTGCCTATAACGAAGCCATGTGTATTTTAATTAAGCAAGAAATGCAGCAGTACAGTAATAATAAAGCCAGCCAGCAGTATCGTAAGGCCGCACGCGATTTTAACAGAAACTGTAATAAACCTAAGCAAGTACAAACAAAACCAGTAGCGCCCCCAGTGGTTGAACAAGAGCCAGAACCGCTTGCACTTACTCCCGAGCAAGAGCAAGCGCTGCTTGAGCAAATAAATGCAGCAGAAGAAGCCATAAAACAAAGTGCAAGCAAAGCCACAACAACCACTCAACCTACTACCCCAATAAGCGAGCAAAGCCCAAAAATTAATGAGGATGCAGCAAGTACGCCTACACCCGAACTTGCACCTAATAGCAGCGAATTAACACCTACAACTAACCAAGCGCAGCCGGTGGCCACTGAAGCCGCCCCTAAAGCAGCGCCTAAAAAAGAGCAACCAACGGTTAATACTACGCCAAAACCGGCACCAGTAATTATACCTGCGCCGGTTGCAGAGCCGCCAAGTTCATTACTGTTACCAAGTTTACTACTGCTTATTGTGGTATTAATTGGCGCCATGGTGGTTATACGTTTACGCCGCGCTAAACAAAATAAGCCCGAGCCGCCTGTTGCGCCAACCGCAACAGACACGCTTGCTAAAAATAGCAATATAAGTACAAAGCACGTAACAGCGCCCAAAGCCGCAGACCAAAGTGATGAGCTTACAAAGCCAGTTTCACACACGGTTGCAGCTCAAAGCGAGCCTAAACCAGTAAGCCCTAATACGCCTATTAACGAGGCAACAAACGCGCCAATACCTGCAACAGAGGCTGAGCCACAGCAAGTTAAACCAGAAGAAGATGCACCAGCACCTGAGCCTAAAAAAGTAGCGCCAGAGCCAAACACCGCCGAGTTTGAAGCCGCCGCTAAAAACACATTAGCGCGTATACAAAGTGCAAACGGTTTTGCAGAGCCCGAAGTTAGAGAATTTGACCCAGATGCGCCTTCGGTTAAGCGACCCCGCAAGCCGCAAAGCAGTGCGGTTGAAAAACCAAAAGCCGAGCCTATTGAAGAAGTTAAACCACACGAGTCAACACTTATAAACGAACCGGCCGCGCCAAGTAACCCGATTAGCGAGCCAAATACCAGCGCGCACCTGCATACTGGCGATAAAAACAGCGAGCTTGAACAAACCACGTTTAATGGCGAACACGACTTTAAAGAGCCCGAAGTACGTACCTACAACCCCGACGCGCCATTAAAGGCAAGTAAAAAGCCTGAACCAGTAAACGCATCAGTAAAATCTAGTGACGGCCCCTCTTTAGATACGCCGGCGCCAGAGGCCCACGAATCACCACTTACGGATAAACCAGAGCCGAAAAGTGCGCCCAAGCAAGCAGACTCTAGCAACCCATTTGCCAATTTATCGCTAGATGAAAGCTGGGATCCAAATTCAGATAAAAAGCCCGTAATAGAGCCAAAAAAGAAAGCGCCTAAATCTCAAGCCTTAATCGAGGCAGAAGAGCGGGCAAAAAACATGAAAACAAAAGATTAGCGAGCATGTTACTGCTTTATATTGATAACTTTTAACGCAATGAGTGCGCTATCTCAACAGAGTAAACATGATTTAATAAAAAGCTACAAACACAAAAAAGCGGCTAAAAAGCCGCTTTTTTGTTTAAAAATATAGAGTTTAAGCTTAATTAAACGCGCTATTGTAAGTATGAACTTAAGAGTGGAAAATGCGCCTACTGCGACTAAACATACGTTATTTAGTTATTAGGGAGCATGTTTTTAATGTTTAAATCGTATTGCAAAATACCATCGTTATTTACCGCCACACCCGCTAATTGCACAGAATGATTAGCAAACTCTTCCGACGCCGATAAATCGGCTAACACGCCAGCGATATCTTCGTGCTTAGGTTGTCCATCGGTTGCAACAATGCCCGCATTACAGTCGTTTTGCTTACATTCAAAGCTGTATAAAAATAACGACTTTTCAGCAAAGCTGTTTTGCACTTTGTTTAAAAATACTTGTTCTGACTGAGTTATATCAACCGGGCTTTGAGTATTAACAGCGCCTTCAAGCTCAGAGTATTCACCCACCTCTTGCGGGGTAATGACTATTTGCTCGGTAAGGGGCGTGCCATTGTTGTTGGTTATACCCTGGCTACTTTGCATTGCTTGTATATCTACCACAATTGGTTGAGCAGGCTGCGTGGCAGTGGTGTTAGTTATTGAAGAGGTATTTTGAGCCAAGGCGGTCAAATCGTTTTTAAACACGTACAACGTTGCAGCAGTAATAGCGCATGCAATGAGTAATTTGTTCATAATACTTCCCTCCTTTAACCAATTTACGCAATACAATTAAGTGAAATGCTTTTCAAGTGTAGCTAATGTTAATATTATGTTTTGTTTGGGTGTGTACTGTCAATCTTTAATACTAGGTCGCCCCAATTAAAAGCACAATTTAATAAATGTTAAAATTTAACATCAACCCGTTAAACCCATATCGCCACACTATAATGTTAGCAACAGCTACGCGCTTATTAGCAACTAGCTGGCAGGTTATTTATTTGTAACAATCTGTAAAAGGCAACACCTTTTATGACAACTCCACCACTAAAAAGTTTACAGCGATTGTTACAAAAACTTAAATAAATTACTCAAAGTAAAAAACACATAAAAAAGGCACTCACATACAGCCGCGAAGCCTGCTAACGTTAGACGCGCAGCGTCTCATTACTTAATAAATTAACACCGTAAAAGCGGAGCTTTTATAACGCCAACAAGTTGCGCGTCTACAGGTTATATCAAAGTGTTCTATTAAAACTCGACGTAGGCGTACAGCTTGCTCGCGCGAAAAACGGAGCTTTTGAAATAATTTACTTATATCGCGTTGGCGATGGCAACCAAGGGGCGGTCTTCTTCAAACAAGCTCTGCTGCTAATAATTCATCCCTGAAGCCGGGTTCCTGTCAGCATCCATGCTTCCACTTCCTCAAGCTGCAAAGCTACGCTTTGGTCATTCGTCACCCACGGCGCCCCTCAATTTCACTTATCTTTAAACAAATAATTAATATGAACGTAAACGCGATGAACGCACAACTTTCACATCCCTGTACGCTGCCCAGTTCGGGTATCCCTACCCTCTCGTTCAAAACTACGTTTTTCACCCATGTGCAAGCATCGCTTTACTCGCATCGCCTAAAGGGATTTAGGTACTTGGAATTTGTCGGGAACAAAATTCCGCCATGAGAGGTAATTACTCATTAATTAAGTGTTTTCAGGTGAAATTGAAGGGGGATAATTTCTTAGCATCGTCATTTGATTGCTCTCTCGGCTAACACTTAAATCACACGTTTGTACCTAATTACTAGTAACTTAGTGATTAACACTTGTTATTGTACCCATTTTCATTAAGCTAGCTACTACAAACTAGGGAGTTGTATACATGCAAAAAGTATTTAATGAGTTAGAAGATGTTTTAAAATCGCAAGATCACCTGAAGAGCAACTTCTTCGGTAGTTTGAATATTAAGAGCTGGAAATCATTTTTAGCTAAATTTTTAGTCCTCTACTTTATAATATTTGCAGTATTCCCCTCTGTTTCAAGTATTGATTATTCTGTCATTTTAGAAAATACTTACCCTTATACTGCAATGATATTTTTCATCACCCCTGTAATTTATCTTTTTATAACACTTATGATGAATACTTTTATCGCCTTAAAAAACCCCAGCTATGACTTCTTTAAACCAATAATGAACGATATAAGCTTGCATGCAAGCCTTGTAAATAAATTTTCAACATTTCAGAGCTATGAACTATCTCAATCAATTAGAAGACTTAATTACGATATTGAAAGAACGAAAGGAAGAATAGGTTTTTTAGTTGGTGCAATAGAAAAGCTAGGGATTATTCCCTACTGCATAACCTTATATTTCGCATTTAGTAATTTTTTTGATAAAAATGAGGGGAGTACAATTTATATATATGCACTTGCCTTTTTATTCGGTCTATATGGCGGTGTTATAGTCATATTAAAAACAATAGATAAATTAGAATTTTTTAAAGTAATTTTAATTGATGCTAATGAGATTGCTGAACAGAGAGCATCACTAGAAGTAGAGGCCAATAACAAAAAAGCTTAACTTTTTCATCTAACTTTCAAGCTTTATTCGATTATTGCCAGATTGCTGGCGGCAACCAAGGGGCGGATACCGCCGACCGCCCCTTGGAACCCCACGGCGCCCCACAACTTCACTTATCTTTAAACACAAAATTAATATGAACGTAAACGCGATGAAAGCACATCCATGTGCAAGCATCGCTTTTCTCACATCCATGTGAGGTAATTACTCATTAATTATGTGTTTTCAGGTGAAGTTGAAGGGGATAATTTCTTAGCATCGTCCTTTAATTGTTCTCTCGGCTAATACTTAACTCACACGTTTGTACTTAATTACTAGTAACTTAGTCGATTATTACTTGTAGCTGTACCGTATTTAAGTAAACTAACTACTCGCTAACAGGGAGTGGTTTTAATGCAGCAAATTGGTATTTACGAGCAGTTAATTACGCAAGTAATTGAGCAAAACTTAAATCGTGATCAATTTTATGTTGGCGAACGCCAGCTTGAAACGGCCGAAGCGGCAACATGGCTTTCACGCTTTTTAGGTAAGCTTGTTGAGCATGCTATTAATGCAATCCCTAACTCAAACGAGCGCCTACAAGAACAAATTAGCCTAGCTAACAACCTTGTACTTTGGCTTAAAGATCATATTCGTGATGATGAGCTAATTAACGAAAACCTGATCGACAGCCAAGGCCGAATACTTACCGCGTTGTTTAATACCCAAAACCCCATTGCAGCCAACCTTAAAGATTACTCAAGTGATATATTTCCACTCACAGGGCTTACACAAAGCGAGTTATTTAGCGGTGCTAATGCGGGCATATCGCTAGAAACCGAACTAAAACGCGAGATTAAATCGTCCGACACTATTTACTGGCTGGTCTCATTTATAAAATGGACGGGGCTGCGCATTTTTAAAAATGAGCTTGAAGCGTTTACCAAAAGCGGCAATAAACTCAAAGTAATTACCACCTCGTATATGGGTGCAACGGATGCTAAAGCAGTTGACTTTTTAGCCAACCTACCAAATACAGAGGTAAAGCTAAGCTACAACAACCAGCAAGAACGCCTACACGCAAAGTCATACTTGTTTATGCGTAATACAGGTTTTCATACCGGTTATATTGGCTCCTCTAATTTATCGCACTCGGCGCTTACCAGCGGTCTTGAGTGGAACTTAAAAATTACCGCGCAAGAAATACCGCACATAATAGCCAAAACCAAAAGTACCTTTGAAACCTACTGGCAATCGCCAGATTTCGAGTTATTTACAGGCAAAGCTGAATGTAAAGAAAAGCTCATTAATTCACTTAACGAGCAACGCGGTGTTGGGCAATCTAGCAGCCAGTTTTATTTTGATATAACACCAAAAACGCACCAGCTCTCTATTTTAGAAAAGCTAAGCGTAGAACGCAGCGTGCATAATCGCTTTAAAAATTTAGTGATTGCTGCAACGGGCACGGGTAAAACAATCATATCGGCGTTCGACTTTAAAACCGTTTACGATAAAAATCCAAACGCACACTTTTTGTTTGTCGCCCACCGCGAAGAAATACTCAAACAAGCGCAAAGTGCTTATCGTGGCGTGCTTAAAAATAACGACTTTGGCGAGCTGTGGGTAGGTAACTACAAACCACAGCGCTATAACCAATTATTTGCATCAATCCAAACGCTGAACAGCCAAATTGAATCGCTCAATTTAACCCGCGATTACTACGACTACATAGTGATAGATGAAGTACATCATATAAGCGCTACCAGTTACCGCGCTATATTAAGTTACTTTACGCCCGCAATATTACTTGGCTTAACCGCTACACCAGAGCGACAAGATGGCGCCAATATACTCGATGATTTTTGCGGTGTAATAGCCGCTGAAATTCGCTTGCCAGAGGCAATAAACCAGCGCCATTTATGCCCGTTTCAATACTTTGGATTAGATGATGACACCGACCTAAGCCAAATAACTTGGCGAGGCGGCCGTTACGATATAAGCGAGCTAAGTAACCTTTATACAGGGGAGAACAGCCGCGCTAACAAAATTATATCCAGTCTTGCTGATATAGTGACTAATGTTCACGATATAAAAGCGTTGGCATTTTGTGTAAGCCAAAAGCACGCGGAGTTTATGGCCTCTAAATTCAACTTGGCAGATATAAGTGCCGATGTACTGACCAGCAAAAACACCAATGAGCGCGCGGCCAAACAACAAGCGCTGCGCCAAGGCGAAATACAAATACTTTGCGTGGTTGATATTTTTAACGAAGGTGTCGATATTCCAGAAGTAGATACCCTGTTATTTTTACGCCCAACTGAAAGCCTAACACTGTTTTTACAGCAACTAGGTCGTGGTTTGCGTTTACCCGATAACAGCCAGAAACAGTGCTGCACCGTACTCGATTTTGTAGGCAACGCCCGCCCAGAATACGACTTTGCCAGTAAATTCCGCGCGCTAATTGGTAAAAGTAACCAACCAATAAAAACCGAGATTGAAAACAACTTCCCACATTTGCCGCTGGGTTGCCGTATTGAGCTACAAAAGCGCACTCAACAAACAATATTAAAAAATATTCAGCAAGCCATAAACACCAAGCGGCGTTTGCAACAGCTGATAAATAGCTATTCGCAACATACTAATGACGCGCTAACGCTCAGTAATTTTTTACGCATAAACCCACAAGTCACGCTTGAAGATATATACAAACCAAAAGATAAAAAACTCGGCGGCTGGCACTGGCTTAAAGGTGATGAAATACCCGCAGAGCAAGCCGACATTTACGCTGCGTATTACCGCGCTATAAACACTCAATTACTCGGGTGCGACTCGCTCAGTTACTTATGCTTTTTACGTGATTTATGTAACAACGACTTTAGCTTTACCTCAACACCACAAAACCAACAGTACGCGCTTATGGTGCATTACAACTTTTGGGATACCACTGGCACAAGTTTAGGGTTTAAAACCCTTGAGCAAAGCCTACAAGCCCTCAAACACAAAGAGCTACAGCAGGAACTCGTACAAGTGATAACGCTTTTAATAAGCCGCATTCACCAGCAAGAAAGCTATTTAGCGTGCCTTCCAAACCACGCAATAAAATTACACAGCCGCTACACTCGCCAACAAATACTCGCCGCGTTTGGCGCGCATACGTTTGAGCAAAAGTCATCTGCTCGTGAGGGTGTTCTAGTATTCAATGATCAAAACTTAGAGCTGCTATTTGTAACACTCAACAAGTGTGAAAAAAGCTACTCGCCCACCACGCTGTATCACGACTACGCAATCAGCCCTACCCTGTTTCACTGGCAAACGCAAAACAGCGCCCGCCCAGAACACGGCCGTGGACTAAGTTATATTCAGCACCAAAAAACAGGCAAAACCATCCTGTTATTTGTGCGCGAACAAGGTAAAGACGAAAACGGCCGAACTATGGGGTTTGTAAACTACGGCGAGGTTAAGTACCAAAGCCACAACGGCAGCCAGCCGATGAATATAACGTGGGAGTTAACCAACCCTATGCCAAGTGAAATGTGGCATGAGGCTGGGAAATTAGCGGTTGGGTGATTTAAAAAGCCTTTGGATATTATGTAAAATATTAAACAACCGACCTTACATACTTATCTTCAAGACCTGAAATATATACGTGGTCAGTTTTTGCCATATTTATAAAAATAAATGCTACTTTCCTAGCGATCTCTATACGTTCATTGTCATTAGCATTAATAAAGCAACGGTAATGAAAATCGTAGGCTAAATGAAGGTTTATTGGTACCTGTATTTTTTTAAATGTTGAAAAATCAAGATATTTCGCGCCACTTCCCTTAGTTATAACTTCACAAAAATCCTTAACCTGTAGCATGACGCTTAAAGAGAAAAAATTTCTATATGTAAAATTATTATCAATAGACTTAATTCGAATAATACAATCGGTGTATGAGACTTTATTCCCCGCGTATTCTCTTAGTGAATTAGTTAAATCTCTTGAAACCCTTTTGATTATCCAATCACCACTTTCAACAAACAGCTTACTTATTGGGCTAGCTTTTAGGTTTTGGCTTGCATTCGTAGTGTGTAAAACCTCAAGTCTTTTATAATCTGATTTTATATCACCTCTTTGGAAAGAGAAAAGTTTATCTATAGGTATTAAGTCTAATGCTGTATTTTTAATTAAAGACCTATAGTTTTTAGCAGCAATGATCTCATCGGCATCAAAACTAATATTATTTGTAACTTTAAAAAGGCTCTTAACTTTTACCTCTGATTTTTCATTTCTAAAAATAGTGATATTATTTTTTTTCTTTTTATCGAGAATTAACACAGAAAAATTACCTTCTACTTTTTTAAAAGTGAATTTAGGTAATTTATAAGAATAAGATAAACAGTAATTATCTAGTATATATTCTCGAAACCATTTTAATCTCGTACCTCTTGTTACTGAACTAGGTAAGATAAAAATTAAACGCCCATCATCGCTGCATAATTCTAGTGATTTCTTTAAAAAAGCGGCCTCAATTGGCAAAGTTTTATTAGCAAATATATACTGTTTTTTACCATCAAATGGCGGATTACATAAGATTAAATCAAACTTTTCCTCTCCAAAATTTACATTTAAAAAGTCAGAGTGAATAAGTTTAAACTCCTGACTATTTTGTAATAAATCTACTGCACTTAAGCGTTTACTATTAATATCAACACAAGTGATCTTTTTACCCAAAGTATTTAAAGCCTTTAGCAGTGCTCCATCACCTATAGAAGGCTCTAGAACTGAAGCAAACTTTGATGGTGAGTGCCTTTTAACGATATTCTCAACAATATGCTCTGGAGTTGGGTAAAAGTAAAACATCTATCAGAAAATCTTCTTTGTTAGTAATATTTTTGCGACACCTTTAGTTCTACCATGTTTTCTCTTGGGATGATCCCAGAGAACACCAACTGGCATTTCCTCACCTGAAGTACATATGGTTGGTATACAACCGATGGCTTGAGGTTTAGTGCCTATAGGGGCTATAAATAGTTGTGAGTCTATATAGGTTTTCTTAATTTTAGCTACTTCTCTAGATACAGCGACAGGGTTATTGGCACCACAAAATATAAACCTATCATTTAGTCTATTTTCTTCTATCACTTTCATATTACCTAGGTAGGAGTTTTTTTCCCAATTTAATTTATAAGAAGGAACACCAAAAAATAAAGATATCTGTTCTGATTCAAGCTGCATAACTTCCATCGCATCAGCAAACCGATCTCCTTCATACCCTAATAGAAATACCACATGATTTTTAGCATCCGAATCATGTGGTATTGCTAAACTAGGTACTCCTGCACCAGAAAATCCAATACCAGAATCAGAAAGCATAAAGTCATCTTCTGTTTTAGTGTATTCTCTCGGCTCAACGTATATAACTTCAAAGTCATTTATTTCTAAACTAAATAAGCCTTTTGATAATAAGAAAAGCTCTGCTACCGTCATTGAAGTAGCATCAATAACAACACGATTCCCTTTGCATTTAAAAAGCCACTCTCCTAGCTCATGAAGTTGTACCTGCTTGTTATCTATAAGTAAACAAAGCTCATCAAGATCATATTCTATTAGGAAAGAATTATCTGCACTACTACAAAGATATTCTTTAGTTGCTTTGTCTCGTTCATCATTATGTGTACCAAAGAAAGCAATATTCCAATGAGAGTTTATATCTACAAACCTTTCGTATTCAATGCTATACATCAAACATATCCTTAGTACCTAAGCTATTACCTTTTTCTTTAGCATATGAATCTGATTTATTAATTACTAACTTTTTATGCTTTTCGTATAGAGCATCATATAAGTATTTTTGGTCTGAAAAGAGAGCTTTTATATCCTCACTATTTAGATTTAATTTTCGCTTTTTTCTATAACTAATCTCAAACTTTGGAGCATAAATCGGATTTAATATCCAGTCGTAGTCATCAATACTTAAACGAGACTTAGTTTTGGTAGCTGTTACTTTGGTTAGAACTCCCCACTTTTCACATTCATCAAGTAGTAACCTTTCTTCATTTGATAACGAAGTCGCGCCACCAGTAATCGAGAAGTGGCTTTTTTCTGGTTCACTTTGGCTCAATCTGGATTGATGTAAAGCAAATAATTCACCTAACCTATTGGCAAAATTTTGTAATTTTTCACCTTTGGGTTTAAAACTTTTAATCTCAGAAAATAGTGAAGAACTAGTTTGATTTGCCGCAAACGATTGGTAGTCCTGAGAAATAGAGAAGTTACTATTTTGAATAGTAAAACCTGCTGAAAAAGCAGTTCTACATAACTCAAGGAAATGCCTTAAATTACCTTGAGACAAAGATATAAAAGTATCGAAGCCACAATAGAGTCTATTTTCTTCTTTTCTCCGTTGAATAATATTTAAATAACACCCAACAAAATTTGTACCTATCCAATCGTCAAATTGAGATTTTTCTTTTTCAACATGCTTGATTAATTGAATTAAAAGAGCCTCAGGATCTATCGACTCTCTGTTTAGTAATGCGGTGCAAACAATAGAAGCTTCTTTAGCTTCTGTTTTTATAAAGTCTTTAGCACACAGGCTATCACAACCTTTATTTTTCAATGCTTGTACCAACATATCATTTAGCTTTCCACGCAAAGAGGCTTTGTTAAAAACATCTTCAGCCAATTCAGACTGTTTTTTCCCAGGGAAAATCTCACGAGCCCTTATCAAAATTGACTTTTTATACTCTTCTTCTCTCCTAGCTCGAAGACTATCTGCATTACTTAAACAAATATTCGATTGCTGTTCAGCAACCTTTGATAAACGACTTAGCAAAACCTCTGATGCAAAAATATTGTATTCTTTTGATGTGTATTCATCTAAGTCATGGACGATGTAATCATTTTTTAAAACAATAGCCTCTTCACCTGTTGTCTCGATGAATGGCATACCATTTTTCTTACATGCAATCTTAAATATTATTGGTGGCTCGGAATGCTTAACACAAGTATTAACTATTACCTGTTGGTATTTTAGTAAGTTTTCATATTCATCTATAAATACATGGAAATTAGTTTTAGATAACTCTGGTAAAATTACCTGTAACTCGTCTAAAGCACTTTTAAGAAAATCAAATGGAAAGAAAACGACTTTTTCTAATAATGATGGATTTGAAATAGCTAACTCAAATTTTTTCCTAATCCTTTCTAAAGCTACCTTTATTTCACTGACAGGCCCAGTAAGAGTTTCGTCATACAATTCCAGCTCCACTATACGTTTGCTTGAAAAATCAGAGAGCATATTTTTTGATTTAGCAATAAAATCAATCGATTTAAACACTTCAATAGTAACTTTTAAAACAAAATAATGTATAAAACATTTACTCCAATCCTCTGAAGATACCCCTCTTTTACTTAGCTGCCTTAAAAACTGAGTATCAGCTCTCCAATAAAGTCCAATATGCGAAAGGTCTACTTCATCGCTAAAAGTTCTTTTTGGTGAAAACTGGCTTTGATATGACAAATAACGGAGCAACATAGTTTTACCACATCCCCTCCCCCCCTCTATTTTACAAGGCATCGTACTAAAAAAATCGTGATGATCGAAATATCTAGGTACTACGAATGCATCCCAGACATCCATTCCTATATTCTCTGTGCGATTAGTGGCTAAAATGGAAGTAACTTTTTTACCCTGTTCTACTTTATCAAACATAATTTTCACCTAGAAAATAAAGAAGTAAATTTATTATTATTGGCCCAAAGAATAGGAAGAGAACCGTTAGGTGTGCCGTGTTCATATACATAAGTTAAAGCTAGCCCACCATAACCTTTGACCATTTTACCTTTGTTTTGACCTATTTTATGCAAATCAACTTTTTCTAAAAAGCTCATATACATTACTTCTAATTCTTTGGATTGCCCTTGATTTAAAGAATACTCTTTTTCAATAGCATTAAAAAAGTTATCTTCCTCACTTACGATTTCAATAGGGCATAAGTGAATACGAGGGTTACTTTTTGCTATGTTATCAAGCCCTTCCTTATTTGCAGTAATCGGTGCATAAATAAAGTTTATATTTGACTCAAAAATATCACCTTGCATATGATGCTCACAGAATTTAAGAAACTGATTACCGGTACCAACAAAGTCGTCAACAAATATAATTGTTTCAACATCTTTAATTTCACCAAGATTCCATGGCCACTTCATTATCTTATCGTTTATGTTTATTACTTTTTTGAATAATCTAGCAACAAGTGGTCCACTTTTTGTTGGTGATTCACAGTCTCTTATCACAGGTACTATCAGTACATTTTTAGGGATCCCAGAATGTTTTTGTAATAACTTCATTTTTTCAAAAACATCTTCGTCACCTGTTAACTCGAAAAGCTTTTGTGGAATACCTCTATCAAAGGCTTGAAACAACAAAGCTCTAACTTGCTCTTTAGATCTATAAACGAGGCTTTTTAATAAGAGAGCTAAAATGATTCTATCAGTCTCACCTTCAAATTGGTGGCACCAACTATCAAATTTATGCCGTTCAATCCCTGACCAAATTCCCATATCAATCATCAATTTTGCGTGAAGCAGAGCTGAATGAACAAAGGAAGTATTAAAAATATCTTTACAATCCATCAAATTATTCCTGATTAATTTTCTCTATATTATGTAAAGCCTCACTTATGGAAAAGTGTATTTATTTTTAGCAAGTAAGAGCTTAAGAACCTGTTTTCATAAACACCAATCTACCAACACACTCCAACTCACCGTGAGCATACCCGAAAGGTATAAATTGATGAGTAATCACTTGCATGGCGGAATTTTGTTCCCGACAAATTCCAAGTACCTAAATCCCTTTAGGCAATGCAAGTTAAGCCGTGACTTCGCCATGGATGGCGAATACACGGCGCTTACGTTCACATCAATTTTTAACTTGAGGAACAAGTGTGATCCTCGGGTGCGCCAAGAGAGTCCAGAGAGAGGTCGGCGGCAGCCTCTCTTTGGTTGCCATCGCCAACGCGATAAAACCTCGAATAGAGGTTATTAAATCCCTAAAGCTCTCACGTAAAAAACCTATTTTAAAAGCTTCGCTTTTAACGCCAGCAAGCTGCGCGTCTACAAAACATGAGCAAGCTCTGCGCCTACAAGTAATAGCGCGATATAAAATCGCGACTACAAAACCACTTGTTTAAAGCGTGCGAATGTTCGCATGCTTTCATCTGCAATCATTACCTCGTAATCTGGGTTTTGAGCAATTAGCTCATATTGCCCATTAGGTAATTTATTAACTTTGCGCAGTAAATACTGCCCGTCTCCGCTTATATCGTCTCGCTCTATCGCGACTATTTGACCGCGTAGCGAGCCTGCTCTATCAGAGGTTATAAGTTCAAGTAGCAGTAAATCACCATCAAGTATTGGGTGTTTACCACCGTTCATAGAGTTACCCGATGCGTGTGCTAAAAAATGTACGTTTGGATCAAGCTTGCCTGCGCCAAGTGGCGCGTCCATCAATTCCATATCGCTGCTATCGCCAGTTTTAAAATGCCCACAGGCAATTTTAATATTGGGGAAATACGGCAGTTTTAATGCGTTATCTTGTTCTTTTGCTGTATCGGCAAGATCTTTAAACGCTAGCTGAGTTACATTGTCAGCATTTTGCTCTGTATTTTGTTTCTTGGTTGGCGTTTTTACTTTTAGCCGTTGGCTGTATTTAGCTAAGGTGTATTCAACCAGTTCTAACACGGCGTTGTTTAGTAATTCGCATTTTTCTGCGGGTACGTCAAACGTGGCTTTTACGGTGTCGTTTTGTAAGGTAAACCATTGTGTGCCGTCTTTATTTTTATTGGTGTAGGCTTTAATTGGATTTTTACGCCAGTAGCTTTGCCATGTTTGTGAATTTGCAGCTGCTTGCTGTTCTTTAATAGGTAAATCGTGTTGCTTTAAATTTGGATGACGCGCTAAAACCTTAGCACTCATAGCCGCAAGTTCTGCAACTGTTGGGGGTTTGGCAAAGCCATTTAAAGCAACATACGCTTCAAGCAAAATAGCTTTGAAGCATTTGGTCATACTGGTTGTTTGTATACCTTTATGTAAAAAGTCGTAAAACGGGGCTAATTGCTTGGCACTTTGCTGTGCTTCGTCATCAATATTTTGTGTTTGAGCAATTAGATCAAACCAACTAGTGTAATTGCTGTTTACCTTTTTTATATCGCCGTAGTGGTAGTAAAACTCACTTAAGGTGGGTAAATGCCCAAGTTGCTCAGCAAGTTGTGTTATATCTTCAAGCGCCGTGGTGCGCTGCGCCTTAGCTAGCTGTTGCCAGAAGTCGGTGACTTTTAAATCAATATTTATAAAACAGCCATCAGCTAGATTTGGCTTTTTAAGCTTTTTAACTACACCAGTTGGCGTGGTCTCATGAAGTAGTGCATAGGGTTTATTTAAAAAGCTGTGGTGGTTACCAATAAAATCAAGCACCACTAAATGTGTTTTACCTTCGAGGGTGCGTAAACCCCGTCCTAATTGCTGTAAAAAGAGTATTTTAGAGTCGCTTGGGCGCAGCATTAATATGGTATCAATGCTTGGTAAATCAGTCCCTTCGTTAAACAAATCAACAGTAAATAATACTTCAACTTGACGCTGTTCTAATTGTTTTAGTGCATCATTACGGCGTACTTTTGACTGGCTATGTACAGATAGCGCTTTTACACCCGCTTTATTAAACGCATCAGCCATGTAATCGGCATGTTTGGTGGAAATACAAAAGCCTAATGTGCGCTGCTGCTTGTATTGCTGCCAGTGTAAAAGTGCGTGGTCTGCCCGTTTTTGAGTCGCAAATTTGTTTTCAAGTGCTGTTGGGTCAAATCGGCCATTACGCCACGGAATGGCTTGGTAGTTTACGTTTTCATCCCAAATACCGTAGTAATGAAATGGCACTAACGTTTTTTGGTCTATCCCCTGCGTTAAGTTACGCTCAAATACTAGGTTGTTGTCGCATAACCCTAAAATATCAGCTTGGTCGGTACGCTCTGGCGTAGCTGTTAAACCCAGTAAAAATTGGGGTTCAAAGTAGTTTAGAAGCTGGCGATATACGCGCGCACTTGCATGGTGAAATTCGTCGACAATAATGTAATCAAATGCTGTTGGTGCAAACTGCTTTAAGTGATTACTTCGGCCAATGGTTTGAATCGAGGCAAATAAACACTCAGCGTTTTTGTCTCGCTGTTTACCGTTATAAAACCCAGTAGATAGAGTGAGTAATTCAGAAAATGTTCGCTGTGCTTGCAAAAGTATTTCTTCGCGATGCGCTACAAATAAAACACGTTTTGCTTTGAATTGTTTTACGTCAAATGCACTTAACCATGTTTTACCCATACCCGTTGCTAAAACCACTAAACCACGCTTAAAGCCCTCAGTACGCGTTTGCGCTAAGGCATTAAGCGCTTCAATTTGAGCTGGCCTTGGTGTTTTAGCTTCATTCTTTTCAATAACTTGCTCAGCTGTATCAGCGTGGTTTACCGATACAAATTGCTGTGTTTTACGCCTAGTAATGTAGCTATTTATCCATTTATGGCTTAAATGGGTAACAAATTCGTGATTAAAAATATTTTCAAAAGCTGTGCGAATACTTAAAAACTGCTTTGCTGCTTGGCTTGTTTTTGGTTGCGTATAATCGTGTCTAAAGTTCCACTCGTGCCCTTTGGTTAATGCGCTGGCACTAATATTACTTGAGCCAATAAAGGCACAGCCATCAGTAATCTCGTTTTGGTCGTTTGTTTTAACAAATATATACGACTTCATATGAAAGCTTTGATTACTATGCGTTTGGTAAATGCGCACATCGGCTCCTCGATCTACTAACGCCATAAGTTCTCTTAACGCATTGGGATGAGTAATATCGAGGTAGTCTGAGGTAAGTAATTTAAGCGTTGCGCCACTTTGTAACGCTTCGCTTAGTGGGTCGAACAACAGTGCTAAGCCACTTGGCTGAATAAATGAAACTGTAATTTCAATCTCAGTGGCATTGTTTATGGCATGCACAAGGTTAGGTAATAACGGGTCATTATCACCCGTAATAAGCTGTTGGTTATTACTTTGCAGGTGTTGATGTTCGCTAAAACTATTCACTTATAATTTCGCTTTGCTATGCGTTAACAAGGCATTT
Organism: Pseudoalteromonas sp. P1-13-1a; assembly: GCF_001401875.1. NCBI lineage: Bacteria > Pseudomonadati > Pseudomonadota > Gammaproteobacteria > Alteromonadales > Pseudoalteromonadaceae > Pseudoalteromonas > Pseudoalteromonas sp. P1-13-1a. Next base: position 12,191 of record NZ_LKDV01000038.1, on the reverse strand, counting down.
AGCCACACTTCGCTTTCGCGCCCTGGTCGTTGATCGACTGTTTGCCATTGTTTTATTATTTTAAGCTCGGTGTGTTGATCAATTAATGCATTTAAAGCAGTTTCGGTTAAATCGGTAAATTCACGGCCATTATGTTCGCGCTCTTGCGTGCCGTATTTAAACGATACATACAAAACACCATTAGGTTTAAGCGCGTTTTGTAGGTTTAAAAACACCTGCGGTAACTCAGCCTTTGGAACGTGTAATAAACTAGCGCAACACCAAATGCCATCGTATTTATTTATACACTCAAGCTCTTGAAATGTTTTAACCTCGACTGGTTGTTGTAAGTAATTACTGGCTAACTTTGCAAGAGCGGGGCTTGCATCAAAGGCCGACACACTAAAACCTTGGCTTTTAAAATAGGCGGCATCACGTGCTGAGCCACAACCAGCATCTAGCACATGGCCGTTTTGTGCAACATACGGTAAAAACTCACGGTAAAGCGCCGACATATCAACATTAAGTGTTGAGTCGTTAAAAGTTTGTGCATGTTGGTTATAATAATTTAGTGTGGTATTGGGCACTGCTTATACCGCTCCTTGGCTTTTGTACGTTTGCAACGTTAATGCTGTATTCATCTTTGTTTAATCTACAGGAACAGGCCAATAAATTAAAGAACTTATAAGTAGGTTTTTTTAGCTTAATACGCTGTTTGTATTGAATTTTGCACTAATCATTCCCCCTCAACCGTAAACTCTTTGGTTTTAGATACATTTTTTTACAACTTTAACGTCTCATTCATTATTATATTGTTTTGCTGGGTTATACTGTTTAAATAACGATTAAAAACGTACCTTAGAGTTTTAATGAATAAATTAATAACCTTATTAATGTGTGTATTGTTTAGTGCTTCTTGGGGTGCGTTTGCCTGCGAAAAAACACTAACGGTTGCCTCGCATGATGCTTTTTGGCCGCCTTATGTTATGGGTATTAATGGGCAGTTTCAGGGTAAAGAGGTAGAAGCGTTAAATATTATTTTTAAAGACTCGCCTTTTTGCTTTGAAGTAAAACTGTTGCCTAATTCTAAACGGGCTTTTACCGAGCTGCGCTATGGCCGAATAGACATAGGCTGGGCGGCCAGCTATACCAATGAGCGCGCTAAACACGTTCATTTTACAAAGCCGTACCGCACCGAGGTTATGCGTTTATACGAAAATATAAACAATTTACATAAAGCTAAAAATTTAGCCGAAATTTTTGACCAAGGTTTAACCATTGGCGCTAATTTTGGTAGCTATTACGGCAAAGAGTTTGAGCAGTATAAACACAGCCATAAAAAACAAATTGAGTACACTAGTGCAACCAGTAAGCGCTTTGAAATGCTTAATAAACAACGTATAGATTACGCAATAGAAGACGAGCTAGTAGGCAATTATTTAAGTAAGCGGGGTAAAAATTTAATTGCGGCCCCTACTATACCCGCTATAAATAAAGATCAAATACACTTAATGCTGAGCAAAAAAACAGTAACGCTTGATGAGGTTAACATTATTAACGCGCATATTTTAAAAAAGAACGCGGCGCTTAAGGCGTTATTTGAATGAGTAGATTGCGTATATATTTAGTAATATGGGTAGCCTGTTTGGGGCTGTTTTGTGCCAGTGCGGTGGCGTGTGATAAAACAATTAACGTAGGCACTAACGAGCGCTATTGGCCGCCGTATGTTGTACTAAAAAATAATGCTTTAACGGGTTCTGAAATAGAGGTAATTAAAACCATTTTTAAAGACTCTCCCTTTTGTATAAATTTTACCTTATTGCCTAACTCGCAACGTGCCTTAGAAGAGTTAAAACATGGCCGTATAGATTTAATGTTTGCGGCGAGCAAAACCCGCGAACGTGAGGTGTACGCTCACTTTAGTTTGCCTTACCGCGAAGAAGCTATGATGTTGTATCAACACACAGACTCGGCAAATATAAGCTCCTTAGAGCAGCTTTTTAAAAAAGGCTTAACAACGGGTATTAATGGCGGTAGCTATTTAGGGCAGGCATTTAAAGCATTAAGTGAAAAGTATAGTGAACAAATAGTGCTTACCTCCGAGGCCGATAAACGCTTTGCTTTACTTAATAAAAAGCGGGTAGATTTTGTAGTGGATGATTCGTTAGTGGCCGCTTACTTTACTAAAAATTACGCTGGTATATTGCCGGTTGAGCAAGTAGCGCCTGTTCACGTAAATAATGTGCATTTTATAATGAGCAAAAAAACAATAACGCTTAACGAGGTTGCTGTAATTAATCGCCTTATTAAAAATAACAAGGCGGCTATTAAGCGCATTTATAACCTCTATTAAACTGTGGCTTTCCCCTTACTGTTTATTTATAACTTAACTTTCAGCCCTTTTAGGTGTGTATCTTTTACCTTTCATTACCGTGGGGGGATCTGTATAATTCGCCAGCTAATTTACCCTATTGCTTGGTCTTGTTTGTGGCGTTTTGCTGCAGTTGGCCCCTGTCAGTACTCATTCTAGGACTAACTTTTTGATCTCCACCGCAAATATTACGATGCAGTTTGGCGCAGAGCCGTTGTTTGAAAACATTTCAGCTAAATTTGGTAACGGTAACCGTTACGGTTTAATTGGCGCTAACGGCTGTGGTAAGTCGACCTTCATGAAAATTTTAAGCGGTGCGCTTGTGCCAAGTGCGGGTAATGTGTCGATTACGCCGGGGCTTAAAGTAGGTAACTTAAGCCAAGACCAATTTGCTTTTGAGCAATACAGCGTTGTAGATGCCGTAATTATGGGCGACGTAGAGCTTTGGAAAGTAAAGCAAGAGCGCGACCGTATTTATTCATTACCCGAAATGAGCGAAGAAGACGGCATGAAGGTGGCCGACCTTGAAAGCGTTTTTGCCGAAATGGACGGTTACACAGCCGAAAGCCGCGCTGAAGAAATACTAATAGAAGCGGGTATAGATAAAGAGTTTCATTATGGGTTAATGGCAAACGTTGCCCCAGGTTGGAAACTACGTGTGCTTTTAGCGCAGGCGCTATTTGCAAACCCAGACATACTGCTACTCGATGAGCCAACCAATAACTTGGATATTCATACTATTACGTGGCTTGCTAATGAGCTTAATAAACGTAAATGCACCATGATTATTATTTCGCATGACCGCCATTTTTTAAATTCGGTATGTACTCACATGGCCGATATTGACTACGGCGAGCTGCGAATTTACCCAGGTAATTACGAAAAGTTTTTAGAAGCGTCTAGCTTACAGCGTGAGCAGTTATTAGCCGAAAACGCTAAAAAGAGTGCTGAAATTGATGAGCTACAAGACTTTGTTAACCGCTTTGGCGCAAACGCCTCAAAGGCTAAGCAAGCCAGTTCGCGCGCTAAAAAAATGGAAAAAATAAAGCTAGACGATGTTAAAGCGTCAAGCCGTATGAGCCCGTCACTGAGCTTTGACGAGGGTAAAAAAATGTATCGCCAAGCGCTTGAAGTCACCAAGCTTGGGCACGGTTTTGATGGCGAAACCTTATTTAGCGGCGGCGACTTTTTATTAGAAGCCGGCGCTAAACTTGCCATTATTGGCGAAAACGGTGTGGGTAAAACCACTTTTTTACGCTGTTTGGTAAACGAGCTAAAATGCAATGAAGGCGAGATTAAATGGTCAGAAAATGCGACCTTTGGTTACTGCCCGCAAGACAGCACAAAAGATTTTGATAACGATTTAACGTTATTCGATTGGATGTCGCAGTGGCGCACAGCCAAGCACAACGATTTAATGGTGCGCGGCATGTTAGGGCGTTTATTGTTTACCGCCGACGATGCAAACAAAAAAGCGCGTAACTGCTCAGGTGGTGAAAAAAACCGTTTGTTATTTGGTAAGTTAATGATGCAAGACGTAAACGTACTGGTAATGGACGAGCCAACCAACCACATGGATATGGAAGCCATTGAAGCACTAAATAATGCATTAAAAGACTTTAAAGGTACGCTTATTTTTGTAAGCCACGACCGCGAGTTTGTATCGTCATTAGCCACCCGTATTATTGATATTAAAGATAAACAAGTTATTGATTTTCAGGGTACGTTTGATGAATACCTAGCAAGCATAGAAGAGAAAAAAATTGCTTAAGTTGTAGCCACGATTTTATATCGCGTCTGTTTTAGGTTTAAGTTTTTAGGTTTCAAAATTAAAAATAAAGCCTAAACCATTTTAAAAAGGTGCTGTTTAGCACCTTTTTTTGTGGGTGTTTGAATAGGCGGGTGTGCATTGTTTTAGCCATAAGAGCTAAGCCCAACCCTGTAGACGCACATTGCTTTCGTTTAAAAGCAACGCTTTTACCCTGCTGTTAAACCCCTTTGCTAAAGCCATGAGAAGCTTCGCTTCTAACGTGAGCAAGCTCAACGTCTACAAGTTAAACTAACACCGGAGCTTAACCCTGCTCTGTAGACGCACAGCTTGCTGGCGTAACGAGCGATAGCTCGTAAATATTAAACCAATACAATCACAAAGAGGTGAAGAGGCGCTTCGCTTTAGAGAAGTAACTAGTAACTAGTAATGAGAAGCTGCGCTTCTAACGTGAGCAAGCTCAACGTCTACAAGTAAAATTAACGCCAGAGCTTGACCCAACCCTGTAGACGCACAGCTTGCTGGCGTTTTAAAAGCTTGTGAAATAAACAGGTTTTCCTATATTTATTAAAATATATTAATAAATGGCTCTCATGGTTTCTTCAAAAAAACTATTAAAAGGTCGTTGCTCGTCTGCACATAAATATTATTCAGTCACCATATGCTGTGCGCAAAGAGCTAATTTATTTGAAAACTTTGAGAATGCCTGTGTAGCCGCTCGCGCGGTCTTTTATATGCAAAAAAATGTTAATACTATTTGCTATACCGTAATGCCCGATCACCTTCATTGGCTTTTTCAGGTTAAGACGCTCTCACTATCTGAGGTAGTTAGGCAGTTTAAAAGCTTAACAACCGTGAAGATTAATGCGCTTAATGGTGATAAAGGACCAATTTGGCAACAAAATTATTTTGAGCATCAAATCCGTAATGAAAGAGATTTAATAATTCAGGCTCGTTATATCGTTGCAAACCCATTAAGAGCTGGGATTGTGCAAAAGATTGAACAGTACCCTTTTTGGGATTGTATATATTTGAACGACGAGAGTTGAGGGTATTATTTTTCGTGATCACGCACAATAAATACAAGTCTAATTAAAACCGGAGCTAAGCCCCCCCCTGTAGACGCGCAGCTTGCTGGCGTTTTAAAAGCAATGCTTTTACCCTTTTGCTAAAGCCATGAGAAGCTACGCTTCTAACGTGAGCAAGCTCAACGTCTACAAGTTAAACTAACGCCGGAGCTTAACCCTACCTTGTAGACCCACAGCTTGCTGGCGTTTAAAAGCAATGCTTTTACCCTGTGCAAACCCCTTTGCTAAAGCCATGAGAAGCTTCGCTTCTAACGTGAGCAAGCTCGACGTCTACAAGTTAAACTAACACCGGAGCTTAACCCTGCTCTGTAGACGCTCATTGCTTTAGTTTAAAAGCAACGTTTTTGCCCTGCTGTTAAATCCTTTTGCCAAAACCCTGAGAAGCTGCGCTTCTAACGTGAGCAAGCTCAACGTCTACAAGTCAAATTAACGCCGGGGCTATCCTTCTAAAGTGAGCAAGCACAACAAATACAAGCTCAAAGCTAAAATTTAGACAATAAAAAAGGGGAGCAATGTTGCTCCCCTTTTATGCCTATTAAAATGATTTATTTAAGATCAAATCTGTCGGCGTTCATTACTTTTACCCATGCATTTACAAAGTCATGTACAAAACGTTCGTTGTTGTCGTCTTGTGCGTAAAATTCGCTTAATGCACGTAATATAGAGTTTGAACCAAACACTAAATCTATACGTGTTGCAGTCCATTTTATGGTGCCTGTTTTACGTTCAACAATGTTGTAAACACCTGGCTCAGACGGTTTCCAGTTATTGGCCATGTCGGTTAGGTTTACAAAAAAGTCGGTAGAAAGCGTGCCTACATTATCTGTAAATACACCGTGCTTGCTGCCTGCGTAGTTGGTGCCTAGCACGCGCATTCCGCCAAACAGTACGGTCATTTCTGGTGCAGTTAGGCCCATTAGCTGGCTACGCTCTAACAGTAGCTCTTCTGGCGATACGCTAAAGTCACCTTTAAGGTAGTTTCTAAAGCCGTCGTGCACTGGCTCTAACGGTTCAAACGATTCGGCATCGGTCATTTCGTCGGTTGCATCGCCGCGTCCTGGCGCAAACGGTACTGTTACATCAACACCAGCTTGTTTTGCCGCTTGCTCTACTGCAGCTGTGCCACCTAATACGATTAAATCTGCAATGCTGATAGGTTTAGCTAACCCTGCTTTAAATTTTTCAAGGGCGTTAAGTACGTTTGCTAGGCGCTCTGGCTCATTACCCTGCCAATCTTTTTGCGGGGCTAAGCGAATACGCGCGCCATTTGCACCACCACGGCGGTCTGAACCACGGTACGTACGTGCGCTATCCCAGGCTGTAGTAATTAAATCAGTTGCGCTTACGCCGCAATCAAGAATTTGTGCTTTTAGCTCGCTAATCTCATCCTCTGATAAGGTGTAGTCAACACTTGGAATTGGGTCTTGCCAAATTAGGTCTTCGCTTGGTACATCTTTACCTAAGTAACACGCTTTAGGGCCTAAGTCGCGGTGTGTAAGTTTAAACCATGCGCGGGCAAACACGTCAGAAAAATACTCAAAGTCGTCGTTAAAACGTTCAATAATTTTACGGTAGATTGGGTCTACCTTCATGGCCATATCGGCGTCGGTCATCATTGGGTTTAAACGAATTGATGGGTCTTCTACATCTACCGGTTTGTCTTCTTCTTTAATATTTACAGGCTCCCATTGGTGCGCACCTGCGGGGCTTTTAGTTAGTTCCCACTCGTAATTTAATAGTAAGTGGCAGTAGCCGTTGTCCCATTTTGTTGGGTGGGTTGTCCACGCGCCCTCTAGCCCCGATGTTACGGTATTGCGGCCAAAGCCGCCTTCTTTAGTGCTGTTCCAACCTAGGCCTTGCTCGTGTACGTCGGCTGCTTCGGGTTCTGGGCCTAAGTGTTCAGCTTTACCGTTACCGTGAGTTTTACCCACTGTGTGGCCACCTACGGTAAGCGCTGCGGTTTCTTCATCGTTCATTGCCATACGTGCAAAGGTTTCACGTACGTGCTGCGCCGTTTTAAGAGGATCGGGTATACCATTTACACCTTCTGGGTTTACGTAAATTAAGCCCATTTGTACTGCAGCTAATGGATTTTCCATTGTGTCGGGCTGTTCTACGTTGTCGTATCGCTCATCACTTGGTGCTAGCCATTCTTTTTCTGCGCCCCAGTATATGTCTTTTTCTGGGTGCCATATGTCTTCACGTCCCCCTGCAAAGCCATAAATTTTTAAGCCCATTGATTCGTATGCCATATTACCGGCCAAAATAAATAGGTCGGCCCATGAAAGTTTATTGCCGTATTTTTTCTTAATTGGCCATAGTAGTCGGCGCGCTTTATCTAGGCTTGCGTTATCTGGCCACGAATTAAGCGGTGAAAAACGCTGGTTACCGGTGCTTGCACCACCACGGCCGTCTGATAATCGATACGTACCTGCAGAGTGCCATGCCATGCGGATCATTAAGCCGCCGTAATGACCCCAATCGGCAGGCCACCAATCTTGGCTATCGGTCATAAATGCTTTTAGGTCTGCTTTAACTGCGTCTAAATCGAGAGATTTGAATGCTTCGGCGTAGTTAAAGTCTGTGCCGAAGGGGTTTGATTTGGTGTCGTGCTGATGAAGAATGTCTAAATTTAGAGTATTTGGCCACCAATCTGTGTTTACTTTAGAAATAACTGAGTTACTACCGTGCATTACCGGGCATTGGCCCGTTTTAGTGCTGCTCATTATCAGCTCCTTACTTTAAATGAAGAGTTTAACTATTTTACTCAAGCCCCAGCGCCTACATTTGAAGTAACACGCTAAGGTGTATTAATTTTGCGCATAATTTTTGTTTACTGCCCAAACAATATAGACCCCAAATATTACATTCGCCAGTGTATTAACTTGAATTAAATCGATTGAAACCATTGGTTTATTGGATAATGTTTAAGCGCTGAAATTTAAGTGATCGGATTAAATAGTTAACCCGTAATGTTATGTGAAGGGTTTGAAAGTGGCTTTTAATTAAGCGCACATTGGAATACCCCCCTTCACCATGAAATTAAAGTTGTTTATAAAGGTGCATTACTAAGCCCAATGCACCTTTACTTTATAACTTATTGAAATCTATTTTAAATAATTAAGTAAATGTTCAGATTAACTTGATTATTATGACCACTCACTCCTGTTATTTCCCTGCGACAATTTATTGTTGTTTTAAGCAGTTTTGCCAGTCCACTTTGGGCTGGCTTTTTTTTGCCTAACACTTAGTGCGCTTTAAAGTTATGTGAGTTTGCTATGTTGTTTTATGTTCAAAGCCAACACGCCCTAGTGCCAATAAGCCTTGCATGTTAAAGTGCGGTTAGTCACTAATAATTAACTTAGGCGTACCCATGCGTTTTTATATATCTATTCTATTTATTTGTTTTTTTTCGCTTTTAAATACTGTTAATGCACAAGAGTCAGCTGCCCCAACAGAACAGCAACAGCAACAAGCGTTAGCACAATTAAATGAGCCTATGTATAAACCGCTTTTAGAACGCTATATTCTTGATGAGTTAAAAGCTGTTCGCCAAGACCAACAACAATTACGCGAAGATGTAACTAAACAAGTTACCCACGCCCAATTAGACACCGCCGACAGAGCGCTTATTTACACCACCGACACAATAAATAATGTATTTTTTATTATTACTGCTACGGCCTCTATTTTGGTTTTAGTAGGTTGGAACTCGCTGCGCGATGTTAAAAACAAAGTAGAAGACATAGTAAATACGCGTGTAAGTGTGATCACTGACGAGTACGAAGATCGCCTAAAAATTCTTGAAGAAAAACTACGTGTACGCTCAGAAGAAATACTCAGTAACCAGGAGCGTATATCAGTCACTAACGAGGTGCATTCTTTATGGATGCGCGCAAACCTAGAAAGCGACTTTGCAAACAAAATAGAAATATTTGACGAAATTTTAAAACGTAAGCCGGAAGATGTAGAAGCCATTGCCTACAAAGCGGATGCATTATTAGAGCTAAACGAAACCGCCAAAGCCATTGAGTTATGTAACCAAGCCATTGATATAGATAGCGACTACGGCTATGCCTACTGGCAGCGTGCATGTGCGTATGCACTTACACACAAACATGCCGATGCATTGGCCGATATTAAAATGGCCCTTGATTACTCGCCAAACTTACGTAATGAGTTATTGCACGAAAGCGCATTTGCCAGCCTGCACGATAACGACAGCTTTAATGCGATAGTGGCAGGTAGCTAGAGTTTTATAGCCAAGATGCTAACGTGTTGATATAAAAGCTGTTGTGGTTTTTTATCATTGCGTTAGCTACACGCCTAAGCCATGAGAAGCTTCGCTTCTAACGTGAGCAAGCTCAACGTCTACAAGTCAAATTAACACCGGAGCTAAACCCAGCTCTGTAGACGCACATTGCTTTCGTTTAAAAACAACGTTTTTACCTAAACGTAAACCACTTTGCCAAAGCCATGAGAAGCTGCGCTTCTAACGTGAGCAAGCTCAACGTCTACAAGTCAAATTAACGCCGGAGCTAAGCCCTGCCCTGTAGACGCACAGCTTGCTGGCGTAACGAGCGATAGCTCGTAAATATTAAACTAATACAATCACAAAGAGGTGAAGAGGCGCTTCGCTTTAGAGAAGTAACTAGCATCTAGCGCGAGCAAGCTTCGCGCCAACCTTCACTCCTCTTTTTTTCTCTTTGTGCAATACATCATTTGAGTAATGAGAAGCTGCGCTTCTAACGTGAGCAAGCTCGACGTCTACAATGTTAACATTAGCGTTTAAAGTATAAATCGATGGCTTTGGTGAGGAGTTCGTCGAGTTGCTCTTCGAAGGTATCTATATCAATTTCAAAATGATTTAAATAGGCTTTGGCCTGCACTCGCGACAAGTTACGGTTTTTTACGCTGTACTGGCGCTCATCTTTTTGTTTATCAAAACGCGGTAAAAACAAAAATTGCCCGTAATAAGGTGATTTAATGTGCTTGTTAGCATAACGACAAAAGTCTTCTATGTGATCTGCGCCTTGCGGCCCTAAACACCCAGGCTCAACGCGGTACATTAAGCGAATTTTTTTGTCGTCTGCTAACTGCATAGTATGCCTTTTATTATCTAAAAAATAATACGCGGATTATTTTTCCATCTTTTATTTGGTAGCTCGAAACTAACTCAGAGCGTTTATCTACCACGTTTTCGTCTGTTGAACAGGTTTCTGATAGCTCGTGATCTATTACTATGTCGCCGTGCACAATACGCTTTATTGGTGAGCTATTAATGCACTTTAATTTTTTAAACATTAAGCCGTAACGGGCTATGAGCTTTTCTTTTCCTTTAAATAATAGCTCATTAGGAAAAATATAAAACTCTACATCTTCATCGTACATACGAATAAATTGTTCAATGTTACGTGCGTTATAAGCTTCAACTAATTGCTCTACAACAGCGAGCGACTCACGAGACTGCTTAGCTTTAGCTTGTTGTTTTGCAGTTAATGCTTCTTTGGCTTGGGTTACCGCTTTTTCTGCCTCGGCTACGGCCGCTGCTTTTTCTACTTTGGTTTTTGGTTTTTCTACCGGTTTAGGGGTTTCGCTACCTAGTACTTTTGAATCATCAGGTTTAGTTGTCTCTACTTTTGGCGTTTTAAGCTTTGGGGCTTGGTACTCAAGTGTGTTTAACTTTTCATCTTTTGGTTGCGAACTGCTGGCTTGAGTAGAGCTTGACGCTTGCTCGGTGCTTTTTTGCTCTTGTTGACTCTCTTCGGTTTGATCTGCTGCGTAACTGATCAGGGCTACTGTGGCAATAAGCGTGGCAAAAATAATAGATAACGATTTCATAACTTTCCTAATATGAACATATAACGCTGTTAATGCTGCAACATAACAAATTTGAGCGTTTTCGGGTAGCAATTAAATGATTGTTATACACTTTACCAATACTGCTCAACCGTTATGTGCCCTGGGTCTCTGCGACGATTTCGTTTAAAGTTTTTGGCTAAAAGTAAGTCGGTTGTGTCTTTCACCATCTGTGGGTTACCGCAAATCATAAATTGGGCATTATCAGGCGTTGGCATGTGTGGGGTTTTACTAAACAGCTCACCGTTTTGAATTGCTGTCGTTATACGCCCTTTTAGGCCTTGTTGTGGCTCCTCACGGCTTACAACCGGAGTATAATTAAGCTGTGTAGGGTGCGCGTTTGTAAGCGTGTCTATTAAGTTTTGGTAGCTTAAATCGGCATTAAAACGTACGCCGTGCACTAAGTTAATTTGTGTGTATTTTTCCCATACCTCTGGTTGCTGCAAAATAGATAAAAACGGCCCTATTGCGGTGCCTGTGCTTAACATCCATAACTGTTGGCTTGGCGGTATTTCGTCAAGGGTAAAAAAGCCAGAAGCACGTTGCTCTATTAATACAGTGTCGCCTGGTTTTAATTGCGCCAGCTTAGGCGATAATAAACCACCCTCTACATTAATAAGGTAAAATTCTAAATCGGGGTTATTAGGCGCGTTTACATAAGAATATGCCCGTGCAATACGCTTATCTCCATCCATAATCGAGAGCTTAGTAAACTGCCCTGCTTTAAATGGCTCTACACGTGCGTTTACGACTAAACTAAACAGTGTATCGCTCCACCATATTACTTTTTTTACAGTTGCATCTACCCAGTTAGACATAGTCAACTCCATAGCTTAACGCTTTAAAAATGATAAATGGTTGTAATTTATACACTAGCATTAACTTAAGTAGAGTGACACTGCGAGCAACTACTTTTTAAACATAACGTTTTTACTTTGGGTAACATTGATTTTATTAAAAAGATGAGTAGCAGCGGCTTTATGCCGCGATAAATTAATAACAAACACGAGGTAAACTCCAGCTACTTTTTTGTTAATGCGCAGCTTGCTGGCGTTTTAAAAACAACGTTTTACGTTGTGTAAACCCCTTTGCCAAAGTCATGAGAAGCTGCGCTTCTAACGTGAGC
>NZ_LKDV01000037.1:0-38167 GCF_001401875.1 Pseudoalteromonas sp. P1-13-1a | reverse complement strand
TCGCCGCACTTACCTTCTTTTTTACCTTTTGCGTCGCCGCCACATTTGCCTTCGCCGCACTTACCTTCTTTTTTACCTTTTGCGTCGCCGCCACATTTGCCTTCACCGCACTTGCCTTCTGCGGCATCAAGTTGGTATCCGGTTACTAGCTGTTGAAATTCAAATGGGTTGGCTTGTGCATCTGCAGAGGCAAAACTTGCAGAGCCAACAACTACTGCACCTAAGGTTAACGCGATTGAGTTTTTCTTTACTGTATTCATTGCATGACTCTCTTGTATAAGTGTGTATTAAGATAACGCAAACTAATTATTGTCAATTATGCGTTGCTTGTATAATTAAATAGACCCGCTAACAGATAAAAACTTTCATTTATTTTCATTTTTTTTACTTTTAAATATATACAAACAAATATGGACAGTAATTTAAGTTTTATCAAACCACACTTTGCGGGTACACTACGCATCCGTTTTTTCAGTCAAAATACTCTATGAAACTTGTTTTAGCGCCTATGGAAGGTGTTGTTGATTTTAAAATGCGCCAACTTCTTACCGATATTGGTGGCTTTGACTTATGCGTAACTGAATTTGTTAGAGTGATTGATAGGCGTTTACCTGCAAAAGTCTTTTATCGCTATTGCCCTGAACTCAATAATAACGGTTTAACCAAAGCAGGTACTCCTGTGCGCGTACAGCTATTAGGACAAGTGGCAGACGTTTTAGCTGAAAACGCCGTCAGAGCGATTGATTTAGGCTCCCACGGTATAGATCTTAATTTTGGCTGCCCTGCAAAAACGGTAAATAAAAGCCGCGGGGGAGCTGTACTGCTTAAAGACCCTGATCATATGTATCACATAATCAAAGCGGTAAGGGATGCGGTAGATAGTAAACACCAAGTAAGTGCAAAAATACGATTAGGCTTTGACGATGATAGCAATAGCCAAGAAATTGTAGATGCCGTTGTAAGTGCCGGAGCAGATAGTATTGCTATACATGCACGTACCAAGCGCGATGGTTATAGCCCACCTGCTTATTGGGAAAAAATCCCCCCGCTGATAAAAGGAAAAAACATCGCAGTGGTTGCCAACGGTGAAATTTGGCAAGTGGAAGATGCGCTACTTTGCCAAACCCGAAGTCAGTGTAGCGATTTAATGCTAGGACGCGGTGCGCTTTCTCACCCTGATTTAGCGAAAAAAATTAAAGCACATGTTAATAATGAACAATATAACGGCCTAGAGTGGGAGCATATAATTTATCATTTGATTCATTCAGCTGTTCATCAGGACCCTGCACAAGATGAAAAATACTTTGCCTCTCGTACTAAGCAATGGCTAGGTTACCTTAAACGTCAATACCCTCAAGCCATTACACTCTTTGATGAAATAAGACGTCTTAAAGTAAAAGGAGAGGTCGCGCAGGTTTTAAAAAAATACGCTAAGTCTCCGCAACTTGATTCAAATCATAACGTATAATCAGCACAGCTCAGATAATACCGGTATAACGAAACGCTAAATGAAGGTTATACCAATATGCTTTATCAGCAACAACTGCACAGTGAAATAGCTCACGTTAAATCAGCCATATTAGCAATGCTGAATCAGTCTGCCCATCCTGCTCATCTTAAGCTACGTAACGTTATACTGACAAGCCAGTACAATGAATGGCTTGATACTGCCACTTATAACTTAGGCCCTGAATATCAAACCTTAGTGAATAGATTGGCAAAGTTGGAAGCAGCAATAAGCCAGATTGATATTGGTCAATACGGTTATTGCTGCGACTGCGAAGAAGCAATTGCAGAGCACTTGCTCAAACAAGACCCTGCTACACAGCGCTGTGAAATGTGCGCTAAGCGAACATAAGCGCTTAAAGCGTTAATAATTGCCCAGCAAAACTAAAAGCCTGGCCAGGATAAAGTACACTATCTTCAACTAAATACTGCGCATCGCGCTGTGAAATAGCTAACCGTTTTACTAAGTTCACTTTTGCCTGAGATAAAGTCCATGCATGGTAGTGTACACCGACATCGGTTTCCATTAGCGCAAGCATTAGCCTTTTATCTTCGGGACTTAAATGACTTTTTTTAGCCATAGCGGGCAATAGCATGTAATCAGTTTGCCAATCAATCCCTTTTACTTTTGGCGCCTTGCTTAAATATTGGCTTATAAACGAAGTACGATGATGCTCGTTATAGCTCAAATTAGGTGCAGTGTGCGAGTTCATTTGAAGATGCTGATTGATAGTATCAACCCATTGCAAAGGCGACTTAACTACCCCACTGAAGTAATTTAGTTTACTTTGATACCATTCACTGCCATTAGCAAGTCCACGTAAGCCAATGCTGCCCCTTGGTTTGTACTGGGCCAAGTAATCATGAAACTCGACAATCTGAGCTTTTAAACCGTTTGCGTTAGCGTGTTTTAATAATGCCGTTTGTAAGTAACCCTGCAGGAGGCTTAATTCAATCTTGTTTAATCTTAAATTGCTTTGCAGCGCACTGTCTAATTGATCTTGAGTGAACTTAAGCCACTCAATTACCTGTTTAGAATTAGTACTTTGCATTTTCGCTGATAATAGATTGTCCAACACATTCACCTGTGCTGGCCAGCTGAAAAAGCGCTCAGGAAAACGCTCAGCAATAATTAAGTAATTTAGCTGCTGCGTTTGCGCGTTTGAAAGAGTCATTGTTTGTAGGCGCTGATACATCTGATGACGAAGCGATAAATACGCTGAAGAAAAAGGCAATACTTGTTCAATGGATACATCTGCAGCGCCGACAGGCTTAAGCGCCGTATTCAAACTTTTGATACTTTGCTGCGCAGCATCATAAGATTCAAAAGGCAGTGGTTGTTTTGAACAAGCAACCAAAAACAGACTTAATAGGACAGACAAAAGATGCGTTTTATTCATTATAAATTCCAATAAAAAAAGCCCCATAGGGGCTTTTTATATAATTGCTAAAACAAATTAAAGTTAAATTTTAACACCGTTGCGAGCGGCTTTATCTTTAATAAATGTAGACCAACCTTTAGCAAACTTGCGTGTGCGTGGGTCATCCATTGCTTTAGTAATAGCAGCATAAGCTTGCTTGTATTTAGCTTGGTAGTAATACGCTTCAGCTAAATCTGAATAAATGGTGCCTTTTTTGTCAGAGCCTAGCTCTAACGCTTTGTTCAAACGAACAACAGCAGCACTAAAGTTTTCAGATTGTAAAAGTAACGAACCTGCTTTGCGGTAAAGCTCTGCATCGTCATCAAATTTAGCAGCTTCTTCGTAGTACTTTGCAGCTTTTTCGATGTCTTTAGAACGGTGGTAGTTACTAGCAATTGCGTTAACGTTTTGCTTAGTACGCTTAACTTTGTCTTCTTTAATCGCATTTTCAAGGGTTTTAGCCGCTTTAAATGGAATTTCGTTTAAAGAGTAAAAGTTAGAAAGTACTTTGTAATCTACTTCCGCTTCAAAATAGCCATTTTTGAATGCTACTTCCATGGTCGCTAGACCTTTGGCGTAGTCTTCGGTTTGTAGGTAATATTTACCTAAACTAACCCAGGCTTTTTTGTCATCAGGCCAAACTCGTACAATCTCTTCACCAATTTTCACCATGTTGGCGTAATCTTTAAGTTCAAAGTAAGAACCTAATTTTAATTGGTAAGGCGCCTTGTTAGGCTCCTTTTGTAATGAGATTGCCTTGTCGGCAGGTTCAAAAACATCACGAAACTGACCTAACTGATAGTTAGCTTGCGCAATACGAGTGTACACTTTAGGGTCTTCTTCGCCGGTGAAGTCCATCCAAGCAGTATAAGCTTTTTTGGCTTCTTGGAACTTTTCAGTACCTGCGTATAAATCACCTAATAGCTTTAAAGTTTGCTCGTGATCTGCGAAGTTTAAAATATCAGGGGCAACCGCTTGTCTAGAGTATTTAATCGCTTCATCGTACTTCTCTTTTTGCGCGTACATGCTACCTAGGTAACGATTTACAGTCGCTTTATCAAAGTCGTTAGATGCGTCAATCTCTTTTAACAAGGCAATTGCTTCATCAATTTTGTCTTCATTGTACAAGTCAAACGCTTTAATTACCTTTTTACCAGTACGCTCGCCCATGATTTTAGTCTTGGCTTTTTTACGCTCTTCAATTTTAGCGTAATCCGGCGCTGCTAATACAGGTGCAGTAATAGCTGCACCTGACACAGACATAAGAATTGCAAGAGCAGTTACTTTAGATAAATTTCTCATTACTCGCCTCCTTAGCCTTGGTTAAGTTTAAAGTCTAGTTGAACTTGTAAACCAACTTGTTTCTGTGGTTTACCGTCAATAATTTTAGGACGGTATTTCCACTTGCGCAGTGCACGTTTAGCTTCACGGTCAAAGATACGTTTTGGTTCTGCGTCAATAACTTGAACGTCAGTTACGCCACCTAACTCATCAATTGTGAACGAAAGTTGTACCCAACCTTCTTTACCATCACGCGCTGCTTGCGTTGGATATTTTGGTTCAATACGAACGATAGGTGTCGCATCACCATCTCGTCCAAATGCACCTGGACCACTTAGTCCACCAGCCGAACTTCCTACATCAATGCTACCCATGTTAAATGACATAGCACCAGGGTTAGGATTGTTATTCTCCGGCTGTGGCGGCTGCGGTTTAGGCGGCTGCTTTGGCGGTGGCGGAGGCGGAGGCGGAACACGCTTCCTCTCCTGCACCTTAGATTCAGGCGGATTCGTCATTATTTCGACTATGATCTGCTCTTTTTGTTCAGTATTACGGTCAGCCCCACCAGAGATGAGGTAAGCCATGAAGTAGAACAAGCCGAAAGTAACTGCCCCACCTGCAATCAGTGAAAACAGAAAACGAATCATTACTGATCTCCAGCTATTGAAATTCTCAGGTTATCACCTGTCGCTTTGATCTGGTCCATAACTTTAACCACTACGCCGTGTTTTGCTTCTTTATCAGCTTGCAAAATCACAACATCAGTAGGTTGTTCTGCTAATAAACTTTCGATTTTTGCTGAAACACGTTCAACATCAACTTGCTGTTTATCAATCCAGATAGCACCATCACTGCGAATAGCAACAAAAATGTTAGCATTTTTTTGCTTCGTAGCTTGGGCCGCTTTAGGTTTATTGACCTCGATACCAGCCTCTTTAACGAACGATGTAGTTACGATAAAGAAAATAAGCATGATAAATACGATGTCAAGCATTGGCGTCATATCTACCGCTGCTTCTTCTTCTTCACGAAAACGTTGTTTACGTGCCATATTTAATTCTCTCTCTAGTGATGAGGCATGCTATCTACAAGTTTGGCTTTCACCATTCTCGCTCTTGCCTCAAGGCGTGAGCTAAAGAAAACTCCAGATAGTGCCGCAACCATTCCAGCCATTGTTGGGATTGTTGCCATTGAAATACCTGATGCCATTAAACGTGCATTACCAGTACCTTGGGTTGCCATAGTTTCAAAAACCGCGATCATACCCGTTACAGTTCCAAGTAAGCCTATTAAAGGACAAACAGCTACTAATGTTTTAATCAACAACATACGCTGATCTAATTTTTCAGACGCTTCAGAAATCCATGCTTCACGGATTCTGTGTGCGTACCAAGACGTAGTGTCTTGGCGGGCATCCCACTTTGCTACAATATCCTTCGTTAAACGAGGAAATTCAGCAAGTAGGAACCAATAGCGCTCAATCATTAAAACCCACATAAGAAAGAGTGCTATCGCGACCACGTATAATACCTGGCCGCCTGTGCCAACAAAATCCCTGATAGATTCCCATATCTCCATCAGGACTAGCATTAGGCTTTCTCCTTCTCCGCGTGAGTAGCAACGATACCCGCGCTTTGCTCATCAAGGATATGTAATACTGACTTACTACGACCTGCAACAATTGAATGAAGTAGGATAAGTGGTAGTGCAGCAATTAGACCTAGCGCTGTAGTTACAAGAGCTAGAGAGATGTTACCAGCCATGATCTTCGGATCGCCCGTACCGAACAATGTGATTGTTTGGAACGTTAAGATCATACCGATTACTGTACCTAGTAGACCAAGTAACGGTGCGATTGCAGCAAGAATCTTGATGATGTTGATACCAGCTTCAACACGTGGCGTTTCACGTAAGATAGCTTCATCAAGTTTAAGCTCAAGGTTTTCAACGTCTTGGCTCTTGTTGTCATGGTACACTTTAAGAATACGACCCAGTGGGTTGTTTGTATTCGGTGTAGACAAGTTTTTAAGCTGAGACTTGATCTTAGAAGTAGTAAGCGCTAAGTCAACGAAACGTACTAAGAAGATTAGTAGACCAACAGCTAATAAAACTGTAATGATGTAACCAACTTCAGCACCTTGCTCGTAGTATTCCATAAGCGTTTTCTTCTGCGTGTTGATACGTAAGATTGCACCACGAGTCGGGTCAATGTATACGCCAGCGTAATTATCAGAAGAAGTA
This sequence comes from Pseudoalteromonas sp. P1-13-1a, assembly GCF_001401875.1. NCBI lineage: Bacteria > Pseudomonadati > Pseudomonadota > Gammaproteobacteria > Alteromonadales > Pseudoalteromonadaceae > Pseudoalteromonas > Pseudoalteromonas sp. P1-13-1a. Next base: position 31,718 of record NZ_LKDV01000037.1, on the reverse strand, counting down.
CCTTCAAGAGCAGAGATACCATCTAAAATGTAGCTATCAGGTTGTTTCCCTAAAGGCTGAATAGATTTTGTCTCTGGCGAGTAGATTAAGTAACCTTCGTCAGTAACTAAGTTAAAGTTACCAATACGTGTTACTTGCTTAACTGTAGAGTTACCGTCAAGACCTGACACTTCAGTTTCAAAAGTAGAAACTTTTGCTGACTCAGTCATTTCTGTTTGAAGTGCAATCCAAAGTTCTTCAAGTTCACGAACTGTTGGAAGTTCTTTAGCAGCTGCTAATGAACGAAGTACTTCTGCACGGCCTGGCTTTTCAGCACTTACTAATGAAGCTTCGATAGAACCGATAGCGTCTTGCGCTGCACGACGTACAACACCAAACATTTCACCAAGAGTACCTTGTGCGTTTTGAAGCGCTTGCTCTTTTTCAGCTAATGTATTTTCGTTTTGTGCATATTGCTTAGCTAAGCTGTCACCGCGTGCTTTTTCAGACGCTAATTGGCTTTTCGCTTTGTTAAGTAATGCTTGCTTGTCAGCACGTTCTGATAAGAACTCTTGCTCACGTTGCTTATTGATTTTACCTTCAGAGATACGTTCTTGCTTTACTTGCTCAAGAATTTTATCTAAAGCATCAGTATTTGCATGTGCATTAAGCGCGGTACCTGCAGAAACAGATAGTACTGCTGCAACAGCAAAACCTTTAAATAGTTTCTTCATTATTCGATTACTCCGCGCCAAAGATTGGTAGTTTAACAAGTTCTAGTGTCGCTTGCTTACGCGCCATACGAATCACTTCTTTAACTGGTTTTAGGTATTCTTCACCTAATTCTTTCCACTCTTTAGTGTTGTTGTCCCACACCCAAGCGTGTTTTAAGTCAAAAGATTGTGCTACGTAAGTGATACGACCTAAACGACCGATATCAACGTTAATGTTTTTACCATCAACTTCTAAAGTACCTTGAGAAGCAGTTACAGCTGAGCTGTAAGCAGTTTCAACTGTGTATGCTTCAAGAACTTGGCGGAATTTCTCAGACGTCGTTACAGACGCAGAAGCCATGATTTCACGAAGTCTTTCTACACGAGCAAGACGAGAATCAAGATTGAACGGAACGTCCGCTTTGATGAATTGCTCAAGCGTATCGATCATGCGATACATCAAAGGCACAACGTTTTGTTTAGTGTTATCGATAGTAGCGATTTGACGGTCAAACGATTCGATTGATGCATTTTGGTCAGCGACCAAACGTGCTACGTGATCGTTGTACACTTTCATAAGTTCAGTCTCATCAACAATACTACGGTACTCAGCGATTAGCTCTTGAGTTTGACCGTATACGTTGTCAATTTTAGTTTGAGACTTAACAGCAGCCTTTTGAATTTGCTGACCTGCTTTTTGCACGTCATTCAAAGGATCTGCAATCACATTGCTGCTTGCAAATGCAAAAGCGCCAACCAACGCAGATGCTACAAGACTCTTTCTGATTTTAACAGACATAGTTCCCAACCAATTAAGTAATGTTACTTTTATAATTTAATTATCAACCTGATTAAGGATGACAACCCTGATATCTTTTAATAGATATCAACCCTCCAATAATGCTAAATGCAATACGCCCTGTCAACTTGATGTTAGCTATTCTAAGTAAATAAATACCGTGAAAAAGCTAAAACTAAAGTACCATAAAAAATACCGTTAACATAAATGTAACCACCACCAAGCCGCCTTGGTATTATATAGCCCCTTTAAAATTAAACACTAGTTAAAAATTAGACACTTACGTGAAACAAAAATGCAACATCTCAACAAAACTGAATTACACCTTAAAAAAAAACAAAAATAATAAATATGTGACAAATTAATGAACTAAATTTAATTAAATTAGGCTAAAAATACAGCTTATCTTGTAAATCCTACGCTTTATCGTATAAAAATAAGGCTATTTAAAAGCCCTTGTGGCGGATGTATAAATATTACTGCAAATAAGTTAATAAGCTTTAATTATTCTTATCCAAAGTAAAACGCTATTAAAGCCCCTACAACGGCCGTTATTTTACAGTTTGTTGAGACATAGTGTGTATTGTTTAATTTTGATGAGAGTGCGTTGGCTGCAACTCGCTAATGTATTAAACAGCGCCGTTGTTCAAAGAAGAGTTAGCTATTAATTAGGAAAAACTAAGCATGTTTAATGTAGAAACTATTAAGAGAGGTAAACTGCAAAACTAAATGCTTTACTGTAGAGCGAGAACGAAAACTAAGAAGGGGAATTTTTAAGAATTATGGTGAAACAGAAAACTGCTTCACCAAGATGAACTAAGGTTCACATAATTAAATTATGCTACTTCTACGTTCTCAGCTTCAGGGCCTTTTTGACCTTGTTTGATGCTGAAAGTCACTGCTTGACCTTCGCTAAGAGTGCGAAAACCAGAACCAGTGATTGCGCTGAAATGTACAAACACGTCAGGACCATTTTCTTGTTCAATGAAACCAAAGCCTTTAGCTTCGTTGAAAAATTTTACTTTACCAGTAACCGACATACTAAATTTTCCTGTAAGTCAATAATTAAAATTCAGCCATATTATTATGGCTATATCCTCCCTGAGTCAGTGCCCAAAATTCTGGAGGTATAGTACAGGAACAAGTTTTAACCTAACCGGTAACCTTAAACGCAGCACAATATCCGTAAATTCAATACGCAAAAACTCAAAGCAAGTTAAGGTTAACACATTAATATTTTTTTGGCTCTATTAATTGAGATTTATTTGCTAAGAACAAAGATAATTAAAGAGATAAACATAAGTGGTTATTTTTAAAGCTTAAATTGCTTAATAAACAGTAAATTTTTAACTTGTAATTGTAACAAATCGTGTTTGGGTAGTCAGCTTTGCAAATAAAGAGAGTTGCAAGTAGCGTTAAGAAGAGTGCAAAGGCTAAATTACAAGCAAAAAAAGGCCGTACAGCAAGCTATACGGCCTTATTATAATATACATTTAATGTACTTTATTTAACCTGCCAGTCAATTGTAGCTTCTGCCTTAATAGGCACAACTTTCGAGTCACCAAGAGTATAGCTAGCAGGTACTTGCCAAGGGCTTTTCTCTAAGGTAATAGTATCGGTGTTACGAGCAAGGCCGTAAAAGTCAGGGCCAAAATGACTTGCAAATCCTTCCAGTTTATCCAGCGCCCCTGCTTCTTCAAAAGCCTCTGCGTAAAGCTCAATAGCAGCATGGGCTGTATAGGCGCCAGCACAACCACAAGCAGCTTCTTTTTTATCTTTATAGTGCGGTGCTGAGTCAGTGCCTAAGAAGAATTTTTTATTACCACTTACCGCAGCAGCCATTAAAGCTTGTTGATGAATATTACGTTTTAGGATAGGCAAACAGTAATAATGTGGGCGTATGCCACCTGCTAACATATGGTTACGGTTATACAATAAGTGATGCGCGGTAATCGTTGCGGCTACATTTTGTGGAGCGGCTGTTACAAAATCAACAGCATCTTTTGTTGTAATGTGCTCTAGCACTATTTTTAGATTTGGAAAGTCTGCTACAACATCGCCTAAAATTGTCTCTAAAAATACTTTTTCACGGTCAAAAATATCTATTGATGAATCAGTCACCTCGCCATGCACTAATAATAGCATGCCCACTTCTTGCATCGCTTCTAATACAGGATAAATATTCTTTACTGAGGTAACCCCTGAGTCTGAGTTAGTGGTTGCCCCAGCAGGGTAAAGCTTTGCAGCAACAATTTTACCGGTTGCTTTGGCTTTTTTGATTTCTTCAGGTGTGGTTTTATCAGTTAGGTAAAGTACCATTAGCGGTTCAAAGTTGCCTTGTGGCCCCGCTGCCATAATTCGCTCTCGATATGCTAGCGCTAAATCTGTGCTGGTTGCTGGCGGTACTAGGTTTGGCATTATGATGGCGCGGCCCATGTAGCGGCTAATATCGCGTACTGTATCTTTAAGTTGCTCACCATCGCGTAAATGGACATGCCAATCATCAGGACGAGTTATGGTTAATGTGTTTTTTAAATTACTATTAATGCTCATTACTTTTTTCCACGGCTGAATTTATCCGATCATAGGCATATGAGAAGATCTAGTAAAGTGTTATCTAATTTATTCCCTTCTATGAGGCTGCAAAATACGATTGGGTTTAAGTTTAACGACGAATACCGCCATTTAAGCGTTTTATTTTGAACCTGCCTTAAATTTGGGTTAACTTATCACTGCTAATACAAATAAAAAGAATAAAACTACCTTATGTCGAATCACCTCGATACTTATAAAGCGCTCGAAATTAAAACCGAGCAGCTAAGCATAATCAATCAGTTCTCTTCTAGCTTGTTACAGCTCGATACCTTAGAAGAATTATTTGAGTATGTAACCACTCAAGTAGTTAACCGCCTCGGGTTTGTTGATTGCGTGATTTACCTGGCTGATGAAACGCGCCTACTGCTCAATCAAGTTGCCTCTATGGGGATAACTCATTCGCGAGACAAGTACCAAGCGGAGCGCAAAATAATAGGCTTTAACGAAGGTATAACCGGTTATGTAGCCCGTACGGGCACCGCTATTATTATTGGTGACGTAACGCAAGACCCCCGCTACATTGCTGATGAGCGCCCTGCCCAGTCGGAGCTGTGCGTGCCACTTATATACAAAGATCAGGTTTTAGGGGTGATTGATTGTGAACACCCAATAAAAAACTATTTCACAAACGCCCACTTGGAAATTTTAACCACGGTTGCGCATTTGCTCAGTGCAAAACTAAATCAAGTAAACACAGTTAATAGCTTAAAGCACACAGTAAATCAGTTAAACGACGCCCAAAAGCTTGAAAACAGTTTACTGCAAATAGCTAATTTAACGTATAAAGCCAGTAACCTAGATACCTTTTTTGAATCACTCCACAACATAATAAATAGCTTACTGCCTGCTGATAACTTTTTTATTGCTCTTTACGATAAGCAAATAGACATACTCGATTTGGTTTACATTGTTGAAGAAGGCATACAAACACATGCACATAAAAAAATATCAAAAGAACAATTAAAAGATACAGCTTCGTATTATTTATTAAAATCAGACAGTGCACTGCTATTAAACCAAAACGATTATCAGCAACATATAGACAATGGCGACTTTAAACTTGTAGGTCGTCTTTCGGAATCTTGGCTAGGTGTACCTTTTAAAGCGAATGATAGGATAAGCGGTGTAATCGTTGTTCAAAGTTACGATAAAAATTTGCACTATAGCGAGCACGACAGTGCGCTTTTAACCTACGTAAGTAGGCAAATTAGTATGGCCATAGATAGGCAGCTTGCAAGGCAAGAGCTTGAACACAAAGCATTGCACGATGAGTTAACAGGGCTTGCTAATCGCTCGTTACTTATTGAGCGTATTAAACATGCTATTTTGCGTTTATCACGTGTTAAAAAAGGCACGAGCCATGCCTTACTTTATTTAGATTTTGATCGATTTAAAAGTATAAATGATTCGCTTGGTCATGAGGTTGGCGATCATTTTTTAATTAAAATTTGTGAGCTCATAAAAGGCACCGTCAGAAACACCGATACATTTGCACGACTCGGTGGCGACGAATTTGCCATTTTTATGGAAAATATCACCCACCGAAACCAGGTTAGCGAAGCACTAAAACGAATAAATACAGCGCTTGCTAAGCCACTAAATGTTGATAGTCACTTATTACAAGCATCAACCAGCATTGGCATAGCCTTTAGTGAAAGCAGCGACGATAAAGCCTATTTGCTATTACAGCAAGCCGATGCCGCTATGTACGAAGCTAAATCAAGCGGGCGTGGTCAGGTTAAGTTTTTTAATAACACCATGCGTAAAAAGCTCAAAACACATGCCGATATAGAAAACGACTTACAACATGGCATTGAACACAACGAATTTGAGCTTTATTTTCAACCTATTTTTGCTATAGCGACAAGCGAAGTTGTCGGCTTTGAGGCATTAGTGAGATGGCACCATCCTAAAAAAGGGTTTGTGCCACCCAATGAGTTTATTCCGATAGCCGAAACCACCGGACAAATTATTAACCTCGATTTGCACTTGCTTGACCTCGCTGCACAACACATTGCGCACTGGCACACATTAGGCCATCGATTTTTAAAAGTAACGGTCAATGTGTCATCGCGTCACTTTGCTAGCCTCGACTTTGTTGCCCAAGTTCACGCATTGTATAATAAATACCAACTGCCTTTAGGATCGTTATGTTTAGAAATCACTGAATCAGGGCTTATTGCTAACCTTGATTTAGCAACGCAAATAATAGAAGGGCTTGCCCCACTTAAAGTGAAATTATGCTTGGATGATTTTGGCACCGGTTACTCAGCGCTTGGTTACTTACACCAATTACCTATCCATATTTTAAAAATAGATAAAAGCTTTATCGATCACCTCAATAAAACCAATAACCCGTTAGTCGAGGCCATTCTCTCACTAGCGCAATCATTAAATTTTGAAGTAGTGGCCGAGGGAATCGAAACCCAAGAGCAACTCACTATTTTACAAGGCACTCAATGTAATTACGGTCAAGGCTTTTTAAAGTCAAAACCGGTTACAGCACAACGCGCTATTCAACTTATCAATAAACCCCTGTAGTAGCTGTTATCCAAAGGCTTACATTTTCAAAACCAAAAAGGTGTAAAAAGTAAGCCCCGTAATACCCATTCGTTTATTTAAGCGCTCAGTTTTAAAGCAATAAAAACATATTATTACTGTTTAAGCTTTAGCCCATTAAACACATACTTGTTTTGCGCGTTTTTATAATTACTTATCCTACTTAGTTTTTATAATTACTTATCCCGCTTAAAAACCTGTGCCATTTATTAAATCCCCCTGTCCATAACGCTGCTTTACACCGCAGCTACATAACCTACAAAACAACTTGAGCTAAACTCATGGCAAACTCATCAAACCAGTAGCAAGTAAAGTGCTCACATTAATTAATTTAACTTTAAGGGTGTACTTTAGTAATTAATGGATTATTTTAGCCATCTAGACGTTGAAACGTTTTTTGTAAAGGCGTAGTATGTAGTCAATCTGAGCCAAACTCACTTTTCCCTTGAGAATTATTAAAGATGATTGATATAAAACACCTTAAAACTATTGCGACATTAAAAGACACCGGATCGTTAGTTAATACAGCCCGCGAATTATTTTTAACGCAATCAGCTTTATCTCATCAAATTAAAGACTTAGAAAACAAATTAGACTGCCAATTATTTGAAAGAAAAACGCAGCCTGTGCGCTTTACACCTCAAGGAATGCTTTTACTTGAACTTGCTAACGACGTTTTGCCAAAAGTAGAAGCCACGAAGTGCCGCTTAAAAGAAAGCCTGAATCAACCAATTTCTCAACTACGCTTAAGTGTTGAATGCCATGCGTGTTTTCATTGGCTGCTTCCAACAATTAAAGAATTTAATAATTTTTGGCCAGACATCAAAATTGACTACGAACGCGGCTTTAGCTACGACGCTATACCAGATTTACTCAATGATGAGCTCGACTTAGTATTAACTTCAGATATACGCGAGCCTGATAAGCTTGAATACGCTCACTTATTTGATTTTAAATTAAAGCTTATTGTCGCCCCTGATCACGACCTAGCTAAAAAAGCATATGTAACGGCGCTTGATTTAAAAAACGAAACCATCATTTCGTACCCTATTCCGCGCGAGCGACAAGATATATTTAAACACTTTATTCAAAATGCCCGCTTTGACGGTACCTTAAAAAATGTAGACCAAGGCTTATTAATTTTTCAGCTTGTGAGTGCAGGAATGGGTGTAGCAGCGTTGCCTGATTGGTTGGTAACTCCTTACGAAAGCCAAGGTTTAATTAAATCAATCCCGCTTGGAGCACTAGGCCTAACCCGCCCTATGTACCTAGCAATGAAAAAAGACATGAAAGACAACCCCGTTTATCGCCATTTTTTAAATACCTGTAAGCAAAATAACGGTCGATAAATCATAAACGAATAAGTAACATAAGGCCTATTGGGTTTTATGTTGCTTGTTATGTTTGAATTAAAAAAATTATTAGGTGGCTTAATTATGCCACTCCCGCTATTTGGTTTACTTACGTTTGTAATGCTAGTTTTAGCGTTTCGTGGACGTAAGCCTGCTTTAGTGCTCGCAAGTTTGAGTATATTAACGCTTACAGTGTTAAGTACACCGTTTGCTGCGCATCAACTTATTAAACACAATGAGCTCGTATCACTGGCATTTAATGCACTAAAACACCCAAGCCTTGATAAGATTGTTGTGCTGGGGTGCGATATAAACCCAAACCCTGCTTTAAGCGCTAATAATCAGTTAGGAAATTGTGCGCTTACTCGCTTGGTAGAAGGCGTCAAGCTTGCAAAAAAATACCCTAATGCAACGCTTATCGTGTCTGGCGGTGGCTACAACAAAGTAACAAATAGCGCGTTAATGAGCCAAGTAGCAATAGATTTAGGAATAAGCAAAAGCCGCATAAAACAAAACCCGCAAGCAATGGATACCGCTGCCGAAGCCAAGCTACTCGCCCCTAAACTCGTTGATTTTAAAGTTGCACTAGTTACGTCTGTGCTACACATGCCGCGCGCAAAAAACTTGTTTAATGCCCAAGGTGTTAAGGTTATTCCTGCCGCTACGGATTATCACAATTTTGCGGCTTTACCTTTGTATAAACAATTTATACCAAATGCTGAGGCATTACGTGTAGTAACGCAATATGCCCATGAAGTGATTGGGAATGCTTGGATAAGTGTGCGCCGCTGGATAAACCCAGAGGCGCTGTAGAGTATATACACTTATACTGGGTTATCTATATCTATAAAACTCACATCAAAACCATGCTCTTTAGCAAGTAGCTCACCAAGCGCTTTAATTCCGTACCGTTCGGTTGCATGATGCCCTGCTGCAAAAAAGTCTATATTTTGCTCTCGCGAGCTATGAATCGTTTGTTCTGATGCTTCACCCGTTAGGTATGCATCAACTCCCTGCTCTGCTGCTAAATCGATATAACCTTGCCCGCCTCCTGTACACAGCGCAATGGTGTTAATTTTTTCATCGCGTACAACACTACGTAATGGTTCACGGTTTAAAACTTTAGCTATTTTATTTGCAAACTCGCTACCTGTAAGCGGAGTTTTTAACCGTCCTTTCATAGCAACGCTATTTGTAACGGGTTCAAGCCCTGTCTCTATTTCGATATCGAGCAAATTAGCCAGCTGGGCGTTGTTACCTATAACAGGGTGAATATCAAGCGGTAAGTGATAAGCAAATAAATTAATATCGTGCGCTAATAAGGCACCTATACGGCGTTTTTTCATGCCGATAATAGGCTGCGATTCACCTTTCCAAAAATAACCATGGTGAACTAAAATCGCATCGGCTTTTTTTTCTATCGCTGCATCAATGAGTGCTTGGCTTGCAGTCACTCCCGTAACAATCGTTTTGATTTCGTTTTTACCTTCGACTTGCAACCCATTAGGGCAAAAATCTTTAATTGTGTGAGGTTCTAAAATGTCGTTTAATAGTTGGTTAAATTCTCTACGTTGCATACTTATTACCTTACTCAGCACTGAATTTTGTGCAAATTTTGGCGTTTATGGGGCTAAAATGGAAGGAAAATCGCAAAAAATTGAAAAACAGTTGGAAAATAGGTATAAATACGGCTTCTTTATCTGTGTTCACAACGTATAGGGTCTCTGATGAGCAAACTAGACAAAACAGAAGTTTTATCTGCCTTTGAAGCTGCATATGAAGCTGCCAATGGTAAAAAACCTGAAATTACTACAAAACCAGGCTGGTACAGCATCGATGGTGGCAAAAACTTACGCCTAGCTGATGTAGCAGAGCTAACGAAAGAACTAAGCGCTGGCAAATCGCCTGCACAAGCTGAGCAAAAAGCGCCTGCGAAAAAAACTAAAACTAAAGCGGCTGCGCCTGTTAAAGCACAAAAAACGGCACCGTTTACTGTGGTAACACAAAGCGAAGACGGCTACACAGCTGAAGAGCTTTGGATTGTTGAGCTTGCAAGTAAAGATCACGACTGTCGCTTACCGCGCGGTGTTGTTTAAACACATGTGATTGATAAAAAAGCCGCGTTAAGCGGTTTTTTTATGCCTGTTTATCACCTTCTATCAATTCGCTTTATTAAATAACTTATTTTGAGCTAAAAAAAGCGGCTAATAGCCGCTTTTTAAATATGTATTACAATTATAGCTTTTCAAAATAAAGTGGCTTTCGCGGCTTTTTACCCACTTCGTTCATTGTGCTTGCATCAAATAAGCGCCCATTGATCATGGTATAATCGACTTTATCTGAATCGCGAATATTTTTCAGCGGATCGCCATTAATAACTATTAAATCGGCAAGCTTACCGACTTCTAACGAGCCTATATTTTTATCAAGCCCTAAGTATTTAGCAGGGTCAAGCGTAGAGGCTCTAATTGCCTCAAGTGAACTCATACCGCCTTGAGCAAACATCCACATTTCCCAGTGGGCACCTAAGCCCTCACGTTGCCCATGCGCACCTAAATTTACCAGTACACCTAAATCTTGCAGCTCTTTAGCGACACGGGCGTTATTAAAGTGGTTATAGTGATGATCGGGCGCTTTTACTCGGCGCATTGAACGCGGTAATAATTGATTTTTAGGCACAAACTTACTTAAACGCGGATGATTCCACACATCGGTTTTGTCATACCAGTAGTTTTCCCCCCAAATTCCGCCATAGGCGACAACAAGCGTTGGTGTGTAACCTACATCACTTTGCGACCATAATTGTTTTATATCATCGTAAATATTCTCAACCGGAATTGAGTGCTCAATGCCCGTATGCCCATCAACAACCATGCTTAAATTATGTTGTAACAGTGAGCCGCCCTCTGGCACTATCATCATTTCAAGCTCTCGCCCTGCTTCAATAACTTGTTGGCGTTGCTCGCGGCGCGGCTGGTTATACGATTTAACACTAAAGGCTCCAACCTTTTTAAGGCGCTCTAAATGAAATTTAGCATCGTCTAAGGAGTCAATGTGCGAGGTGTAACCAGGCATATTTGCTCCATATAAAATAGTGCCGGTAGAAAAAATTCGTGGCCCAACAATCATACCGGCCTTTTGCATTTCACTGGCAGTAAATATCTCTGATGTATCGTTTGATGGGTCATGAATTGTGGTAACACCGAGCGCTAAACCTGCGAAGTTTTTCCAGTTTTGCTGTGGGATTATTTCATCACTTGCCTGAGAGCCATGTGCGTGCGCATCAACAATCCCAGGCATAATTGTTTTACCTGTAACATCAATAACATCGGCATCTCTAGGAATAGTAACCTCACCCACTTTGCCAATCGATTTAATGTGTTTACCATCGGTAATTATAACGCCGTTTTCAATGACCTGTTCGCCATTCATGGTAATAATGTTTGCACCTTTTAAAGCAATCATACCTTTTGGCTCGGCCATTTTTTTACTAAAGCTAATGTTTTCGCCACTTTTAACTTTAAAGTCGGCCTCGCCTGCATTGTTTATAGCAAACATGCCATCAAGGCTTGCATGGTATAGCTCGGGGCCTAAGCTCCAGTACAGCTTATTACTATTAGCACTCCAGCTTATATTTTCACCCGCACGTACAGACAGCTGCTCAATAGGAAACTGATTATCTTTAGGGCTTATTGTAATAGGTGAACCGCTTTGCACCAGCGGGGTAACAAATACTTTAAAACGCTCTGCAAACGCTAAGTATTTACCATCTGGTGAAACTCGAAATTCAGTGGCATGCTCCGACTCATAAAGCTTGCGTATCTTTTTACTCTCAAGCTCCACAACACTTAAGGTAGGCTTAGGCCACGGGCTCATGATAAATACACGGTCATTGGTACTACCAAACTGAGGTTGATAACCACTTTTAGAAATAAGCTCGCTCTCTCCCCCTTTTGCACTTACTTTATAAACGCCCGGGTTAAGCGACCACTTAGGATTTAAAATACTTCCGCCGGTGGCTTTACGATAAACGATTGTTTTGCCGTCAGGGCTAAACGTAGGCTCTACATACTTACCCGGTTGCGTTGTAATAGTATCACCACGACCACTGCGCGCAGAGACCACACGCACAGTGCCTTGCTTACTGTCATTCCAAGTGGTGTAAACAATCTTTTTACCGTCGCGGGAGTACTGCGGGAACAGCTCATAATGATCGGTTTGTTTAGTTAAGCGCTTAATTTTACCTGAGTCTAAATCGCGTTTATAAATATACCCTAATGCTTCAAAAATAGCGGTTTCGCCATCGGGGCTAACCTGTACGTTACGCAACATTTTTACGTCAAACTCATCGGTATCTAAATCTTGTGTAAAGCGTACTGCCTTTTGAATCTTTTTAGTGGTTTGTACTTTAAAGTCAATTGGGGCGACTGTTTTATCATCAACGGCTAATTTATGAATTGTACCGCCAGCCCAAAACACAAGCTCTTCGTTATCTGGGGTCCAAGCAATTGTCGGGTACACTCCATGAATAGCCCAGGTTTCTTGCATATCGCGTTCAAGCTTGTCGTAGAGCTTAGTGTGCTCGCCACTGGTTAGGTCGTATAGGTACAAGCTGGTTTGAAAATCATCACGTCTTATATAGGCAAGCTTTTTACCATCAGGTGAAGGAGTCGGTCTTATTGCACCGCCCATTCCTTCAATAATTGTTTCAATGTCGCCGGTTTGTCGGTCAAAGCGCTTAATTTTATAAATACCGGCAACAGAATCTTTAGAGTAGTGAAAGGTTTTACCAGGCGTTGCATCATGAGAAAAGTAAACATAGCGCCCATCTGGCGAGAACATTGGCTCACCTAAGTCTTTTTGGTCGTTCTCGCGTTTAGTAAGCTGAACACCTTTACCACCGGCTTTGTGATAAAGCCACACTTCTCCAGCCCCTAGTGAGCGACTAGCGGTAAAGTGTTTACGTGCGACAAGGTAATCGCCATCAGGACTCCATGCGGGGCTGTTTAAAAGTCTAAAGGTTTCGTCAGTCACAGCGTGTTGATTGCTTCCATCAACATCCATAACCCAAATATTATCACCACCGCCTTGATCTGAGGTAAACGCAATATATTTACCATCTGGGCTAAAGCGAGGTTGCATTTGCCAAGCAATATCTGAGGTGAGTTTAGTTGCTTCACCTCCGCTTATAGGCATAGTGTAAATGTCGCCAAGTAAGTCAAACACTAGCGTGTTGCCATCAGGACTAACATCAATGTTCATCCATGTGCCTTGCTCGGTACTAATGGTTGCATCTAAAAACTCACCTTTTGGTGAGTCTACCTGCCACTTTTCTTGATCTTCGTTTGCGTACGGCTGACCTATTGCTAGGGCGACTGATAAAGCCAGTGCAGTGTGAAGCATTTTTTTCATGCATTTCTCGCTTGTTATTATTGCAGTTAAACTCTCTAACACGATTGCAACAAAAACAGCGCTAACTTGCCAGCGTTATCAGACCAAGCACCAAAAATTAATGCCAAACTATAGGGTCAAATTGGTAGTAATCCACCAGCATTCTATAAATTTCAGGGTCGTGTTGTCTAAGCTGCGCTGGCTTTTCTAAAAAGGTCTCTGTGAGTACAGCAAAAAACTCAGCCTCGTTGGTTGCCCCATAACTATGAATAACATGGGGCATGTTATAAGCAACATGACTTTTTAACTGTACAAAAGCACGGCTAAACACACGGGCCCACTCTTTGTAAGCATTGGGGGTTTTTAGTAATGGAGTGCCAGTGGTTTTTCCGGTTTCTTGATCTAACTGGTGGGCAAATTCATGAAACACTAAATTATGGCCATCGCTTGGTAAGCGGTTACCTTCTAGTACATCGTGCCAACTCAGCACTAACGTGCCACCAGGCCACGACTCACCTAAGCGCACAGCGTTGTGGTAACTAACCAGCCCAGCACTATCTCGTGTAGATTGCGGCGCGTAATACGCACTAGGGTAGAGTAAAATTTCTTTTACGTTTTTATAAAGTGGCCAAGGTTTATTAAGCACTAACACACAGGCATCGGCAGCAACTATCAGCTTCATGGCGGGGGTTAGCTTTAGTCCGTCTCGGCCTAAAAAGCGCTTTTCGCTTAAAAACCATATTATGTGGCGCTCAAGCTTGGCTCTGTCGTTGTCCGTCATCTTTTTATAGATAGGCATGCAACGAAGGAGTATTTCTTTTTGTTGAGAGTTTAAAACCGCGTTTTTATATTTTTTATTCCAAAGCCAGTTTTGTAGTGACTGCCAGCGCCAATAAATTACAACAAAAATAGCCAAAGCAAAAATGAGTAGCCCGTTTATCATGGGGACATCCAAAATAAGTTAGTCTCTTATTAATATGTGCGCCTGCACTCATTTTCAATCAGATAATTTCTGTGCAATTTCGTCCGCTATTTTTAGCTTTGTATAAGGCTTGATCTGCTCGCGATAAAAGACGGTCGTAATCACCCACATTGGTTGAGTCAGACAAACCAAAACTCGCTGTTACACTTAACCCCTCACCAATGGCCGAAAAGTCATGTTGAGCAATGCTCTCGCGCAGTGCTTCACATATCATTTTTGCTTCGCCGGCGGTTTTATCTGCAAAAACAATGGTAAACTCTTCACCGCCCCATCGTGCTATATGCTGGTTTTCTTGGCAGCCATCTTTAAGCAGATCTGCAATAGTACAAATCACTTTGTCGCCAACTATATGCGACCAGTTATCGTTAATTCGCTTAAAGTGATCAATATCCAGTATGGCTATGGCTAAAGGTCGGTTTTGCTGTTTGTAAGTGGCAAAGTTATGGGCAAGCCAGCTATCAAAAGCACGCCTGTTAGGCATATCGGTAAGTTGGTCGTGCGTTGCTTGGTACGCAAACGCATTGGCTTGCGTTTGTAGGTCTTGCGTTTGTTTTTCTACGCGATTAGTCAGCTCTATTTCTATTTTTTTATAGTGATATAAACGGTATTTGTATATGGCAAAAATAACCATTAAAAAAAGTACAAATATTGCAAACTTAAATTGCGGTTTTTGCCAAAAAAATGATTGAATTACAATATTTACAGCTTGCTGATTATCTTGCCAATGTGCGTTAGGGTAACTTGCGCGTACCATAAAGGTATACTCACCTGGAGGTAAATTGGTGTACTCAGCACCGGTCATATGTTGGCGATTAACCCATTTATCGTTAAACCCTTTTAATTGGGTTTGAAAGTTTAATCGCTGCGGCATAATAAAGCTCAGCCCTGCATAATGAAACGATAAACGAGAAACCCCCGGCGGTAAAAAGACCGACTCACCTTCAAGCGGAAGTGCAATAGGCTTACCATCTACAAAAATATTTTCAATAATGGTCGGCAGTGCAATTTGCGTTGATGCTTTTAAGCGAGCAGGTTTTACAGTACTTACCCCCTTAGCAGTTGCAAACCAAATACTCCCATCGTGATGCGTTACAGCCGAAGGCGTTGAGCCGCCATTAGCCTGCGCACTTAACATACCATCGCCTTCATCATACAGTTGATAGTTAAGCACAGGTGTTTTAGCGTTCGCAGGAGCATCAAGAATTTGTTGTATATGATTTTTATCGATTTGAATGATCCCGCGATTGCTCGAGAGCCAAAATGAACCATTATGCGGCACCACTTGAAATAGTTTATCGATAGGTAAACCTTGCTCTAAGCCAAGCATTGCCATTTTCCCGCTTTTTAGCTCATAGCGTACTAAGCCTCTATCTGTAGCCATCCAGGTATAAGTATCATCAATATAAAACCCAAACGCATATTTAGCAGAAAACTCACGCGGAAATTCAACCGTTGTAAAGTGTTCACTAACAATATCAAATACCACCACCCCATTGCCGGTGCCTACCCAGATATTACCTGCGTTATCTTCACTAAGCGTGAGTATAAACCCGCTTGGTAACTCTTTTTTATTTGTAAATTGCTCTAAGCTGCCATCTTCATTTATGCGCGTAAGCCCCATGGCCGAGCCTATCCACAAACGGTTTTTAGAATCAAATAATAACGCTCTTACTTCGTTACTTCCAAGGCCCGTACTACGACTAATGAATGGGGTAAAGGTATTATTGACTACTTTTAAAACACCTGAGGTATAGGTGCCAGCCCATACACTCCCATCGGGTGCTTCGTGTAAACTGAGTATAGAGTAAGGATTGCTTTGTTTAGAGCCTGAGACCAAAATAGCCCGATTGTTTTTGATTATGTTTAAGCCCGAGCTGCCCCCAACCCATAAACTACCATCAGAGTGAGAAAGCACTGTACGGGTATAATCCCCCGCTAAGCCTCTCTTATGGGTCCACGATGAAAACGGCGACTCACGCAGACGAAACAATCCCGCGTTTGTGCCAATCCAAATGCTATTTTCTCTATCTTGTAACAAAGACAAAATTCGGTTGGCTGGCAGTCCATTTTTGGCATCTAATTGCTCGACACCGTCAGGTGATAACCTAAATACCCCTTTATTAATTGTGCCGAACCATAAATCACCATGGTTATCCTCTAGTAAACTAGAAATTGATTCATTTGCAAGCTGTTCATGTATAGGCCGAAACTGCGAATTTATTTTGATCCAAGCGCCTTTTTCGCTTCCCACTATCAGCGAGCCGCCTCGGGTAATTAATAAATTGTATACGGGCGCATTGGGTAAACCAAAGTGAGGCGTCATTAAGGTGGGTATTTTATTATCTATTTTATAAAGGCCCGCACTAGTTGCAGCCCAAATAACCCCGTCGCTGTCTTCTATAACGCGATAAGCACTCACGTTTTTAATTATCGCAAGGTCAGTATCGCTGTTGTGCTCACGATAAAAAACCCCATCGTTTTCAAGGGCTAACCATAGGCTTTTATCAGCACTTTCGATTAAATGATTAACCATGGTAGACGCTGAGCGCTGCGTGTCCCACTGCCTATGTTGATATAAACTAATCCCACCTCGCGAGCCCGCTATATATAGCCCACCGCTTTGTGTTGGTGTTAAGGCCCTTAAACCTGAATCGGGTAAATTATTTATATGGGCACGGGTTAGTATTGTAAACTCTTGGCCATTAAAGCGTGCTAAACCTTCCCAGGTAGCAACCCATAAGTAACCATCTTGAGTTTGAGTAACACTATTAATACTGTTATGCGGCAGTCCTGAGCGAGTATTCCATGTTTCAGAAAAATAATCGCTCAACGGTAAGCGCGTTTGCTCTTGAGCTTCACATAAAAACATGACGAAAAAAGAACATATAATGCTTAATTGTCTCATCATCAACTGCCTTAGTTATTCTTTTACTTGTGTAAGCGTTTTAACGTTATTTAAGCGTAGCGGGAAAGAATTTACTCGGCACTGGTCACATCTAAACTGTACATCCAACAAAGTGCTAAAATCCCTATACGCACGGGGTGAGTACACTATGCTTTGTTTAAGCGCTAACAAGCGCTTTAATTTAAACTAAACAATAGCGTCAACAACAAATAATACGTGCTAAACACACCTTTTAAACGTATCAGCTAATCGTTACAAATTAACTTATACCCACTTATTTAATTAAAAATACTACCATAGCGAATAAACACATTGCATTAACTAAATTTAATTAATCTTTACAAAAGTTGTTAATATTATCTTGTAATACGCTTATAAACGCGGCGACGTGTAAACCGTCCATTAAAGAATGATGCACATCAATCGAAAACGGCATTAGTCCCGTGGTTTTGTTATATTGACCAAACACAAACTTAGGAATGCCTAAACATTTCCCTTCACTAAAAGCATGCGAAAAACTGCTAAAGTTCAGCCATGGCAGCACTGAAATATGTATCAAATCAGCTTGCCCTTCGGTTTGATTGAATGCCTGAGAAAATAACGGTTGAGATTTAGCATTAGCACTTATAGTAGTCGCGTGTTGAGAAAAAGCTTCAAAGCAAGACGAATAATTAAAATAACTAAATATAAACGAATCATCACTGGCAAGCTCTACCACACTGGCTCTAACTTGCTTTAAGCGCCATGGACGCTCATTGATAATCCTTAGCATGATCGGGTTATAGGCGTGGCATGCTGTTAGTGTGGCATGCACATATGCTTGAAAAAAAGACAGTTTATTTTGTTTACAATATTCAAATAAAGGCTTGGCGTTAAGTGTTACACACACATTAAAATATGGCTGGGTGAAGTTTTTAAACAATTCAAAGTGTTGCTTGCGAGGCCAAGTATCAAAATTAATTGGCTCCATTAAGGCGTTTGTATTAGTCATATTATCCATACGGTTAAAGGTAACGCCATAAAGTATAAACAAAAAAGGCGTACCAAAGTACGCCTTTTTAAAAATAATAGAGCTAAATTAAAGACCGTTTTTAATAATCTCTTGCGCTAACTCATCGGCTATCAAATGCGTTGATTTTTGCTCTTTTTCACTACGCGCAAAAATTTCAGTAAGCGTATCGTATATGCCTTCAACATGTTTATTAGACGCCGCTTCACTGTAGCCTTGAGGTGCAGTTTCGTAATACACATTAATAATGCCACCAGCGTTAATAACGTAATCGGGTGCATACAAAATACCTTTTTCGCGAAGTACTTCACCGTGGCGAGATTGTGCTAATTGATTATTTGCACAACCTGCAATAATCGTTGCTTTAAGGCGTGGTATAGTTTCATCGTTAACCGTTGCGCCAAGCGCACAAGGTGCGTACACATCAACATCAAGATCGTAAATTTCATCAATACCTACCGATGTTGCACCAAAGTCATTAACTACACGCTCTACTGAATCTTGATTTATATCAGTTACAAATAGTTGCGCACCGGCCTCAGCTAGGTGTTTACATAAACCATAGGCTACAGCACCTAAGCCTTGCACAGCCACTTTAATACCCGAAAAATCTTGATGACCTCGCTGATGCTGTAACGCTGCTTTAATTCCTAAAAAAGTACCATATGCTGTAAAAGGTGACGGGTTTCCGCTTTTCCCTTCGAGGCCCAGTACATAGTTTGTTTCTTTATTCATTAATGCAACATCATCACAGGTAATGTTCACATCTTCTGCTGAATAGTAACTGCCATTTAATCGCTCTAATTGGCGGCCAAAAGCACGGAATAACTGCTCAGACTTAATTTTTTTTGCATCACCAATAATTACTGATTTACCACCACCAAATGGCAAACGTGCGACTGCATTTTTATAGGTCATGCCCTTAGATAAGCGCAGCACATCGTATACTGCGTCTTCATCTTTTGCATAATCCCACATTCTACAACCGCCAACTGCAGGGCCAAGGTTAGTATTGTGCACGGCAATAATTGCTTTTAAACCTGACGCTTCGTCAGAACAAAAAACCACTTGTTCGTGGTTATCAAATTCAGCTTGATTAAACACAGCCACTGTTATTACTCCAAAATAGTTTACCCGTGAGAGGGATGAGCGCTGGAAATTGACGAAACTTTACCACTTCATTTTTAAGGGGGCCACACAATGACAAGTTAAACCCTTAAAAAGTGAGCCGTGTGAATTAATAAACCCATATATCGTAGAAACATGGATATAAAATCCAACAAAAGGCATATAAGTTAAATTTAAAACTAACACCGCCGTTCAAAAGTGCGCTCACACTTACGTGAACGTAAAGGTAACGCCAAGTGTAAACCTTGTATTACACAGCTCCCCTCCCAGCAAAGGCGCACAGTGTATAGGTTTATGAAGAAAAAATCAGATTTACCGTAACTGGTCTGAGGTGTTTATTTAAAAAGGAGATTTGCGCTTTTTTAGTGTGTTTATTAAAGAATACAAAAAAAGCGAGCCTAAGCTCGCTTTGTTATTAGATTACGCAAACCTTTATTTAAGCTTACCGTCTAGCTCTTCAATTTTAGCTTTCCAAATCGCAGGGCCTTGTGTGTGTGCATTTGCACCTTCGCTATCTACAGCAACTGTAACTGGCATATCTTCTACTTCAAATTCGTAGATTGCTTCCATTCCTAAATCTTCAAAGGCAACCACGCGTGCTTTTTTAATTGCTTTAGATACTAAATATGCCGCACCACCTACAGCCATTAAATAAACCGATTTATGCTCTTTAATCGACTCAACTGTAGCAGGACCACGCTCAGCTTTACCTATCATGCCTACAATGCCGGTTTTTTCTAGCATCATATCGGTAAATTTATCCATACGTGTTGCTGTTGTAGGGCCAGCAGGGCCTACGGCTTCATCACCTACAGCATCAACTGGGCCAACGTAATAAATAAACTTATTATCGAAGTCTACGCCTTCAGGTAAACCTTCACCTGAATTGATCATATCTTGTAAGCGTTTATGGGCAGCGTCACGGCCTGTTAAAATAGTACCTGAGAGTAAAATAGTTTCACCCATTTTCCACTCGCGAGTATCTTCTTTAGTTAGCGTGTCTAAATTAACACGACGCGTTCCTTCACCTACTTCAAAGGTGACTTCCGGCCAGTCTTCTAGCTTAGGCGCTTTTAAATCTGCAGGGCCTGATCCATCTAATGTAAAGTGTACGTGGCGCGTAGCAGCGCAGTTAGGGATCATCACTACAGGTTTCGATGCCGCATGTGTAGGTGCAGTTTTTACTTTAATATCAACAACCGTTGTTAAACCACCTAAACCTTGTGCACCAATACCTAGCTTGTTAGCACGTTCAAAAATTTCTAAACGTAATTTTTCTTCTGTTGTTTGTGCACCGCGCTCCATTAGCTCATGAATATCAACAGGGTCCATTAACGACTCTTTGGCCATTACTGCTGCTTTTTCGGCGGTGCCACCAATACCTATACCTAGCATGCCAGGCGGACACCAGCCTGCGCCCATCGTTGGTAGCGTTTTTTCTACCCACGCAGCGACGTCGTCTGATGGGTTTAGCATAACCATTTTACTTTTGTTCTCTGAGCCGCCGCCTTTCGCTGCAACCATTACTTCTACTTCGCCACCTGGCACTAAGTCAATATGAACAACTGATGGGGTATTGTCTTTGGTGTTTTTACGCGTGCCTGCAGGGTCAGCTACAATAGAAGCGCGTAGTGGATTATCTGGGTTTAAATATGCGCGACGTGTGCCTTCATCAACCATTTGTTGTACAGTTAAATCTGTTTTATCCCACTTTACATCCATCCCTACTTTTACAAAACAGGTAATAATACCCGTGTCTTGACACAATGGACGCTTGCCTTCAGCCGACATACGCGAGTTAATTAAAATTTGCGCGATTGCATCTTTTGCAGCCTTGCTTTGTTCTTTGTTATAGGCTTTTTCTAGCGCTTGAACAAAATCAAGAGGGTGATAAAAAGAAATATATTGCAACGCATCTTCAATGCTATCAATAAAGTCTTGCTGACGGATTGTACTCATAGTGGTTCCTTAAGTTAGCGTTACGCTTAAGCGTAATCTATACCAAACCGGTGACGGTGGTTTGCACTGTTTTAATTACAACGTAGATTTGATACTAAACGCTGCCAAAAAAATTTGACTTATGATACCCTCCCAGCCCGTTTCGAGCCAGTTCTTAAAGGGGCAGTAAATGCTAAACAATGAAAAAAATTGTGTAAAATTAGCCATAACACAAAACTGCATTGATGTTTTCGCGCATTTTGCGCATTTACCCTATGCCGTATTACTAGACTCAGCCAATAGCGAGCACATAAATAGTCGCTACGATATTATTGCGATAGAGCCCCACGCTATTTTAGAAGTCAATAACAATCAAAGCGTATTTAATCAACAACTTGACTCACGTAATCCCTTTACAATAATGAACGATGAGCTAAGTAAACTTAGCGCGCAAAAAGCCGCTAATAATCTGCCCTTTAATGGCGGCTGGCTTGGTTATTTTGGTTACGACTTAGGCCGTATTATTGAGCACATGCCAAGCACGGCAAAACACGATATAGCATTGCCACAAATGGCCATTGGTCTTTATTTAGATGCGCTAATATTTGATAAACGCCAGCAAAGCTGGTTTTACGTTTCTCAACCAAAGGTGAATCGTTTAGCGCTTTACCAGCAATATTTAACAAACGATATAGCTCCTGCACACTTTTCGCTCACCAGTGATTGGCAATCAAATATGAGCGAACATGAATACGCTGATAAATTTGCGCAAATACAAGATTATTTAAAAAGTGGTGATTGCTATCAAATCAACCTCGCGCAACGCTTTAGTGCTAGCTTTAAAGGCGATCCTTTCCAAGCCTATAAAATATTACGTGTAGCAAATAAAGCGCCGTTCTCTAGCTTCATAAACCACCCAGGTGGTGCTATTTTATCAATATCGCCCGAGCGCTTTATTGCAGTTCACGACAACATAGTTGAAACAAAACCTATCAAAGGCACTTTGCCACGTATGGCCGATGCCATCGCAGACCAGCAACAAGCCAGGGCCCTTGAAAACTCAACCAAAGACCGCGCAGAAAACGTAATGATTGTTGATTTACTGCGTAACGATTTAGGCAAAGTGGCAAAGCCTGGCTCTGTAAAGGTGCCCTCACTGTTTGCTATTGAGAGCTTTCCGGCTGTTCATCACTTAGTGAGCACTGTCACGGCCGAGCTCGATGAGGATAAAACGTGTGTTGATCAACTTGAAGCTGCCTTTCCCGGAGGGTCAATCACCGGTGCACCGAAAATTAGAGCAATGGAAATAATTGAAGAGCTAGAGCCTCATAGACGGAGTATTTACTGTGGCTCTATAGGGTATTTAAGCGCATGCGGTAATATGGACACCAGTATTACAATCCGTACATTGGTTTGTCATAACGAGCATATTTATTGCTGGGCCGGCGGGGGGATTGTCGCTGATTCTAAAGTCGAATTGGAATACCAAGAAACATACGATAAAGTGAATAAAATACTTCCTTTATTAAAACAGTAGAACGCTTTGAATAGTGAACATATTATGGCGCGGTTTCAGCTAAGCCCTACTGCCGCGCCAAATCAAATAAAAGATACCCGTAAAAAGCGTGCCAGTGCGGTTATGCTGCCTATTATTGATGTTGATAACCACGCGCATATTTTATTGTGCAAACGCCCTACTTATTTACATCACCACCCTGGGGAAATTTGTTTACCCGGCGGTAAGTTTGAGCAAAGCGATAAACACCTGCGTACCACAGCGCTTCGAGAACTACATGAAGAGCTTAATATAGCGCCAAGTCATGTCACAGTGCTCGGTCAGCTGCCGCAATACTCTACCCTAACGGGCTTTAGCATTAGCCCATTTGTGGGTTTACTTGATAAACACACAGTATGGGAGAATGATTATAATGAAGTGCAAGCTAGCTTTTTACTGTCGCTTACTGCGCTTTCAAACGAGGCCAATTGGCAGCCCATTCCTTTTCAGCGATTTGGCAAAAACATCAACTTGCAAGGGTTTAGTACACCGCACGGATTACTGTGGGGAGCAACGGCTAGCATTATAAAAAACTTTACAAAACAGCTTGCCCTACCAGTTTAAAACTTATTGGCAAATAGTTACATAATATAGAATTAACGTTATGATACTCGACCGTTCAAAGAACAGCTCCAGGGCTGAGTAAATATAGTAGAGACCCATAATATGATCAGTGCATTTGATATGTTTAGCATTGGTATTGGCCCATCGTCGTCACACACCGTTGGCCCAATGCGCGCCTCGCGCTTATTTGTTAATGACCTTCAAGAACAACAACTTTTAACTTCTGTTACCGATATAAAAGTTGAGCTTTATGGCTCACTGGGTCAAACCGGCGTAGGCCATGGCTCCGGTAAAGCCGTAATATTAGGACTTGCAGGATACGATCCAGAAACAATTGATGCTGATTTAGTTGACGATATTCTTGCTACTATTGAAAAAGAGCAAGTGATATACCTAAACCAAACCCATAAAGCGAACTTTCCTAAGCAAGGAGCTATTGTTTTTCATCGTCGTAAAACCTTACCTAAGCATTCTAATGCAATGGAAATTATTGCCTCAAGCAATGGCGAAAAAGTATATAGCAAAGTGTACTATTCTATTGGCGGCGGCTTTATTGTTACCGATGAAGAATTTGAAAACGAAAAACAAGCAGCCCTTGATATACGTGAACAAAACCCTGCGCCTTACCCATTCGAAAGCGCAAAAGATTTGCTAGAGCTATGTAAAGAGTCGGGCTTGAGTGTATCAACCTTAATGATGCATAACGAAAAAACGCTGCGCAAAGAAGACGACATTAAAGACGAGCTATTTAATATTTGGCAAGTTATGAAAGCCTGTATAGAGCGAGGCATGCGCACCGAGGGCATTTTACCAGGTGGTTTAAAAGTTAAACGCCGTGCACCTAGCTTATATTTAAAATTAAATGTAGAAGTAAGCAATGACCCGCTTAGAGCAATGGATTGGGTGGATTTATTTGCCCTTGCTGTAAATGAAGAAAATGCCGCGGGGGGTCGCGTAGTTACCGCGCCTACAAATGGCGCAGCGGGTATATTACCGGCCGTATTAATGTACTACCACACGTTTATTAAAGAAGTGGACCGCGACATAGCCACGCGCTATTTATTAACCGCAGCGGCTATTGGTATTTTATACAAAAAAAATGCCTCTATTTCGGGTGCAGAAGTAGGCTGCCAAGGTGAAGTGGGTGTGGCTTGTTCAATGGCTGCCGGCGCACTCACCGAAATTGTTGGTGGTAATGTAGTACATGTTGAAAACGCCGCCGAAATAGGCATGGAACACAATTTAGGCCTAACCTGCGACCCTGTAGGCGGATTGGTACAAGTACCGTGTATTGAGCGCAATGCCATGGGCGCCATTAAAGCAATTAATGCCTCGCGCCTAGCAATACGTGGCAGTGGCGAGCAAAAGGTGTCGCTTGATAAAGTCATTAAAACCATGCTTGATACTGGCAACGACATGAAAACAAAATACAAAGAAACCGCACGCGGTGGATTAGCGGTAAACATTATTGAATGTTGAATGTTAAGCGTATAAAAACAAAAACCGCGTATTGTAGCAATACGCGGTTTTTTATTTTTTGTATAAAGCTTTGCTATTTTACCGGCAGTTCTATGTCTGCAAACAACGCATCAACATCTTCTTGATTACGTAACAAACTAGCGCGCTCTACTCGCTCTTTAGTTAAATGCGGGGCAAAACGTTCAATAAAGTCATACATATAAGTACGTAAAAAACTGCCCTTTCTAAAGCCAATTTTAGTTGTACTCGCTTCAAATAAATGACTAGCATCAATACACACTAAATCAGTGTCACTTAATTGATCAACGGCCATTGAGGCAACTACACCTACACCTAGCCCCAACCTTACATACGTTTTTATTACATCGGCATCTGTTGCAGTAAACACAATGTGTGGCTCAAGGCCATGTGCATTAAATGCTTTGTCGAGTTCAGAGCGACCAGTAAAACCAAATACATACGTAATAAGTGGATACTGAGCTATATCAGCAACAGTTAAACTGTCGGCCTTTTGGGCTAATGGATGATCTTTTGCCACTACAATGCTGCGATTCCAATGATAACAAGGCAGCATAACTAAATCTGAGTATAAATGAAGCGCCTCAGTTGCGATGGCAAAGTCAGCGTCTCCGCGCGCTGCCGCATCAGATATTTGTTGCGGTGTACCTTGGTGCATATGCAGCGAAACAGCGGGGTATTTTTTCATAAACCCTTGGATAACACTGGGTAAAGCGTAACGAGCCTGAGTATGTGTAGTGGCTATGTTTAGTTTACCCTGATCAGGCAAGGTATGTTCATTAGCAACGGCTTTTATTCCTTCGACCTTAGAAAGAATTTCGCGAGAAATGTTAATTATTTCTTCACCGGCACTTGTAACATGCGTTAAATGTTTACCACTGCGGCCGAAAATTTGTACACCTAACTCATCTTCTAGCATACGCACTTGTTTAGATATACCAGGCTGTGAGGTAAATAAACTTTCAGCGGTAGCTGATACGTTTAGCTTATGATTTTGAACTTCTACTATGTATCTAAGTTGTTGTAATTTCATGGTTGCAGTTTTAACGTTGTTATTAGGCCAGCATGAAGGTAGCAGGCTATAGAGACAAATTTAATTTGTACAATACTTGCCTAAATGCATACTTATACCTTCATTATTTAGAAGCTAAGGCTAGCATAATAAATTCGCTTCAGGTAGCGATGTTTATTCAGGTTCAACTTATAATACATTATTCTTATATCTAATTTTTAACATATTTTAAAGTTAATCAGCGCAAAGCTACCCTCAAAGCATATATTTGATGTAATATAAAAAAATAGATTGTGAATCCGAGAGTTAAGCCATGATCGTTTCGATTATAATTGTGCTTATAGTGGCGCTAATAGTGATTGCACTGTGGGTAAGCGCTGTACAACAGCATAAAGAAAAACAAGAAGTTGAACGTCGTAAAGAATTAACAAAACAAAAAGCGATAATCGAAGAAACCGAAGAGGCGCTAATGAATAGCGCCAATATTCCGCTTTCTGAAAATGTTATACGCGCTTTGCAACGTAGATGTTACGAGGCGCTAAACGCCATGGTGAAACACTCACCTAATTCTAAAGCATTAAAAAGTAGGATGAACGAAGCTAAAGAAAAGCTAAGTGCGCCAGTACAAGGCAATAGCAACGACAACTTATCGCTACCAAGTAACGACAAACAATTAGTTTCGTTAATACAGGGTATAAAAAAGCTTAGAGTAATTATGCGTTCGGAGCACAGTAAAGGACGCGTAGATAGCCAAGTATTTGCCGCAGAAGATAAGCGTCTAGAAAAACTACAACTGAGAATTAATATAGAAAGCCAAATAAAACGCGGTTTATCTGCTCGTTCGGCAAGTATGGTGGGCTCTGCCAGACAGTATTTTGAGAAAGCCTATGCCACGCTTAGTGCCGTTACCTATTCAGATGAATACGTAAATACTAAACGCCAAGAAGTCGAAGGCTATTTAGAAGAAATAAGTACTGAACTAAAAGCGTCAAACGCCACCGCCCTTAAGAAAAAAGCAGAAGCTGAGCAAGATGACCTCGATGTGTTATTTGCCCCTAAAAAGAAATGGTAATTTTAAATAACTAAAAGAAAGCCCATACACAATGTATGGGCTTTTTTGTATCTACTAAACTGTTTTTACCATGGGTAAATACGAATGTACTTTAGGGCACTACCTAGCACTCACTCCGTTATAAACACTCATTTACCACTGCAAGAGATATACACGGTATAACTAGGCAATGGCACTGAGTGATAGCCGCTAAATAATAATTTACCCGCCCTTAAGTACATCTGTTAATTCAGCGAATCGGTATTAGCTATTATGATAAAAACGCAAACTTAATAATAAACAGCGCCGTTAAAATCCACACACTAATACTCACTTGATCGCGTTTACCACATAGTAACTTAACCGCAGTATACGATATAAAACCAAGCGCAATACCATGTGCAATAGAGAATGTAAGTGGCGTCATAAGCAGTACAACACTTACTGGAATTGCATCGCTCATATCATCCCAGTTCACAAACTTAAGGTTTTGCAGCATTAATACCGCAACGTATAATATAGCACCCGCTGTTGCATAAGCTGGTACCATTTGCGCAAGCGGCGCAAAAAACATCATTAGCAAAAAGCATACACCTACAACAACGGCTGTTAAGCCAGTACGCCCGCCAACCGATACACCGGCCACAGACTCAATATAAGAAGTGGTTGTTGAAGTACCCAACATTGCGCCGGCAATGGTCGCTGTACTATCTGCACTTAAAGCACGCCCTAAGCGCGGCATGTTACCTTTTTCATCGGCTAAGCCTGCTTTTTGAGTTACCGCAACCAACGTCCCCGATGTATCAAATAAGTCAACAAACAAAAACGCAAAAATTACGCTTAACATGGACAGTTCTAGAGCCGCTGCAAAATCAAGTTGCATAAACGTAGGTAAAATAGACGGTGGCATTGAAATTACGCCGTGGTACTGAACTAAATCAAGGCTTAACGCAATACCTGTTACTAGCAAAATGCTAATAAGTACGCCACTTTTTATATCGCGATAAAGTAAAGCCGCAATAACAAAAAAGCTTAATATAGCTAATAAAGGGCCCGCCGAAGTGATATCACCAAGCTGCACTAATGTTGCTGGGCTTGAAACAATAATCCCTGCATTTTTTAGTGCAATTAACGCTAAAAACGCGCCTATACCTGTTGCTATAGCTTGTTTTAAAACCAAAGGAATCGCATTAATTATCCACTCGCGGACCTTAAACAAACTTAATATTAAAAATATACAACCAGACATAAATACCGCACCTAATGCAGCCTGCCAGCTATAACCCATCCCTAAAACTACACCATAAGTAAAAAATGCGTTAAGGCCCATACCTGGTGCAAGTGCTAAAGGATAATTGGCCCACAGCCCCATAATAAAACAGCCAATAGCAGCTGCAATACAAGTGGCTACAAATGCAGCACCTTGATCCATGCCTGCTTCAGCAAGCATTGCAGGGTTAACAAATACAATGTAAACCATAGTGATGAAAGTAGTGACTCCTGCAATGCTTTCGCGTCGCACATTGGAGTTGTTTTCGCGGAGTTTAAATAGAGCTTCGAGCATAATAGACTTGTGGTTGTAAAAAGTGACGAGATTTTATCATAAAATTAAGTATAAACAGGACATTTTACCTTGCGATATACTAAACTGTTGACGTAGAAACTATATAAAAGAAAATGTATGAATAAGACTCAGCCTAGCGGACAAGACTTAGAGCAGCAATTAAACAACATTTTAGACTTTGTAACTCAGCCTATAAACCAAAGCGCTGAAAGCAATAGTGATGTAAGCGAGCACACAGCACTTAATAAAGCACTGTATTATTTAAAACATAACCAAGCACCATTGGCAGCTAAATGGATGCGTCTTGCCGCAATGGCCGGAAATCATCGCGCCCAGTTTTATTTAGGGTTATTTTTTGTCAAAGGCCAAGGCGTACCAAAAAGTGTATTTCACGCAACAGCATGGCTTAGCTTAGCCAGCAGCCAAGGCTATGAACCGGCAACCGCTGCTTTAGATGATTTAAGAAAATATATCGACACCAAACGTCTTAGAGACGCTCAGTGCTACGCAGCCAGCTTGTTTGAGCAAATACACCAAATACAGTATGCTCACTTAATCCCCAAAAATGACTAACTACTGTATTGCTAAGTACTGTAAAACACATTAAAACAACTGTATAGCTACCTCTTAAGTACTGTATAGCGCTGCTACACTTTATACAGTTACGCAAGCACCCTCGTTTTTCACTCTTACAGATAAATCATAAACCACTGTTTTTAAAGTTTTATTTTTATTATTTACTTTTTAAAGCCATCAACTGTATAAAAAATAACAAAAAACACTTGCACACAACAACTGTATAAACTACTGTATACACGTACTGTATATAAACCCAGTGAGTGAGACCTATGCTACAGCCAATTACCGTAAGAAACGTTAAAAGCTACCAACAACATGACGAAAATGAGTTAGTAAACTTAATAAAAGTAGAAGATGAAATTTCTGCAACATTTGAGATGCTAAAAGTGTTGCATCAATACAATAGCTCGAATGCGTGGACCTTACTAATTGCGCCTGACCATGTGCCCAGTAAAGCCTTACTAGATAGCTGCTCTATTGATACCAGCAAATTGCTTGTGATAAGGCAAAAGCATTTAGTAAATTTAGAGTATGTGCTTAACTCCGCACTCCATAATGGAAATTTTGCAGCCATTATTACGTGGACCGGCATAGTCAGTGAGCAACAGCTTGTTAATTTATCGCTTAATTTAAATAAAAGAAGCGCTAAGCTATTTTGCTTGACTAAAAAAACCAGCACTACAGCAATATCACTTACTCAATAAGCTTGGTAAAATACATTTTTGATTTATGTTAATTAGTATTTTATGAGTGTAACCAGTACCAGCGCCTGCAAATGCAACAGTCAGCTTAATTATGGCGACTGTTGCCAACCTTATCATCTTGATATAAAAGCCCCAAAAACACCTGAGCAATTAATGCGTTCGCGCTTTAGTGCTTATGCATTAAAAAATGCATCTTATGTATTTAAAACTTACGCTAAAGAAAAACAAGCACAAAACCCAGTAAATGAAATTGCTGACTTTGCCAATAGCTGCCGCTTTGTAAAATTAGTTGTACGCGATACGCAGCAAAGTGATGAGCGAGGCTCTGTTGCCTTTAACGCGTATTATTTTTACCAAAACTTATATTGTGAACTGGATGAGAAATCAGACTTTATAAAAGAGGATGGTGAATGGCGTTATTTAGAGGGTATTATTAACCCGGTAGCCGATATTAAAGTTAATAGAAATGACCCCTGCCCTTGCGGAAGTGCTAAGAAATATAAAAAATGCCACGCTTTATAAAGTAATATACTTAAGTAGTATCAATAACGAACTTAACCACTAGCTAAAACAAAAAATGGACCATTTAGGTCCATTTTCTACAATATTGCTATTGGGTTTTTATTCATCATCATCTAAATCGAACGATTCACGCTGCGCAGGTCTAGCTAAAATCTCAACATAGAATGAAGTAAGCGCCTGTTTTTCGATTTCACTGATCTTGTTGTTAATTTCAGCTACGTGAACAACTTCTGCATCATCGGCACTTGTGCCAAACTTACAGTCAAACGCCCAGTAATCAGCTTCAACAGGTAGCGCTTTATTGCGCTCTCTTTTCAAATATTTTTTCACTTCATGCTTTGCAGCATCAACCATACGAGGGTATTTGATTTTCTCATGATTTAGCGTGAATGTTTTCTTCATTACGTTCCTAATTACCTTGATTTAATGATAATGGCACTCAAGTCATACCATTTGCAGCCATTATAGCAATTGCATTTAATTTGTGGATGCTTTTTTTAAACAAAAAAAGAATTGTTCTATTTTATTGCATAACCAAATATTAAATATAAGGTGTTTTAGGCTTTTAAAGCGCACAAGTGTTAAATTATTTTTATACGTTAGCAACAAGTAATGGTTTGTGTATAGCCTCATTAGTTAAATCGTCATAAAATGCGGCGGCATCCATTTGTGGGCTTGCAAGCGCGGTGTGCGTGTCATTTATGCGCCTGCGTACTGATAGCTCACAGTTATCGATTACTGTTAAAGGAATATGTGACTTATCATCTCTAATCGCTAGTGGCTCAGGGTTTAAGCAGTGACTTAATTTTATTGCTTTCATACCTGCTTGCTCACCTTGTTGAACAATCATCGATGCGTGCTCTTGCCCTATGCTCATATCAAATTTCTCGGGAGCTAATAATTGCTTTGGCCCAGCACCAAAGCGCTCCCTTAACTGTTCTTCGTCTACATAAGCACTATGCGTCTCACTTTTTGGCAAGTGAAATTGACTAAAATCCAGCGCATCATGCGATAGCATCGCTAATAAAAGTGAGAATTCACCTCTGCGATTTTCATGCACACTTTTATTTAGCCTGGTCTTTAGCTGACTCTCTGTGATTAACAAATCATCGATTTGCATAGTCTTTAGCCGATTATGATAACTGATAGATATTTATCGGCTTTATTTCAAATTTCTTTAGCTTTTTTCTTTACTTAAATACGCAGTTTGCTATTATCAGCGCCGTTGCATTGGAGGGGTTCCCGAGCGGCCAAAGGGATCAGACTGTAAATCTGACGGCTCAGCCTTCGCTGGTTCGAATCCAGCTCCCTCCACCACTT
>NZ_LKDV01000036.1:0-42224 GCF_001401875.1 Pseudoalteromonas sp. P1-13-1a | reverse complement strand
AAGTGGGCGCATAGCTCAGCTGGATAGAGTACCTGGCTACGAACCAGGCGGTCGGAGGTTCGAATCCTCCTGCGCCCACCACTTTCATACATATGCCGACATAAGCGTCGGTTTTTTTGTGCCTGAAATAAAGTAAAGCATGTATTTAGATAAAGTACCTTACTGCGAATCAAGCAGTCTGAGGTTCACTCTTAGAAGAG
Organism: Pseudoalteromonas sp. P1-13-1a; assembly: GCF_001401875.1. Classification (NCBI taxonomy): domain Bacteria; kingdom Pseudomonadati; phylum Pseudomonadota; class Gammaproteobacteria; order Alteromonadales; family Pseudoalteromonadaceae; genus Pseudoalteromonas; species Pseudoalteromonas sp. P1-13-1a. The sequence continues at coordinate 42,024 of NZ_LKDV01000036.1, read as the reverse complement.
ACGTCCTGCGCCCATCACTTTCAAACATATGCCGACATTAAGTCGGTTTTTTTGTGTCTGAAATAAAGTAAAGCGTAGATATAGATAAAGTAGCTTACTGCGAACCAAGCGGTCAGAGGTTCACTCTTAGAAGAGACGTCCTGCGCCCACCACTTTCAAACATATGCCGACATTAAGTCGGTTTTTTTGTGCCTGAATTTTGAGAAAGCTTTCAGCTATCAGTTAAGCCAAGCAAACACCCCTGCTAAAAATTTCAGCGTAGACGTAGAGCTTGCTCACGTTAGAAGCGCAGCGCCTCTTAACCTCTTTGTGAATCATTAGTCTTAAAAAGTAACAGCACAAAGAGAAGTAAAAGAGGAATAAATGAGAAGCCTAAAACCATTCACTGCTCTTTAACTTAAGCTGTGGTATTTTGAACGCCTAGTTTAAAAGGATCTTGCTGTATGTTTAAAGCCGTATTTATCACCTTTGTATTATTATTTAGCAGCTTACTTAATGTAAGCGCTAAGCAAAGCGAAGCGCAAAATTCCCCCGTTGTTGGCGCTGCTCAATACAAACATTATTTGCCGCAGCTACAAAATAAACGTGTTGGGCTTGTGGTAAACCAAACATCACTTGTTGCTAACACGCACTTGGTCGATGCTTTACTCACTAAAAATATAAACATAACTAAAATTTTTGCACCTGAGCATGGCTTTAGGGGCGATCACGATGCCGGTGCCCATGTTAAAGATGCAGTTGATAGCAAAACCGGTATCCCGCTTATTTCTATTTATGGCAAAAACAAAAAGCCAAGCGCCGAAGCCCTTAGCAATGTAGATGTTATTATTTTTGATATTCAAGATGTGGGCGTACGCTTTTATACCTACATAAGTTCTATGCATTACATGATGGAGGCCGCAGCGGAGCAAGGTATTGAATTTATTGTGCTTGATAGGCCAAACCCCAATATTGCCTACGTTGATGGGCCCATACTTGAGCGCGAATTTAAATCGTTTGTAGGCATGCACCCAATCCCCGTGTTGCACGGTATGACGGTAGGTGAGCTTGCAAAAATGATCAAAGGCGAAAGCTGGATCAATAAAGCGGCTGATTTAAAGCTGACGGTGATCCCGGTTGATCATTACACGCGCTCAACATCCTACAGTTTACCTGTAAAACCCAGCCCTAATTTACCGAACGATCAATCAATTGCGCTTTACCCGTCGCTGTGCTTTTTTGAGGCAACACCTATAAGTATTGGCAGAGGCACCGACTTTGCGTTTCAGGTAATTGGCTACTCGCCCGTTGCGCTTGGAGATTTTAGTTTTACACCACGATCTATTAAAGGCGCGGCAGCAAACCCTAAATTTAAAAATACCCCTGTAAAAGGGCTCGATTTACGCACGGAAAATGCGCATGGGCTTAATTTAAGTTACTTAATAACGGCTTATAGTAAATTATCTAAAAATAATATTACCTTTTTTGAACGCGCTGATTTTATGGATAAACTAGCTGGCACTAATAAGTTACGTTTAGCTATTGAAGCAGGGCAATCAGAGGCACAAATAAAACAAAGTTGGCAGCAAGGGCTTGAGGCATTTAAAAAGCAACGAGCGCCATATTTACTGTACAACTAAGGGTTATAAATGGCGTTAGTAATAAATACAAAAATAAGCACTTATTTTAAAGCCGCTTTAGTCGCACTTATAGGCCTTACACTTGCAGCGTGTAGCAGCAACAAGGCTAATGACTTTACATCGAGTGAGCTTAAGCAAAGTAAATTAGTAACGCTTCCAAACGCACAAGTCGTGGTTACTTTTCCTGAAGCGAACCCAAGTAGCCGTGAATACGTAAATAACCGGGGTACTTTTAAAGCGTACAAAGGGCGAGGGCAGTTATTAATTCAAAATAATAACGCGATAAGCGCCGATATTTTTATAAACAACCAAAAGCTTAATATTACCAACCAACTAGCCGAGAATACTTTATACGAGTATTCGCTCGCAAGGCGCACTCATAACGGGGTAAACACATTTAAAGTTGAAAATATTAAGCCTAAAGGCGCAAGCCTTACTTTACGCTTTGAGTTTCCTACGTTAAATACTGCCGTGCAAAGTAATATAGACTTTAGCCAAGTAGATGCCTTGATAGAAAAAGACGTAAAAGCAGGTTTTCCAGGGGCGGTATTGGCCGTTGTAAAAAGTGGCGAACTTATAAAGCTTAGCGCCTATGGCGATGCCAAGCAGTACCAACAAAGTGATTTAATGCTACTACGCCCAGAGCCAATGCAAACACACACTTTGTTTGATTTAGCATCTAACACCAAAATATTTGCCACTAACTTTGCCCTAATGAAACTAGTAAGCGAAGGGCTTTTAAATATAAACAAGCCCGTGCAAAGTTATTTACCCGAATATAAAGGCGATGGCCGCGAGCTGCGTACAGTAAAAGACTTACTCACGCATACCGCGGGTTACCCGCCGGTGTTTGACTTTCATCGTAAAAGTGCTAAAAACGGCGATGCATATTTTTCGCAAAACAGCCAAACCACTAAGCAGTTGTTACTTACACAAGTACCGCTAAGTAATAAATACCCCGCACAAGCGCTTTACTCAGATATTGATTATATGATTTTAGGCGTACTGGTTGAGCGCATAACCGAGCAACCACTTGATGACTACCTAGAGCAACACATTTATGCCCCACTAAAGCTAACCAATACGGTGTTTAACCCGCTTAAAAAGGGCTTTAAACGCGCTGAATTTGCAGCCACCGAGCTTAGCGGCAATACCCGCGATGGGCGTATTGCCTTTGATAATATTCGCACCAATGTTTTGCAGGGCGAAGTGCACGACGAGCGAGCATTTTATTCGTTTGATGGCGTAGCAGGTCATGCGGGTTTATTTAGTAATGCACCCGATTTAGCGGTGCTTTGCCAAGTGCTATTAAACCAAGGTGGTTTTGGCAATACCCAGTTATTTAGCGCATCAAGCTTAGCGCAGTTTTTAACGCCACAATTAAACAACGAAACCTACGGCCTAGGCTTTAGGCTTGCAGGTAACAACCAAGCCAGGCGTTGGCACTTTGGTCCTTACGCAAGCCCACAAGCGTATGGCCACACTGGTTGGACGGGCACGGTTACGGTTATTGATCCAACCTACGATTTAGCCATTATTTTATTGACCAATGCGCGCCATACACCAATAAAAGGCGGGCAAAAACACTACCAGTTTTTGGGCAAACAATACGAGACCGCGCAATATGGCTCGGTAGTATCGCTTATTTACGAAGCACTACTAAATCAATAAATTATCGTTTAGGTTAAAACGGCCTAAGTGCAGTGCCTTAAGTGATTTATTTGCAGGTGACTTAACTAAGCCAATCCATTAAGCTAAGCGGTTTACAAATTCAGGCCATATTTTTAAAACGGCCTGCAAAATAAGCGTTTCAACGTGAATAAGCGAACGCACTTCGCTATTAATAAAGGTTAATTTATGTCTTGGTATTCTATATTACCGCCGCTCATTGCTATCGCTATCGTATTTTGGCGCAAAGAAGTAATAATGGCACTTTTGGTGGCAGTGGCTTCATCAGAACTTTTACTCGCTATGCAAGGCGAGGGTAATACCTTATTTGCTACATTTTTAAATACCATTGAGCGCATAATATCGGTAGCCAGCTCGCCAGGTAACACCCGCATTTTAATATTTAGTATTATGATTGGTGCCTTACTGGCCTACATTCGCGAATCAGGTGGCGTAGCAGCCACCGTTAATATGCTAATGAACAAAGGCATTGCAAAAAGTAAGCGCCAAGTTGGTTTTTTAACCATGTTTACCGGCATCGCGGTATTTATAGAATCAAACCTAAGTGTATTAACCTCAGGTATTGTATCGCGCGGCTTGTTCGATAAATTTAAAATGAGCCGAGCGCGCCTTGCCTACATTATTGACAGTACCAGTGCGCCGGTATGTATTTTAATATTGCTTAACGGCTGGGGCGCATTTGTGCTGGGTTTACTGGGCAATTACGAGCTAAGCGAATCGGCTGTGTCTATTTTATGGGGTAGCGTAGGGTATAACTTTTACGCCATTATCACGCTAGTTATTGTGTTTTACACCATCGCGTTTGATAAAGTGCACGGCCCAATGAAAGACGCCGAGCAAAAGCTAGAGCTGCAAAAAACCGACCTAAAAGAAGAAGTAAAAGGCTCTAAAGCGCGCTTTATGCTAGTGCCACTGCTTACCCTAATTGTAAGCATGGTAGGCTTTATGTTTTACACTGGTAACGGTGTATTAGCAGAAGGTAGCGGCTCTAAATCGGTATTATACGCAACGGTGCTTGCTATTATTGTTGCCTACATTTTAATGATCAGCTCGCGCCAATTTACTCACCATCAACTCGTCGACACCGGCTTTAAAGGCATGGGCGAGTTATTACCATTGGTGAGCATTGTATTGCTATCACTTACACTGGGCGCAAGCTTAAAAGAGCTAGGCACCGGCGTATTTGTTGCATCGCTAGTGGGCGACTACTTACCTATTTACTTAATTGTACCTGTGCTGTTTGTTACCGGCGCGGTTATGTCGTTTACTACGGGTACATCGTGGGGCACATTTGCCATACTCATCCCTATTGGCATACCACTTATTCAAGAGCTTGGCTTACCGCCTTCACTTGTAGTCGGCGCTATTTTGGGTGGTGGCATATTTGGCGATCACTGCTCGCCTATATCCGACACCAGCGCCGTATCGGCACTCGCTTCGGGGTGTGACTTACTTACTCATGTTAAAACACAGCTACCGTACGCGCTATTTGGCGGCGCACTGACGTTTATAGCGTACTTAGTAACAAGCATAATAGTGTTATAAACGTATTTTAGAATAAGACAGTTTCAAACACTCAAAAGCCTGCTTAATCGCAGGCTTTTTCGTTTACACGTAGGTTGGGTTGAGTGACACGAAACCCAACGGTTCGCCAATTTATTTCACTGCTTTAAAGCCGAGTATATACACTGTTTTGTAGGTGCTTAGTTTGTTAGGGCGTTGGGCGTTAGCCCGAACTAAGTACATCTAAATAATTAAAAATTTTCACAGGCCTCACGTTTACTTATTGATATGTGGCACTATATGAAAAGAATTATTTTAAAGGGAATTAAATGAAAGAGATTAAAGAATTTAATTGGAGTAAAGCAACTAAGCCTCCATTAGAAGAATATTTTCCTGCTGATAAATTAGATCGAGCTCGCTACGCTACGTTCTTATCAAGATTATTAGCTCAAGAAGGTTATGACGAAAGTAAGCCTGATGAAGAGCAAAAGAAAAATTATGTATTAAATCTCAATGCTGAATGGGGGGCAGGTAAAACCTATTTTCTTAAGCGTTGGTCGCAAGAATTAATAGTAGATTACCCTGTAGTTTATATTGATGCATGGCAGCAAGATTATTCGGACGATCCATTTTTAACTGTAATTGCAGGTATCATTAAGCAGCTTAAACTTCAGGCTAAGTTTAATATAACAATACCTAAAAGTGCCGTTTCGATGTTTAAGGCTGTCGCACCTGCAATTGCACAAGGCTTAACTAAAAAAATATCAGGTATCGATTTAGATGAGCTACACACATTACTATTTTCTGATGATGAAATAGATAGTGAACAAAATCAAAGTTCCAATAAACCTACTGGTAGCGACTTTTCGCCGGCAGTAAAGGCGCTTGCACAAAATCTGATTAAAGATCATGAAGCTAAAAATAAGAGTATTGAAGTAATAAAGTCTAAGTTAGCTGATTGGGTTAGTAAGTTTGAAAAGCAGGAAGGTAAGTCGTTACCCATCTTTATTTTTATTGATGAATTAGACCGTTGTCGCCCAAGTTATGCAGTCGAAATGCTAGAGACGATTAAACATATTTTCGATGTTAAAGGTATAGTATTTGTTGTGGCAACAGATACAGGGCAACTCCAACATACAATCAAATCAATATATGGTGAAGGGTTTGACGCTAAGGTTTATTTAGGCCGTTTTTTTAACAGTCGTTACAGTTTAAAACGACCTTTTTTAAAGGATTTTTTATCAGTACATAGCGATACAACTAAATTTGAATCTGCGTATTTAGAAAGTAAAAATATTGAAATACTCCCTCGTACTGAAACCCCAGAAACTGCCTTAGCTAATATCTCAGTTGTATTAGATGCATTCCAAGTACCTCCAAGAACAGCTATTCAAATTACTGAACGCATTACTGCCATTATTGTAAATTTACCAAATGGTAAAAAAGTAGATGTACTCGTACTCGCTGTTTTGTTTTGTATCTATGAAAAAGATCATCCGCTTTATGAAGAAATTATAAATGGTAGATTTAAGAGAACAAAATTAAATAAGAAAGGTGAAACACAAAATATAAGGTTATCTGATTATTTATCAGAAAAAATACTACCCGAAGACTTAGAAAAAGATGTTATATTTTTTATTGATTCAAAATTATATAGCAATGAGCCGAACTGTATAGTTAATCGCTACAAAGATACGGAGAACATAATTAAATTAAAACAGTATATTGAAAGCTTTTTTTGTAAAATTTTTATTGATGAAAGTTTACTTATTTTCGATGTGTTCGGAAAAACAGATACAAGCAAATTAACTAAACTAGGGCAAGCTGAAAAAGAGTTACAGGAATGCAATGATTCTGAACAGTATAAAGTGGCTAAGTCTTTGATTAAATATATTTATGTAAAAGATACATACAACAAAATTACTAAAGAGCAATATCGTGATTTTATAGAGCTTTCCTCACCATTAGATTACATGGGCGATAGTTAACTACCTCAGTGCAGCGCGAAGCGCCTCTGTGTTCTCGGTGGTAATTTATCTAAATTACCACCAACATTAACTGAGCTAAACCACCTAAGCCCCACACTGCCTAACTCCAGCACCCGCATGTTTAAGTGCTACAATCTGCCCTTTACCGTTATGCGCCATAGCCAGCATATCACCCGTATTTAGACCACTTTCTACCGCATGTTTACCCTTTAAATCACTGAGCAGTGATTGCTTAATTTGTACCAGTACCTCGTCATTACAGCTGGCTATGAACCAGTCGTTATCAACCTTTACGAGCGTGCCGTATTCTATGTGGCGTTGTTGGTGTAAGCGCAAGCTATTAGCGTGTTGTGTATCGAGTTCATGTTTTTGCTCAGTAATGGCGCTTGTGTAACTGCCCGATGGGGTTATTTCGTGGGTTTTAATAATTGAATAGTCGTGAATGTCTATAGTCTTAAATGAGCTGTTAAGCACCGTTTTAGGTGCGTAGTTAATGCCATTGCTGCTATCAAACACAATAAATGCAAACACGCCCAGTGCACAAGCGAGGCTGGCAAATTGTAGTGTAAAGCCGAACTTTTTAGGCTTTGTGTGCGCGGCTTTATTAAGTAACGCTTTTTGCTGCGAAGCAGTGAGCGTAGTGCGTGTTTTTCGCTCTTTATAGTGTTGTGTGAGCTTTTGGTCAAACTGCTCATCAGGCTTGTTCATTGTTTGCTCCTAATAAACGTTTAAGGTTTTGTTTGGCATAGCGCAACCGCGTTTTTACGCTTTCATGGTTGCTTTGGGTTATAAGCGCTATGTCGGTAAGGCTAAAGCCTTCTTGCTGTAAGGTAATGGCTTCGCGTTGTACAAAGCTTAGCTGTTTAAGTGCACTATCGAATGCCTGGTAACTTATATCGCTAATGTGACTACTTTGCTCATTTTGCTGCGCGGGTAGGTGGGTGTTTTCGTCAAGTTCTACAAAGCGCTGCTGTTTGCGGTATTCGTCTATGAGTGTGTTGCGCGCGAGTTTAAATAACCACGCTTTTGGCGTGGTTTGCGCTTGGTAAAGGTGGCGTTTTTCCATTACCTTTAGCCATGTTTGTTGGCTTACATCGTATGCTAAATGCGTATTAGATTGCGTTACTAGGTAGTGATATAAATCGTTACTGTATAAGGCAATAAGCTGCTCTAAGTGGCGGTTGTCGCCACTTTTTGCGTAACTTGCCATGCAGTCCTTGCTTGGCGTTTCAAATAACCATGACTTAATACTTAGTAGCATAGGCGTTTAGTCCGTTAAATAGAGTTATCTAATTTAAAATCGAGCTGTACAGTTTGATCTGTTTGTAATTGTGCCACACCTTCTATTACTTTGGGGCGATATTTCCAGCGTTTAATAGCTCTTATTGCTTCGCGGTTAAAAGTGCGTTTTGGCTCTGCGTTTATTACAACTGGATTTATTACTTCGCCGGTCGGTGAAATACTAAAGCTAAGTTGTACCCAGCCTTCAATGCCATCGCGAGCAGCAGACGTTGGGTATTTAGGGTTTATGCGTACTATGGGCGTTGCATCTCCCGTAGGGCGGTTAATGGTGCTATTTATATCATCACCAAAATCGTCAATAGTGACCGGCATTACTTCGTTTATAGCAATTACAGGGTCGTTTGCGGTATCTATTGGTGGTGCCTTAGGCGGTATTTTTGGTACCGGCGGTGGCGGCTGTATTTTTGGTTTTTGATTTACTTGTGAATCCTCTGGGACTTGAAAAATCTCTACAATAATATCGCCGCCGGGTTTAATAGGTGCGCGCTGCTCGCCAGATATTAAATATTGCATAAACGCAAAAGCCGCAAAGGTCATTACTGCGCCGCCAATTACGGCGGTTGATGTTTTAATAAATGCTGAGTTATTGGGTACTTCAAGTGTGTGCATAAGCCGCTCCGAGTAAACTTATTTGGGTTATTTAAAAGCTATAACGGGGGGCAAATCAAAAAGGGGTTAAATAGTTTTATAAAAATTGCGGGGTTTAGTTACAATAGCGTTTTGTATTCTTTTACTTATAAATTTTAAGGCTGTTATGCAACTCATACAAATAGATAAAGCACGTTACCGCAAGCATTTAAATCGGGTAATTGCAGGTTGTGCAGCGGGTTTGGCTGTTGGCAGCTTGGCGATATCGCAAACATTAATTGCGCTATTTCCTGATGAAAGCGGGAGCCATTTTCATTGGAATTTAACCGGTGTTGTTATAACCAGTTTAGCCATTGGCTGGCTGTTAAATAAATACCGTACACATAGCTTTATGACTGAAGTTGTTTATGTGTGGGAGCTAAAACAATCGCTTAATAAAATAACCCGCAAAATGCCAAAGCTAAAAGCGGCAGGGCGCGAGGGCAATGCCGATGCACTGTTAGCGATTCATTATAGTTATGCGGGCTCGCGGCTTTTATGGCAGCTTGACGATAACACCATTACCATGGACGAGTTAGCTATAAAACAAGCGGAGCTTGATAGTGTGGCGAGTAAGTATAACCTGACTTTAAATGCTGATGACTATAACGAGTCTATATTAAAACAGTTTTAAGCCTAGGGTGTTAAATTAGCTAAAGGAGCCTTAATGAAAAAAGTACTTATAGTGTGTTTAGGTAATATTTGCCGCTCGCCAACAGCAGAGGCGGTGTTAAAAGCGCGCGCTAAAAAATTAGGTGTAGAGGTAAAAGTAGACTCGGCAGGGACTATTGGTTATCACGAAGGTAAAACACCAGATAGCCGTTCAATGGCTGCGGGGGAAAAACGCGGTTATAGCTTTAAAGGAATTTTTTCGCGCCCAGTGCGCAGCAGCGATTTTACTGAGTTTGATTTAATTTTAGCAGCCGACACACAAAATTTAGCTGACTTAAAAGCAAAGTGCCCAGCGCATTTACATTACAAGCTGGCATTGTTTTTAGAATACGGCGAGCAAAGCCAAAGCGCCATACCCGACCCATACTACGGCGGCGATGACGGCTTTGAAAATGTGCTCGATTTAATAGAAGCCGCCAGCGATAAAATACTCGCAAAGCTTTGAATAAAACTACCTGAACAAAAAAGACGCGATTTAATACCTTGCGTGTTATCTGGCTATTTTAAAGTCGAGCTGTACTTGTGTACTTGCAACTACAGGTTGGCCGTTTTCAAATTTTGGTGCATAACGCCACTTTTTAAGTGCGCTAAGTGCCGACCTTTCAAACTCTTTACCCCCTTGTGAGCTAACTACCTCTGGGTTTTTAACAAAGCCTGCGGTATCTACGTCAAATTCAACAACCACTATGCCGTCTCGCATTTGGCGCGCTTTGTTTTGTGGGTACTCAGGGTTTTCACGGTATATGGGTGTTTGCTCTTGTGTTTCTTTCCACGGCACCATTTTAGCAATTGCTAAACAATGCTTGGTGGCTTGCTCACTTTGACCCGTTTTTTCGTAAAGGTTAACAAGCTTTGAGTGCGCAGTAAGCTCAGCGCTGTGATCAAAGCTTAAGTTGTTATCAAATACCGATACAACATGGTTTAGTCGTTCAATGGCTTCATTGTATTTTTTCTTACCTTGAGCAAACGACGCCATTAAAAAGTCGGCTTTAATGCGCTCTACGGTGTTGTTGTCTAGGTTATTACGGTAGTAGTCATCGGCTTGGTTAAGCAGTGTTTTAGCTTTATGGTATTTTTTATGAGCAAATTTTTTGGCTAGCAATGAGGCTGCTTCAAACTGCATGTCGGCAACAAATTTAGGGTTGTTTTGCGCTTTAGCTATTTTAATAACACGGTCGTAATCGTTATCTGCTTGATAGGCTGAGCTGGTGTTTTCTGCTTTGCCAATTAGCGCATCGATTGTTTCTATTGCATTTTCACCGTGGTTACTTGCCAGTATTGAATAGGCTTGCGAGTACAGCTCGTAACGCATTTCGGTTACATTTTTTTTGCTGCTTATTGTGCGTGGCGCTGTAATTGCTTTGGCATAATTAATAGCAAGGCTTGCGGTGTTATCGCTTTTGTCACCATAAAACGTAAGCCCTGTCGTGTAGGCTAATTTGGCAGCTTGTTCTATATTTTCATCTTTTTTAACAGCCGTTAAATAACTTTGGTATGCATCAGAAAAGGCGGCTTTATCATCGCTAACTTGGCTTGCTTTGCTCTGGCCTGCAAAAGCCGTAAAGGTTAATCCTATTATTAAGGCGAGGTGTTGTGCTTTCATAACAATCCCTATTAGTGTTCAATCTAGAAACAAAATACCACAAATGAGAATAGTAGTCATTATTGTCTACGCGCTTTGCTTTTACATTAATAAGCTCAAAACACAATTGTGAAGTAAATTTAAAATAGCAAAGCAGAGTTTGATTGTCACCTTTTTAGGTAAGTGCTGTAGCTGTTCAAGGCTGTACTTTTATTACGAGTAAATATTGAAAACAGTGGCTGCCGTCGCCATATATTTGCCATAAACTATGTTGTACTACGATCTAAATTTAAACGTTTGTGATATTATCACCTCATGGTGTCGTAGTTATTTAATTATTTGGATTTGTCGTGGCGCAAGTAAGAGCAAGAGCCCAGCTAAATGTTGGCAAAAATAGTGATATTCCCGCAGAAATAGTGTCTTTTAGTGGCTTAAAAGACGGCCAAGAACACGTTGCATTCGTGTTTAACAATGCCGACTCACAGCAGTCTGTGCCGCTTATTCGCATGCACTCTGAGTGTTTAACCGGTGATGTGTTTCATTCATCGCGTTGCGATTGCGGCGAGCAGCTAAACGAATGTATTGAAATGATGCACGAACAAGGCGGCGTGTTATTGTATTTACGCCAAGAAGGCCGTGGCATTGGTTTATATAATAAAATTGACGCTTACGTGCTGCAATCACAAGGTATGAACACCTACGAGGCTAACAATCACTTAGGCTTTGCTGATGACTTACGTGATTTTTCGGATGCGGTATTAATGCTTAACGCACTTAATTTAAACCACGTTAAATTAATGACCAATAACCCTAAAAAGCTTAATGCATTAAAAGATGCGGGCATTGAAGTAGACACGGTTATTGGCACCCATGCGCACATTAAAGCAGGCCTTACAGGTAACAAAGCGTACCTAGAGACCAAAATAAAACATGGCGCGCATATGTTAGATATTAAAAAAATTAAAAAACCTTAACTATTTAATCATGTAGTGTCTGTTAATCCCCCCACACGCCAAGTTATACTTGGCATGTTTTGTTTAATCTAAGAGCCAGTATGTCTAACGAGTTACGAATTTTTAAAGCCGATGCCGGGCTAAAGTGGTTTAAAGCCGGTTGGCATATTTTTAAAACCCAGCCATTTACCTTTGTAGTGATGCATTTATTAATAGGCATAGTGGGCTTACTGTCGTTATTTTTACCTTTACTGCAAGTTGTTGCAGCTCTTGCTACGCCTTTTTTAACCGCTGGTTTTTATCAAGCGGTACTTAGCAAGCAGCAAGGCGGTAAAATTATGCTGGCCGACATACTTAAACCTTTTAGCGCAAAAGGTAACCGTTTAGGGCTGCTACGTTTAGCGCTTTACCAAATGGGAGCGGGTATTTTAATGGCCTTGTTAGCCAATAGCTTATTTGCTGATGCCGTGGCTATTATGAGCCAAGAGGGGCTTGATCCTAACATTGCGCTTGAGCAAACCTTAAATAGTATTTCGAGCGCAAGTGTAGTGCTATTTTTAGTGGCAATGGCGGTGTATTTAATGGCGTTTGCTTACGCGGTACCGCTGATTTATTTTAGTAAAGAAAAACGCATTTTAACGGCGCTTAAAAATTCGTTACTGGTTTTTTATCATAACCTGTTCGCATTGAGTGTTTTTGGTATTATTTGTGCGTTATTTATGGCGCTTTCTATGTTCTTATCGTTCTTACCGCTGTTGATTTTAATGCCAATTTGCTACATTAGTTTCTTTGTATCTTATCAGGCTATTTTTATGCCAGTTGTACCGCCAAGTGACGATAGTAATGTTAAACCACTTAGCAGTGAACAAAGCGGGCGCTTTGACGCTTAATGGATGATAAGTTAAAACAAAAACTTAAAAACTATGTACTGTGGTTACTTGGGCGCCAAGAGTATTCGCGCCGCGAGTTAACCTTTAAGCTTCAACAAAAAGAAGCCAGCGATGAGTTTATAGAAACCCTGCTTAATTGGTGCGAAGAGCACAATTTTATTAACGAGCAACGCTATTGCGAAGGGTTTGTTAGAAAACACATTTTTAAAGGCCATGGCTTAAAGCGCATTCAAAGCGAAGCCATAGGCAAAGGGATTGACCGTTCACTACTTGAAAGAGTGGTTGAAGAGCTTGAAATAGACTGGTTTGAGCTTGCGCAGGAAGCGTACAACAAAAAGTATTCCACTACACCGGCAAACCTCGAGTATAAAGATAAGGCCAAGCGCGTGCGCTACTTAATGTACCGAGGATTTAGCTACGATGAAATTGATTTTGCAATGCAAGCACAGTAAATACAGGTGAGATTTTCACATGCAGCACATGACTACGGCACAACTTAGGCAACAGTTTTTAGACTTTTTTGCCAGCAAACAGCACCAAATTGTCCAATCGGCTTCACTTATTCCGGGTAACGATGCCACGTTGTTATTTAACAATGCCGGCATGGTTCCTTTTAAAGATGTGTTTTTAGGCGCCGAAACTCGCCCTTACACGCGTGCTACAAGTGCACAGCGTTGTGTGCGTGCAGGTGGTAAACATAACGATTTAGAAAACGTAGGTTACACAGCACGTCACCATACATTTTTTGAAATGCTAGGTAACTTTAGTTTTGGCGATTACTTTAAACAAGACGCTATTAAGTTTGCGTGGGAGTTTTTAACAGAGGTTGTTAAATTACCACAAGAAAAATTACTTGTTACTATTTACCACGACGATGAAGATGCATTTGGCTTTTGGCACAACGATATTGGCCTAAGCGAAGATCGTATTATTCGTATTGCTACCTCAGATAACTTTTGGTCAATGGGTGATACTGGCCCGTGTGGCCCATGTTCTGAAATATTTTACGATCACGGTGAGCACATTTGGGGTGGTCCTCCGGGCTCGCCTGAAGAAGATGGCGACCGCTTTATCGAAATTTGGAACCTAGTATTTATGCAGTACAACCGTCAAAGCGACGGGACTATGGAGCCGCTGCCTAAACAATCTGTTGATACAGGTATGGGCCTTGAGCGTATTGCTGCCATTTTACAAGGCGTGCATTCAAACTACGAAATCGACTTGTTTCAAGGCTTAATTGCAGCTGCGGCAAGCGTAACTAACGCACAAGACATGAACGATAAGTCACTACGTGTAGTGGCGGATCATATTCGTTCGTGTGCGTTTTTAATTTCTGATGGTGTTATGCCATCAAACGAAGGCCGTGGTTATGTACTTCGTCGTATTATTCGCCGTGCTGTTCGCCATGGTAACAAGCTTGGTGCACAAGGCGCGTTTTTCTACAAATTAGTAGCTGCGCTTATTGAGCAAATGGGTCAAGCCTATCCAGAGCTTGCAAAGCAGCAAGAGATTATCGAAAAAGTACTACGCATCGAAGAAGAGCAATTTGGTAAAACCCTTGAGCGTGGCTTAGCTATTTTAGAAGAAAGCCTAAGCGAGCTTAAAGGCGATGTTATTCCTGGTGACTTAGTATTTAAGCTATACGACACCTATGGTTTCCCGGCTGACTTAACAGCCGATGTAGCCCGTGAGCGCCAAATGACAATAGACCATGCAGGCTTTGAAGAGTGCATGGCTGTACAGCGTAAAACAGCGCAGCAAGCGGGTAAATTTGGTGCCGATTACAACGAGCAGTTAAAATCAGAAAAACACACTGAGTTTAAAGGCTACGACAGCACACATCACAGCGCTACAGTAGTAGAAGTGTTTGCAAATGGTGAATCGGTTTCTATTTTAGAAGACGGCCAACAAGGCATTGTTGTACTTAACCACACGCCATTTTATGCAGAATCGGGTGGCCAAACAGGCGATACCGGTACCATTACTGTTGCTGGTGGCGAGTTTAGCGTGACTAATACCACTAAACTGGGTAATGCGTTTGCCCACCACGGTAGCGTACAAGGGCGCATTGCGGTTAACGATAAAGTAGATGCCACTATTGATGATGCACGCCGTGAACGCATCAAGAAAAATCACACAGCTACACATATTTTACACGAAGCACTGCGCCAATTATTAGGTGAGCACGTAAGCCAAAAAGGCTCGCTGGTTGAGCCTGATCGTTTACGTTTTGACTTCTCGCACTTTGAAGCGGTAACTAAAGAAGAGCTACGTGAAATTGAGCGTGTAGTTAACGATGAAATTCGTCGTAACTTTGCCCTGAACACTGAGCTAATGGCGATTGATGACGCTAAAGCAAAAGGAGCAATGGCGCTGTTTGGTGAAAAGTACGACGATGAAGTACGCGTAGTCACCATTGGCGATTACTCAATTGAACTGTGTGGCGGTACGCACGTAGAGCGCGCTGGTGATATTGGCTTATTTAAAATCGTATCTGAAAGCGGTATTGCTGCGGGCGTACGCCGTATTGAAGCAGTAACCGGCGCAGATGCAGTAGCCTATGTGAGCGAGCAAGAAAAACAGCTTAACGATGTAGCGGCGCTGGTAAAAGGTGATAGCGCATCGGTACTTGAAAAAGTAACTGCGCTTCTTGAAAAGTCTAAAGGCCTTGAAAAGCAAATTGCACAGCTTAACGATAAGCTAGCCAGTGCAGCAGGTGCGTCTTTACTTGATTCGATTGTTGAAATTAATGGCGTTAAGCTACTTGTGGCAAACGTTGAAGGGACTGAATCTAAAGCGCTTCGTGGCATGGTTGACGACCTTAAAAACAAGATTGGTTCAGGTGTTATTGCTCTAGGTGTTGCCAGTGGTGAAAAAGTTAGCCTAATTGCCGGTGTAACAAAAGATTTAACCGGTAAAGTTAAAGCTGGTGAGCTTGTAAACCACATGGCCGGCCAAGTAGGCGGTAAAGGGGGCGGCCGTCCTGATATGGCACAAGCGGGTGGCTCT
Source organism: Pseudoalteromonas sp. P1-13-1a (assembly GCF_001401875.1). NCBI lineage: Bacteria > Pseudomonadati > Pseudomonadota > Gammaproteobacteria > Alteromonadales > Pseudoalteromonadaceae > Pseudoalteromonas > Pseudoalteromonas sp. P1-13-1a. The sequence goes on along the minus strand of NZ_LKDV01000036.1, from coordinate 26,190 downwards.
CAGCCTGAAAACTTAAACGCTGCGCTTGAGAGCGTGGCTGCCTGGATAAGCGAGAAAGTTTAAGCTTACGTGGCACTTATTGTCCAAAAGTTTGGCGGCACTTCGGTTGGCTCTATTGAGCGAATAGAAGCGGTCGCCGACCTTGTTGTTAAAACGAAGCAGCAAGGGCATCAAGTGGTTGTGGTTCTGTCGGCCATGTCGGGAGAAACCAACCGCTTAATTAATCTCGCCAAGCAAATAGATACTCGCCCGAGTAGCCGAGAACTAGACGTACTAATAAGTACCGGGGAGCAGGTTTCTGTTTCGCTCCTTGCTATGGCTATTATAAAGCGTGGTCATTCTGCTGTAAGCCTACTAGCCGACCAGGTTAATATTCAAACCGATAACATGTTTGGTAAAGCTCGTATTGAAGAGGTGGCTGCTACGCGTTTAAAGCATGAGCTTGAGCATAATCGAATTGCGATTATTGCCGGTTTTCAGGGGCGCGATGTAGAGGGGAATATTACAACCCTTGGACGCGGCGGCACCGATACCTCTGCGGTAGAAATAGCCGCGGCAATAAAAGCCGATGAATGTCAGATCTATACCGACGTTGATGGCGTATACACTACAGATCCTCGTGTAGAACCAAACGCGCAGCGAATGCGCCATGTAACGTTTGCCGAAATGCTAGAGCTGGCAAGTTTAGGCGCAAAAGTATTGCATATTCGTGCTGTTGAGTCGGCTGGTAATCATAAAATGCCGCTAAGGGTGCTTTCGAGTTTTGAGCCCGATGAAGGAACGCTAATAAGTTTTGAGGAGAGCGATATGCCAACTAAGGTTGTGTCGGGGATTGCATTTAATCGTGACGAATGCTTGATAAAGGTACATGGCGTACCATACTGTGTTCATTCTCTTACAAAAATTTTGAAACTTTTTGCAGAAAATGGCATCGAAATAGATATGATTAGTCAAGTTAATCATAACTTTGAAAAAATAGACTATGCTTTTACTGTGCATTCAAATGACTATTTGCAAGCACACGATTTACTTTCTAAACAACAGGTAAATCTGCAGGCTGATAGCATTTCTAGTGATACAACAGTTGCAAAAGTGTCGGCTGTTGGCATAGGAATGAAGTCTCACAGTGGTGTAGCGCATCAATTTTTTGATGCATTGGCGCAAGAAGGCATACACATAGCTTTAATATCGACATCTGAAACCAAGGTATCGGTTTTAATTGATGAGAAGTACTTAGAGCTAGCAGTAAGAGCGTTACACTCAGAATTTTTAACAGAAAATGGATAGTTTGGGAGTTTTTACTTACTTTTCAATCAATTTTTCATTAAAATGGTCAAGCGGAATCTTATAATTTATTGGAACATGGGAGCAAGAGAATGCTAATACTAACTCGTAGAGTAGGTGAAACCCTAATGATTGGTGACGAAGTAACTGTTACTGTATTAGGTGTTAAAGGAAATCAAGTTCGAATTGGTGTTAACGCACCTAAAGACGTTTCAGTGCATCGTGAAGAAATTTACATGCGTATACAAGCTGAAAAGTCTAATCCTAATCCGGGCAATGCTTAATCAACACGTATACTTAGCTGAGTAATGCACTTAGCTATACCAAAAGCCACTCACTGAGTGGCTTTTTTGTTTATAAAGTCGCGCATTTCATCAGTTAATACACTGCTAGAAATATATTGCATACCTTTATTATGCTGTACTAGGTAACCGTGGTTGGTTTTAATAATGCGGGTTATTTCTGCCCACTTAAATGTATGGCTTTTATAGTGGTTCTCGGTGCTGATAGCGTCATCGGTAAACGTGAGGGTAACAGTCGATCCCGAAGCACGGCTAAGCATTTGGCGCGTAACCCACCAAGGCCTACGGTAATAAAAGGCAACGCATTCTAAAACACCCAGCATTATTAAAAATGACCCTAGGTAGTGATCGTCCATAACGTAAATACTAATTAAACCTAAGCACACCAGCAATGCCAGCAAAAAGTATTTTGGCTTTGCTGCTTTACTATAAGAGTGGGACTCGTCAAAGCATTCGTAGTAGTAGGGTTTATCGAGTGTGTAAGTGGTGGTGAGTGCCATAATTGCTAATAAATAATAGTTTTCGCTATTTTAGCAAGCTAGTGTAGAAATCACACCCGTTAATATTGGCTATATACTTAAAGAGGTAGAAGCAGCTTTTTGTTTACGCATAAAAAAACGGCTTATTAAAAGCCGTTTTTTTACGTTACCAAGCAGATTAACAGTTAGTTTCTTCTGCGTTAACGCCTTCTTTTACATTTTCACATGCATCTTCAACAGAGTTTTGCACGTCAGTTACTGCTTCATCAATACGCTCACCTGCTTCTTCTGCGTGGTTGTCTTCACAGCCCATCATAAAGAAACCTGCAAATACCGCGATTAGTGCTGCTTTTAAAGTTGTAGAGTTCATAATGTAATTCCTTGTATGTGTTAATTAATTAGTGTTTTAAGTATGTTAGTAGCTACCTGGGCGATTTACCGCGCAGCGCACCTGATACTAAAGAAATCACTAAAAGTACTAAAAAGATAAAGAATATAATTTTTGCTATACCAGCTGCGGCACCTGCGATACCACCAAAACCTAACACTGCAGCGATTAAAGCAATAACTAAAAATGTAATTGTCCAGCGTAACATTGTTTTCTCCTTGGTTATCAAATTCGTTCGAAAGTAATAATGCCAGTTGCGTGCCAGAGTTTAATTTTGTTATTTTTCAGTGTGTTATAGTTTTTTGAGCGAGGGTTATAAATTTAGGATTGGTAAGTTTTACGTTTAACGATGTAACTTATTCACACTATTGTAAAGAGAGTAAAAAAATAAATATTTTATATATGCTGCCTCTTGCTTTCTTGGTAAGACCAATTTACATTTTTAACCACAGTAGGTTTTCCGCTGTTATTTAACTTACTATTTTTTATGACTTTTAAGTTGTTTTGGGTTTAACCATATAATCTTTGCCTATAACGGTTATTTATATCATCTATATCTAAGCTAATTTTACCCTTTATTAGCTATGTTAACTATTGTGACTGTATGTTAGTTTAATTTTAATTGGTTTTACCAATTGACAGGTGGTGGACAAAGTTAAAAGTTTTGTTATCATTCGGTGAATAATTATTTAAATAAAGCGATTTTTTATATCGCTATATAGTGCAGGGGGAGAAAAATGGATATAGGAGCTGTACTCACAACCGCAGGTAGCTTGATGCTTACCGGCATGGTGGGTGTGTTTATATTTCTTTCAATATTGATTGGTGCTGTAACACTTATGTCTAACTTGGTCGCTCGTTTTGATGTGGCTGAAGTTGCAATACCGGTTAAATCACCATCTTTAAAATCTCAAGGTGTGCAAAGCGAGCACATCGCTGCTATTAGTGCTGCCATTGCTCAGTACAAATCAAATAATAAATAAGAGGCACACATGGCTAAATTAAAATTAACAGAGCTTGTTTTACGCGATGCTCATCAGTCTTTACTTGCAACTCGTATGCGCTTAGATGACATGCTACCTATTGCTAGTAAGCTTGATGATGCCGGTTATTGGTCTATTGAGTCGTGGGGCGGCGCTACATTTGACTCGTGTATTCGTTATTTAGGTGAAGATCCGTGGGAGCGTATTCGTGCCCTTAAAAAAGCAATGCCCAATACTAAACAGCAAATGCTATTACGCGGACAAAATTTATTGGGTTACCGCCACTACGCCGATGACGTGGTAGAAAAGTTTGTAGAGCGAGCTCACAAAAATGGTGTAGATGTATTTCGTATTTTTGACGCCATGAACGATGTACGTAACTTAGAAACTGCAATTAAAGCGGCTGTAAAAGTAGGTGCTCACGCGCAAGGTACTATTTCTTATACTGTAAGCCCAGTGCATACGCTTGATATGTGGTTAACCCTTGCAAAACAGCTAGAAGATTTAGGTTGTCACTCTATTTGTATTAAAGATATGGCGGGCTTATTAAAACCATATGATGCTGAGCAACTTATTAAAGGTCTTAAAGAAACGGTCTCAATCCCTATTGCTATGCAGTGCCATGCAACCACCGGTTTAAGTACAGCGACTTATCAAAAAGCCATCGATGCGGGCATTGATATGCTTGATACCGCTATTTCTTCAATGAGTATGACTTATGGTCATTCAGCGACAGAAACCATAGTGGCAATTGTTGAGGGAACCGCACGCGATACTGAATTAGATTTAAACCAGCTAGAAGAAATAGCCGCTTACTTTAGAGACGTACGTAAAAAGTACGCAGCCTTTGAGGGGAGCCTTAAAGGTGTTGATGGCCGTATTTTACTCGCGCAGGTACCTGGTGGCATGTTAACCAACATGGAAAACCAACTTAAAGAACAAGGCGCAGCAGATAAGCTAAATGAAGTATTACTTGAAATTCCGCGCGTGCGTGAAGATTTAGGTTTTATCCCGTTAGTTACTCCAACATCGCAAATTGTAGGCACACAAGCAGTACTAAATGTGCTTACGGGTGAGCGTTATAAAACAATTACCAAAGAAACCGCCGGTGTTTTAAAAGGCGAATATGGTTTAACACCCGCACCTATGAACAAAGAGCTGCAAGAGCGAGTGCTTGATGGTCAGGATGTAATTACGTGTCGCCCTGCTGATAATATTGCCCCTGAACTTGCATCGCTTGAAGCCGAGCTACAAAAAGAAGCGCAAGAGCAAGGTTTAACACTTGCTGATGAGCAAATAGATGATGTGCTTACTTATGCATTATTCCCACAGGTTGGCCTTAAGTTTATTAAAAACCGTAACAACCCAGATGCCTTTGAAGCCGCGCCAAGCGCCGATGACACTAACGCAAAGCCTGCTGCAAAACCTGCAAGTAACAAAGGTGTTAGCGCTGAGCAATACAGCGTTAAAGTTGACGGCAAAGTGTATGATGTCGTGGTTGCGCAAGGTGGTGAGCTTAAAGAGGTAACGCTTAAAGACTCAGAGCATTTACCACAATCTGCATCGGTTGCATCAGGTGAAACACTGAATGCCCCACTAGCAGGTAATATTTTTAAAGTAAAAGTAAAAGCAGGCCAAGCCGTAAACGAAGGCGATGTGGTTGTTATTATGGAAGCAATGAAAATGGAAACCGAAGTTCGTGCAATGCACTCAGGTACTGTGGCTGAGGTCTTAGTATCTGAAGGTGATGCTGTGACAACGGGCGATGCAATTATAGCGATGGCGTAGGAGTAGCTTTAATGGAAGGTCTTTTAAACCTTTGGCATGCTACCGGCATTGCTAACTTTACGTTTCCTGGCTTGATAATGATTGCAGTAGGCTGTTTATTATTGTTTTTAGCAATATCTAAAAACTTTGAGCCACTGCTTTTATTGCCAATTGGCTTTGGCGCGATATTAACTAATATTCCTGTTGCAGGGCTATCAGAGCCAGGTGGACTTTTGCACTCGGTTTACTATGTGGGTATTGATACCGGTATTTTTCCGCTATTAATATTTATGGGGGTTGGCGCGCTGACTGACTTTAGTGCACTAATAGCAAATCCTCGCATGTTGTTACTAGGAGCGGCAGCTCAGTTTGGTATTTTTGCGACCTTATTTGGCGCAATTTTACTTAACTTTATTCCGGGTTTTGAGTTTACACTTCAAGATGCATCGGCTATTGCGATTATTGGTGGTGCTGATGGTCCAACGGCGATATTTTTAGCATCAAAGCTTGCTCCTGATTTGCTAGGTGCAATAGCAGTAGCTGCCTATTCATATATGGCACTTGTGCCAATTATTCAGCCACCAATTATGCGCGCATTAACTACACCTGATGAGCGTGCTATTAAAATGCCAGAGCTGCGCAAAGTATCTAAAAAAGAGAAAATAGTATTTCCTTTAATGGTACTGAGCTTAACCGCTATGTTTTTACCAGCGGCTATTCCCTTAGTAGGCATGTTCTGTTTAGGTAATTTAATGCGTGAGTCAGGTGTAGTAGATAGGCTTAGTAACAGTGCCCAAAACGAAATTATTAATATAACCACGATATTTTTAGGGTTGGCGGTTGGCTCTAAGCTTGCTGCAGATGACTTTTTAACAGTAGAAACCATTGGTATTTTAGTACTGGGTGCGCTTGCTTTTGCTATTGGTACAGCATCGGGTGTGTTTATGGCAAAAGGCCTTAACAAACTCTCTAAAACACCTATTAACCCTCTAATTGGTGCTGCGGGTGTATCGGCAGTCCCGATGGCGGCGCGTGTAGTGAACAAAGTTGGGCTTGAGAATAACCCACATAACTTTTTACTTATGCATGCTATGGGGCCAAACGTAGCTGGGGTGCTAGGAAGTGCCGTAGCCGCAGGTATATTACTGGCGCTTGTTGGCTAGTATTTAGGATTTAATCCAACCGATTAGCGCAGTTTACTGCGCTTTTTTTATGCCTATAAAACTGCACGTATTAAAGTTTGTTTGCAGACGTGTTTTTGTTTACAGTGAGGGTTATGCACACTAATAAGGATAGTCATCATGCTTCACACCCCTTTGGCAAAATATTTACCTCATGTTAGTAGACTCGTTTTTGGCTGTATGGGCCTAGGCGGCGGTTGGAATAAAGACGCCATAACCAAAGAGCATTTAAAACAAACTCACGAGTGTATTGATGCAGCCATAGCTGGCGGTATTAATTTTTTTGATCACGCCGATATTTATACCTTTGGCAAAGCTGAGCAGGTATTTGGCCAAGCACTTAGTGAACGACCAGAGCTGCGCGAGCATATGTATATTCAATCTAAATGCGGTATACGCTTTGAAGATGATGAAGGCCCTAAGCGTTACGATTTTTCGGCCAAGTGGATTGAAGAATCAGTTGAAGGCTCACTTAAGCGTTTAAACACCGATTACCTCGATGTGCTTATGCTTCATCGCCCTGATCCGCTAATGGAAGTGGAAGAAATTGCACAAGTGTTTAGCTGCCTACAAGAAAGCGGCAAAGTACGTAATTTTGCCGTATCGAACATGCAGCAGCATCAAATGAACTTTTTACAACATGCCCTAGATATGCCTATTGTGGCTAACCAAATAGAAGCAAGTTTACAAAAACACCAATTTGTTGATGAAGGCGTGTATGCCGGTAATGCAGATGGAAAAGATCTTAACTTTACACCGGGCAGCGTAGAGTATTGTCGACACTTTGATATTCAAATACAAAGCTGGGGAAGTTTATGCCAAGGTCTATACACCGGTGGGGATTTATCGAATGCATCGCAAGCCGATATAAATACCAGCATACTCGTAAATAAGCTTGCTGCACTTTACGATACAACGCCTGAGGCGATTGTTTTAGCTTGGTTATTACGCCACCCTGCAATGATACAACCTATTATTGGCACAACGAACGTTGAGCGTATTGCTGCTTCATGCGATGCGCTAAACGTGCAGTTAAGTCGCGAACATTGGTATGCATTGTATGTAAGCGCCAAAGGCCATGAGTTACCATAAATAAGGTTTAGAAATGAATATATTTGTTATTTTAATTTGCTTGTTTGTCGCTCTTGCAGTACTGATACCTTTGCTTGAAAAGTACCAAGGTAAAATGGGGTTGGATGGCGCAACTAAATACAGCAAATATATTTGGCCACTAGTGATGGTTTCTTTGGTCGTACAGCTTATTTATGTACTGATGTATTAATGGTTTATAGCGTATACAAAAAAGCCTTTGCAGGGTAAACCAGCAAAGGCTTTTTATTATCTATAACTTATACGTTACTTAAGTGCTAGCTGTAGTTCGCGATTGCGTTCAAGCTGTGCAATAAAGTTTTCTGCAATAGGCTTAAACTTAGCAAGTTCAGAGCGTGGTAACGGCTCAGACTTAGGTAACTTAACGGTTTTAGGGTTACGGTGTACACCATTGACTAAAAATTCGTAGTGTAGGTGCGCGCCGGTTACACGGCCGGTAGCACCCACGGTACCAATTTTGTCACCTTGTTTAACCTTTTGCCCTGTTTTAACAAGCTTTTTGTTAAGGTGTAAGTACTTAGTTACATACTGCGTGCCGTGGCTTATAAATACGTAGTTACCATTGTACTTACTGTAGCCTGCTTTAATTACTTTACCGTTACCCGAGGCTACAACCGGTGTACCTGTACGTGCTGCGTAATCAATACCACGGTGTGCTCTTACTTGCCCAGTTACTGGGTGTAAGCGACGTGGGTTAAAGCTCGAGCTAATATACTTAAAGTTTACCGGCGCACGTAAAAATGCTTTTTTCATGCTGCGGCCTTCAGGCGTATAAAAGTTTCCATCGGTATGGCGAATAGCCGCGTAACGCTGGCCTTGGTTTATGAATTCTGCAGCAATGATTTTACCAGTGCCAATAAACTCGCCATCAACATAATGCGACTCGTAAATTAGCCCAAACTGATCGCCCTTACGAATATCGTTGGCAAAATCCACATCCCAACCAAATATATCAGCAAAGTTCATTATTTGGCGCTCGCTTAAGCCTGCAGCAATTGCTGAGGTCCAAAAGCTACTAGAAATTTCGCCACCGGCTGTTTTGCTCAGTGTTTCTATTTCTTTGCTATCTATTGATGTGTCGTAATTACCTTCGTCATTTAAGGTAACAAACAAAGTATCTGTTTTTGAAATAACATAACGAAGCTGCGCTAAATCGCCGTTTTCTGCTGTTGCAAAACTCAGTATTTCACCTGGGTGAATTTTAGTCAGCTTACGTGTTTCAGCATTGGTGTTAATTAGCTTATGAAGGGTTTGCGCTGAAAAACCAGCACGCTTGAAGATAATTGCTAAATTATCGCCGTTTTTAACTTGGTGATCGACTAAGTCGTATTCTGGCAGCTTTTCTGCTGCTTCTGGCGAATTTAATTCAGTTAATTTTTCGTTGTCTTCAACTTTAACTTGTAACTCGTAACGCTTACCAATTTCTAGTGCATTTGCACTATTGTCTTTGGATGCAGTCGCTTTTTCTGAAGGAAGAAAGGCTAAGCCAACAATAGCAGAAACCAAACCTAGAATAAGCAATTTGTGTTTTTTGGGAAGCGTGTTAACCACGTGAACCATAACGTGCCTTTTCTGCTGTCGTGAAAATAAAATGGATATTAATGCAGGATATACGTAATAAGGTACGAATACTAGTAAATATAGCTAAAAGCCCCGCAATTGTTAGTAAATTAGCAATTTATGATTGTTTAAGTTTATCGATTTAAACTGATTCTAAAGTGCGTTAAAATTAGTGCTTAAACACCATTTCTAATTGCCTAGCACAGTAAGACTAAGTTTATTAAGTTTAGTTGCATTATTCGCATAAAAAATTGTTTTAATTAGGTAGAAATTTGTTATGTTAGCAACATAAGTGCTTTTGGTTTAAATCTGTTTTAAACCCTTATGTAGCAAGTCATCTAGTTGCCCCTTCGTTGGCAGAATTTTGGAGTAATACACAGTGGATTTACAAACCGCTCTAGCAGAGATAAAACGCGGTGCAGAAGAGATATTAATTGAAGACGAATTAGTTGAAAAACTAAAGTCGGGCAAAAAGTTAAAAATTAAAGCGGGTTTCGATCCTACCGCGCCAGATTTACATTTAGGTCACACTGTACTAATTAATAAAATGAAAACCTTTCAAGATTTAGGTCATGAGGTTATTTTCTTAATTGGTGACTTTACTGGCATGATTGGCGATCCGACTGGCAAAAATGTAACACGTAAACCACTGACTCGTGAAGATGTACTTGCCAATGCTGAGACTTATAAAGAGCAAGTGTTTAAGATTTTAGATCCTGCAAAAACAACGGTTGCCTTTAACTCTCAGTGGATGGAAAACCTAGGCGCTGCGGGTATGATTAAACTTGCTGCCAATCAAACTGTAGCGCGCATGCTAGAGCGTGATGATTTTAAAAAGCGTTATGGCAGCGGTCAACCCATTGCTATTCATGAATTTTTATACCCACTTGTACAAGGTTGGGATTCGGTTGCACTTGAGTCAGACGTAGAGCTTGGTGGTACTGATCAGCGTTTTAACCTTTTAATGGGGCGCGAGCTTCAAAAAGTAGAAGGTCAAAAGCCGCAAACAGTATTAATGATGCCGTTGCTTGAAGGCACAGACGGCGTTCAAAAAATGTCTAAGTCGCTAGGTAATTACATTGGTATTACGGATGCGCCAAACGATATGTTTGGTAAAGTAATGTCGATTAGTGACGTACTTATGTGGCGTTATTACGATTTACTAAGCAGCTTATCAATCGAAGAAATTGCAGCGCAAAAACAACGCGTAGAGCAGGGCACTAACCCGCGTGATATTAAGATTGAATTGGCGAAAGAATTAATTGCCCGTTTCCACAGTGAAGAAGCAGCACAAGCTGCACACGATGACTTTATCAAACGTTTTCAGAAAAAAGCGCTACCTGATGAAATCCCTGAGCTGACAATTACAATTGCAGATGAGGGTATTTTAATTGCTAACTTACTTAAAGAAGCTAATTTAGTAGCCAGTACATCTGAAGCAATGCGTATGATTAAGCAGGGCGCAGTAAAACTTAACGGTGAAGATAAAATCACTGATACTAAGCTTGAGGTAGCAAAAGGCACAACCGCTATTTACCAAGTAGGTAAACGTAAGTTTGCGAATATTACTGTTGCGTAAGCGCAGTTAAAACAAAAAAACCAGCTTAGGCTGGTTTTTTGTGCGCGTTAAAAAACTAAATAAGCTTTACAATTTCAATGCTGATAATGACTAACAGCCAAAATACACGTGCTTGATTTAACCTATTAATTATTACGGGCACATCATCGGGAGATGGCAGTCTATCAGTACCAATTCGCATTTTATTAAAGCGCTTACCAAAATAAACTGCAGGGCCGCCTAGCTGTACGCCCATAGAAGCGGAGCACACACTTAAAATCCACCCTGTATTTGTTTGATAAAAATGTCTGCCATAGTGCTTTATGTAATGCATACTTTGTTTACTGGCTTTGCTTGCGGCAATGGTTAGTGCAAGTATGCGTACGGGGATAAATTCGATTACAAACAAAAGTATTTTAAGCGGTTTTAAAAAATGGCTGTTAGGTGATATATCGGCGCGCCACGCGTGTTGTATTAAAGTGAGGAGCCGATACGCTAAAGCGCTAATTGGCCCAAGCAATAAAAATATAAATATAACGGTAAAGTAATTGCGAGCTGTGCGTAAAATTAAGCTTTCAATTAAGGCTTTCATGATACCTGGCGCTGAGAGCTTATTAACCTCTCGGGCAAGCAGCGGCTTTACAAGTTCTCGCGCGGTAGATTTTTGGTTTTGTTTTACGAGCTTGGCAACACGCAGGGCTTTTTTCTCAATCGCTTTGCTTTCAAGGCACAAATATAAAATAAGACCTGCGAGCAGTTCAGGGTAAAAGGCAAATTCAAGCAGTAATACAATAATAATAAGAATAACGCTTAAAACTAATGTACTGGCAAGAGTGGCGGCTAAATAAAGGTAGTTTTTAGGCTCATGTGGTTTATAAACCCGTTTTCCTATCGCACTAAAAACAGCGGTTAATACTGTATTAGGGTGATACCAGCTTTTTAACGGGAAAAAGCGCTCAGCAAGGAGCGCTACAAAAAAGGCAATAAAGTCCAAATGGTTTTGAACAATATTGCTTAGCATTTACAGTGTAACTTTTGTTAGTTTTTCTAATAGTGCAACAACCATTTTTGATGAGTTGATTGATGCTGTTTCTAGGTATTCTTCAAACGACTGCGGTGACTCTTTTCCAGCAATGTCAGACATAGAACGAATAACAACAAATGGGGTATTAAGCGCAAAACATGTTTGTGCAATAGATGCACCTTCCATTTCTACAGCTAGCATTGTTGGAAAGTCTCTACGAGCTTTATCAATACGTACAGGGTCACACATAAATGAATCACCGGTACAAATTAAGCCTACTAAGGTTTTTACTTCGCTGATTTGGGCAATGGTCTGCTCGGCAGCTTCAACAAGTTTTGGGTGTGCGGCAAAGCCTGCAGGCATTTGTGGAACTTGGCCAATTTCGTAGCCAAAAGCAGTTACATCTACATCGTGATGACGTACTTCTGAAGAAATAACAACATCGCCAACACTTAATGAGGGATCAAAGCCACCGGCAGAGCCTGTGTTAATAACACAATCAGGATTAAAGTTATCAATTAATAACGTGGTTGCAATAGTTGATGCCACTTTACCAATACCCGATTGCACAAGCGTTACTGTGTTACCAGCCAATTCGCCTGTGTAAAAAGTAAACCCTGCTTTAGTTAGCACTTGTGGGTTTTGCATTGCTTCACGTAAAATTTTAACTTCTGGCTCCATTGCGCCAATAATACCGACATTCATAGTGTTTGATTCCTGAGTTTGAATACGTAGATTATACGTGAAGTTAGCAATAAAAAACAAAAAAGCGAGCTGTTTTACGGCTCGCTTTAAATACTTTTAGGAGAGTATTTAATTCTATTTTAAATTTCGGCTAAGGCAGTGGTTTGCGCTTTAGCCTGAGAAGGTGACAATACCGCAGGTTTGCTGACGCGATTACGAGTTGGGCGAGCCGATTGCACGGCAGGTTTGCCTATTTTAAACATAATTGCATCGCGCACCTCAGAAGGCCGGTAGCCTGATTTTACTTTCATACGAATATGTGGAATGCCTGCTGACTCTAGAGCACCGTTTACAAACCAGTCGCGCTGAGCTTTGTGGCCATCTTTGTTGGCATTATTAACTAAATCGACTGCAGCCACTATCGTCATTTTTTCTTTATCGACCAGCACAAAATCGAGTTGTTTATTTTTAGCTTTAGCTAAGGCTGCACGTTTTGATTTAGCAGATAGCCCTTGCTTACAGTCGATGACATCGATAAGTTTGACGCGGCTTACAATTTTATATTGATCGCCTACCGCACGCTCTAAAAGATTTAAAAATGCCCCCTCAACCTGTGTAAACACGGTTTGTTTGCGGGTAAAAGGATACGGGTTTCCGCCATCATCATTAAATTTTGACGCAACCACGGAGGCCCCAACCACTAATACTAAAATTGATAATAAAGCGAATTCCATACGGTAACTCCATAACAACAAATTGACACTGCTCAAACAAAGCAATTTACGTGCCTAAAAATTTGGTGTTATGCGTTAATTACCGTATGTATTTAGTATTAATACAGCGCTGATATTAGGCTTTGTAGCCGCCTTCAATACCTTTGACGGCAATAGCAACCGCATCATGCGCATGAAGTGATTCATAGTGATTAATTTGCAGCCAGTAATCACTATAATTATTATGCTCAAGTACCGCTTTAATTTTCCGAGCAGCGTCTTCACAAAACATTAAATTTTGACCGTTAAGGCGGGCAAACTCTTGCTCATCTTCGCGTTTTACTGCCGCTTGTACAGGTGTTTTTAGCTCAGCTTCTAATGTATCAATTAAATTGACTACATCAAATTCACTAATCGTGTTATTTAGCTTTACTTTAACGTTGGCAATCGAACGCTGTGAGTGAGGCGTTGCCACAATACCCTGCGTTGTGCCTAGCCATGCTAAAACGTCTTTTTGATTCAATGTTTCTTGGTTAAATTTTTCGCTAAACGCATTTTGAATGAGTTGGCGAGCAAGTGCTGCAGAGCACGGGCAAGTAGATGAATAAGTTACATCAACGCTTAGCTCAAAATTAATTACGCTATTTTCAATGGTACTGGTTAGGGTAATTGGGTAGCTTTTCCAACCTGCTTTACCACTTAATAACGACTTACGACGCAGTGGTAACTCAAATTTAAATTCTATTTGGGCTTTGTCACTTAACCCTTTATGGCTGGTAATAAAAGTATCGAGTGCTTGAGCTAAAGTGTGTGGGTTAACTTGTTGCTCTGTTGAGAGTAAATCAAGCGCCAAAAATAGACGCGACATATGAATGCCTTTAGCGTCTTCTTTATGCAAATTAACAAAGGCACGCGCTTTTGCATTAACGGTAACGGGTGCTAAATCTTTCGATTCAAAAATAAATGGCAGTTCTATTTCGCCCATACCAACCCAGTCTAACTTACCTGTTTGTAAGGCGGGAGCCGTATCAGCTATATCGGGCATATTGGTTTGCATGTGCGCTACTCGTTATTGGTCATAATAAAGCGCAGCATTTTACACTAAATAATTTATTGCTGAAATGATGAGTTTAACGAGTAGGCAAAAGTAAACATGAAAATTTTCTGTTTTTGTCGCACAACATGAATATAGCTAATAGAAAAATGCTAAAATCTGCTGCAAAATGCGTTTGACTATTAATAGGCACTTTTTATTTATGCCTAGTAACGAGATACACTGACCTATGACCGATTCTTCTTTGAGCCCTTGGGCTCGAGTACTTTCTAGTTTAATAACTCGCTTTGGTGAGTTAAAAACCGCGGCAATGTGCTACGCGCTTTTATTAGGCGTGTCGCTTATATTGTCGAGTATGTTTTATTATGTGGCACTCGGTGAGGTTAATTTAGTTGATATTTTAGCAGTGGTATTTTTTACTGCGGTTGTATCTCCTTTTATGATCAGTATTTTACTCAACTCGATTAGACAATTAGATGCCTCATATGCTTATTTAGACAGCGCCACCAAACAAGAAAAACTATTAAACCAAACATTAAAAGATAATATTAACCGCCTTAATATTGAAATAGATGAGCGAAAAATGGCGTTTCATGCCAAGCATCGCGCTATTGAAGAGCTACGCCGTGAAATCGCGGAGCGTAAAAAAACTCAACAAGAACTTGCTCAACAAGGCATGCTTCTTCGCTCTATTGTCGACTCCTCCCCTGATTTATTTTATTACCGAGATAACAATGGTGTGTTTGCCGGCTGTAATAAAATGTTTGAAGAGGTTATGGGCAAAACCAGCGCTGAATTAATTGGTAAAACCGTAGAGCAGATTTTTCCAAGCTACTTTTTAGCAGAAGTACTCAGAACGGATAAGAAAGTAGAACAAACGCATCAAGCGCTGACAATTGATGTTGAATACATGGTAAATGGTGAAAACCGTTGGTTTGAGCTGCGTAAATTACCCTTTATAAACGATCAAGGGGACTACATAGGTTTATTGGCGTTCGGGCGTGATATAACTAGCCGTAAAGAAGCAGCACAAGCGCTTGAAACAGCCTATAAAGATAAAGGTAAGTTTATAGCAACGCTTAGCCATGAGCTGCGCACACCATTAAATGGCATTGTAGGCTTAACCCGAATGCTACTTGATACAGAGCTTAATAAACAGCAGCGTAGTTGGTGTAATACAGTGTTTTCGAGCGCTGAAACGTTAGGTAATATTTTTAACGATATTATAGATTTAGACAAAATAGACCGCGAACAATTAGATATAGCAACCGATTCAATCAACGTTTCAGACTTTATAAACGATGTAGTGAACTTTGCTGGATTAATTGCGGAGCAAAAGGAGCTTGAGTTTTCAATTGAGCGAAACGGCACATTGGATGTTTATGCCTTGTTAGACCCAACGCGTCTTCGCCAAGTAGTGTGGAACTTAATTAATAATGCCGTTAAATTTACCCAGCATGGCGAGGTAAAGCTCACATGTAGCCGAGAAGAGCGAAGTGATGGCCCATGGCTTGAACTTAAAATATCAGACACAGGACAAGGAATCCCAGAGGATCAACTCTCGCGCATATTTGATATGTACTACAAAGCGCCCGACCTCAGCGGTAAAAATGCGATTGGCTCAGGCATTGGTTTAGCCGTTACCAAAGCGTTAGTGAGTGCAATGAAAGGAACTATTTCGGTAACCAGCACAGAAGGTGAAGGCAGTTGCTTTACAGTAAATATACCGCTTAGCTTATGTGTAGCGCCTACCGAGCAAAGCTATGAAGGTAGAAGTTTATACATATTACTTGTAGAGGATGTGCCATTAAATGCCGAAATTGCGACTAACTTGTTAGAGCAGCGCGGCCATGAGGTGATTTGGGCCGAAACCGGTGAAGATGCACTTTCGTTTGTAGAAACCGAAGACGAGCTTGATTTAGTACTACTTGATATGCAACTGCCCGATATAAATGGTGATGAAGTGGCAAGACAAATACGTGCCGATAGCCACTTTGATAAATTACCTATTGTTGCGCTGACCGCGAATGTACGTAGTGCCGAAGAAGACCTAGAAGGTATATCGGTGCAAGGGGCGCTTGCTAAACCAATTAATACAATAAAGCTTGATAAGATGCTCGCTGATTTGTTCGATATTCAACAAAGTGAATCAGACAAGCCACTGCTAACCGTTAGTAAAGAAGCGCTTGAGGGCATTAATGCAGGTGTGCTTGATGTTGAAACCATTGAAGACTTTGTAAACTCTATGGGGCTTGAAGTATTTAAGCGCAGTAGTGGTTTGTTTGAAAAACTAAACCCGCAATATCAGCAAGAGCTACAAAGCGCGTTAAACCAAAGTGATAGGGAAGAGTATAAATCGGTGGCGCATAAGCTTAAAGGTGCTGCGGGCTCGGTAGGATTAAACGATGTACAGTTACATGCTAAAAAGATGGAACACGGTGCGCTTGATGAATCAGATGAAGTATTAAAAGAGTGGTTAGATATACTGGCAGATAAAATAAATGAAGGACAAAGTGCCCTTCATTCTTTTTTACAATTATTAGAGTAAGCGGTTTACTCTAATTAAGCGTCGATTTTACCAATAAAGCGGTAACCTTCACCATGGATGGTGCTGATTAGCTCAGAAGTAGAATTATCACTTTCAAAGTGCTTACGAATACGACGAATCGTTACATCTACCGTACGGTCATTAGCGCGAAGCTCGCGGCCAGTCATATGTTTAATAAGTTGCTCACGGCTAAAAATACGCCCAGGAGAGTCAAGCATTAAACGAAGAGCGCGGTATTCACCTTTAGGTAAACGCTTAGCATCACCATTTGGTGATGTTAAACAACGGCTATTTTCGTCAAGCTCCCAACCGTTAAATGTAATTACACCGTTAGTTTCTAGCACTGACTCTTCGCCGCCTAGCGCAGTACGAGTAATTAAGTTGCGAGCGCGTATAGTCAATTCACGAGGGTTAAAAGGTTTAGTGATGTAATCATCAGCACCAATTTCTAAACCTAAAATACGGTCTACATCGTTATCACGGCCGGTTAAGAAGATTAAACCGACTTTGCGTTTTTGGCGTAATTCACGTGCTAAAATTAGCCCGTTTTTACCCGGTAGGTTGATGTCCATAACTACAAGATTGACGTCATCATTATTTGTAAGCTTGTCATGCATATCATCGCCATCAATGGCTTCAATAACTTTGTAACCTTCAGCTTCAAATAAACTCACGAGGTTTAGTCGAGTTACGTCTTCATCCTCTACGATTAGAATGACTGGCGTTTGCATTATTAATTAACCTTTTTGGAATATTTTATTTACAAAAAATCGAATTTTAACTAAATAATTCGATTACTAGAGATTATAGGATTATACCCAAATGTTAACAAGAAAAAACAAGTTGGATAAAAATAAAACAGTAGGGGTGTTCCAAACTAACCAAAAGGCATTGTGCAAAAACTACTGTTTAATGATATATAACGGATGCAGCTTTTTGAATTATGAAAACGAAGCCATTTCCTTTAATAATTGATACATCCACCAATCACTTAAAGGTACTAAAAATAATCGCGCAAATTCAAAACGGAATTATATCATTTTATAACCTTTCATCAATGTATGTGATACTGCAAAAGCAATAAAGTTCATAAATTGTATCGTCCAATTATTAGATCAAGTTAAATAATTAAACGTGAAATATCACATGCTCTCTCTATAAGGTCATTAAATAGTAATTCAAGTAAAAAGCGTAAATAAATACTCTTTTTTTAAACACTTTTTATGGAATTGTAATAACAAAGCGTACGCCGGGTTTTGCATCTAGGTCATACAGTATATGTCCGCCTAGCGCTTGGGTTACAAGGTTGTAGACCAAATGCATACCTAATCCACTGGCTCCTTGGCCGCGCTTAGAGGTTACAAATGGGTCAAATATCCTATTTTTGACATTTTTATCAACGCCTTGTCCGTTATCTGTATAAATGATCTTTATTTGTGGACCTGTAATTTCTATATCAAACTGGATTTCGTTATTTTCACTACCCACAAACCCATGAATAGCTGAGTTTAAAATAAGCTGTTGAAATATTTGTTGTAGAGGTTCTGATTTACTTTCAATTGTTAAGTCACTTGGGCAATTGATCACAACGTTAGGTTTGGAGGTTATTAACTCTGATTGAATCGACATTAACACGTCAGATATTAATTTATGGATATTTACATGGGTTTTAACCCCGTCATCTTGAATTACAGCTACCTTTTTAAAGTTAGAAATAAGGTCGGCTGCTCGATTTAAGTTTCGATAAATTAAATCGAGATTTTCAATACCTTCATCTATAAAACGTTTTAATTGGTTAGAAGTAAGGGATTTATTATCAAAGCTAAGCTGAACATCGGCAAGTTTGTCGCGCAATAAGGTTGAACCCGTGATACCTAAACCTATAGGGGTGTTTACCTCATGCGCCACCCCAGCTACCATTTGCCCTAACGAAGCCATTTTTTCGTTTTCTACTATTTGTTCTTGGTATTGATGCATTCGCTCAAGGGTTGAAAGTAATTCTTGGTTTGCCTCACGCAGGGCTATTGTTCTTTGATTTACCTTTTCTTCTAAGCTTTGGTTGAGTTGCTTTATTTCTAGTTTGTCTTTTTCATGTCGCTCTATTTGCTTACGCGTACGTGTAAGCATGATATTTAAGCTATTTGATAAGGCTGTAACCTCTTTTACTTTAGTCGCAGGGGCGCGTACATCGTAGTTATGGTTTTTTGAAACGTCTTGTAGTAACCCACTCAAATGCTCAATAGGGTTTGCAATACTTTTTTGGGTGTTTATGGCAATAAAGTACACAAAAAATAATATAAATAGGGTGAGGAAAACATCTATGATTATTTTTTGTTTTATAAATTCATCTAGGCTTTCTAGGCTGCCACGCATATAAACGTAGCCAACTACTTGCTCGTTGTTAAGTACAGGTGTTATCAGCTCAATATAATTGTTGGTAACTCTAGGCTCTTTTAGCTCTTCAATGCTGTCTACGCGCAAGGGCACCGGCGGGGTTTTTTTAGCATTAAAACTAATAAAAAACACAGGCTTGCTCGATGTTTTTTCTATGGCGTAAATGTGGATGTTTTTTACAAGAGGGATTTTTTCAAATGACTTTAAGCGTTTTTCTTCTGTTTTTCTATCGTCATTTACTAGTGAATCCGATGCATCAAACGCAACAATATCAGAGAGGATCACAAGCTTGTTTATGATCAGTTCCTTTTGTTCTTTTACACCCATGTAGGTAGAAATCGAAACCGATAAAGTTAAACAAATAGCAGTGATAAGCATGATGGTGTTGATCAGCGCTTTTCTAATACTTTTTTGGTGTACTTTTTTTGGCATTATTGCTGCATCGCCTAAGCAAGGATATTTACATTTAGAACTTTAGTTTAGCAAAAACCGAAGAAAGTGAAGGGAAATCGTAAAATTAATTCTGATATTTATTCGAAAGTTAGGCTAAGTGTTAATTACACTTAGCCTAATAAGTGTAATTAGTTAGCTACTGTAAACAGCAAATTTATTATTTTTGTACACAGTATGGAAGCTACCAAACTGCGCTTCTAAAATTGGCGGGTATTTTAAAAAGCTATTAGCCACTATGCTGAGCTTACCTAACTTAGTTAAGTGTTGCTTAGCATTTGATAAAAATGCTTCTGCAATTGTGTAGTCGGTTGCTATGCCAGTATGAAAGGGCGGGTTACTAACTATTAAATCAAACTTGCCGCTAATATTTTTTAAGCCATCACTTAAAATAGTGCTGCCTTTAATATTATTAAGCTTTAATGTTTGCTCAGTAGCATAAGTTGCAAGTGCGCTCACATCGCTGCAAGTAAAAGTCAGTGCTGGGTTTTTAAGACCTAAAAAAGTGGCTATTAAGCCTGCACCACAGCCAAAATCCAGTACATTACCTTGTTTAGTCGTAGGGGCATTTTCTAATAACATTTTTGTACCAGCATCTAAAGCGCCGTGGTTAAAAACCCCTGGAACACTGATCGCATCAAACTCTACACCAGCTACATTTACGGTAAACGTTTTATGGTAGCGGCTGATGTCAAACGCAGTGGTTGTCTCTAGTTGCTCAAACGAGAATAAAATGCAATGCTTGGCAGAGTCGATTTTATTACTATAACCTGCTTTGCCCGCGAGCTGTTTTTCTATCGATTTAACGCCACTTTTATTTTCGCCCACAACAAGTAGCTGTGCTTTTTCGTTAATAACGGCGCGAATATTATCAAGGGCCATTAATACTTCAGGCTTTGATTTTGGGTAATAAAGAATGACTAAATCATAATCGTTGGCATCTATTTCATGATGAACACACACGTTTACGCCATCTACTCTTTTAGCAAATTCCCCATTAGCATGGTTATAACTAAATGCGGTGATGGTACTTTGAGGATTTAGCTGTTTTAGCTCTGCTAAAAAGCCATCTTGAACAAAGTTGACCACCAAGATAGATTTTCCCACTAGTTCCTCGCTATTACGAAGTAACAGTAAACTTGGGTTGGTTAATACGCTCATAAATGGCTTTGCCTTACAAATTATTGATTAGTAAAAGGTGTGGATTACTTTGTGCGCTCAAACATTAGGTCCCACACGCCATGGCCTAAACGGTGGCCGCGCTGTTCAAACTTAGTTAGTGGGCGCGAATCCGGGCGCGGTACGTAGTCGTTGGTAGATGACTGATTTTTATAGCCAGGCGCTGCTTGCATAACTTCTAGCATGTGCTCGGCGTAGTTTTCCCAGTCAGTAGCCATATGAAAAACACCACCAATTTTTAATTTGCTACGTAGTTTTTCAGCAAATTCTGTTTGCACTATACGGCGTTTATGATGACGCTTTTTATGCCATGGATCTGGGAAGAATAATTGCAGCGTTGTTAAGCTTTCATCTGCAATGCAGTCCGCGAGTACTTCTACTGCATCGTGTTCAAATACACGTAAATTAGTAACTCCGGCTTCATCAGCGTCCATTAAACATGCGCCAACGCCTGGGCGATGTACTTCAATACCAATAAAGTTTAGGTGTGGTGCATTTTTTGCCATTTCAACTAATGACTTGCCCATACCAAAACCAATTTCTAATACTACATCATTGTTATTGCCAAATACTTGGGCTAAGTCGAGTAGGCCGTTTTTATGCTCAAGCCCCATAGTTGGCCAGCACTTTTCAATTGCGGCAGCTTGGCCTTTAGTTAAGCGGCCTTCGCGTTTTACAAAACTGCGAATTGTGCGGATATACTTACCTTCTTGCTTAGCTTGCTCAAGGTTGTTGTTACTTGATTCACTCATATTATTGGCCTGACAAAAACAATGTGTTTAAAAATGGTTGCGTATTATCCCTGACCACGCAGCTAATCACAAGTATTAGCGTGTTATAGCGCCTTCATCGCTTGATCTTTTTATTAACTGCAATAGACTGAGCCGCTATTGAGCATGAGTAAAAGTAGTATATGTTGGATTTAAATAAACAGCAGTCAGACAAGTTTGCTAACCGAGTGGTTGATTGGTATCACCTTCATGGGCGTAAAACACTGCCTTGGCAATTAGCTAAAACACCTTATAAAGTGTGGGTGTCGGAAGTAATGTTACAGCAAACGCAAGTTGTTACGGTTATTCCATATTTTGAAAAGTTTATGGCAAGCTTCCCAGATATTGTTGCTTTGGCAAATGCAGACGAAGATTTAGTGCTGCATCATTGGACTGGCTTAGGTTACTACGCACGGGCACGTAACTTACATAAAACGGCCAAAATAGTGCGAGATAAATACCAAGGTAAATTTCCAACTACACTAGAAGAAGTCATGGATTTACCCGGAATAGGGCGCTCTACGGCCGGTGCCGTATTATCGCTGTCGCTTGGACAGCACCACCCTATTTTAGATGGCAATGTTAAGCGAGTGCTTGCCCGATATTTTATGATTGAAGGGTGGTATGGGGTAAAAAAAGTAGAAAACCAACTTTGGCATTTATCTACTCAGTTAACCCCTAAAAACAATGTGACTGAGTTTAACCAAGCCATGATGGACTTGGGCGCCAGCCTTTGCTCGCGCAGTCGCTTTGACTGCCAAGCATGTCCACTAAATAACGATTGCGGTGCGTTTAACGCAGGAAAAGTTAAAGAGTTCCCTCATTCTAAGCCTAAAAAAGTGGTTCCTAAAAAAAGTTGTCATCAGCTGATTATTCAACATGACGAGAAGGTTTTAATGGAAAAACGCCCAAATAGCGGTATTTGGGGCGGTTTATTTGGTTTTTTTGAGTTTAATGAATACAGCGAAATGGTGTTATTTTTAAATCAGCAAGGTTTAAAAACCGAGCTGGAAGAGTGGGTGCCTTTTACTCATGTGTTTTCGCATTTTGAGCTGACAATAAACCCGTATGTTCTTAATATTGATAGCGTACCGGATGTAGTAAATGATAAACAGCTCGTGTGGTACCCACTCGATCAATCAATAGAGGTGGGTTTAGCCGCACCAACTAAAAAGTTGGTTAAACAAATGAGCTCAATAGGTTAAACTATTTACATTTAGCGCTTAAGAGAGTCAATTATGGCACGTACAGTATTTTGTCAAAAGTTACAAAAAGAAGCCGAAGGGCTTGGATTTCAGTTATACCCAGGTGAACTAGGCGAGAAAATTTTTAATAATATCTCTAAAGAAGCATGGGGCCAGTGGCAGCACAAGCAAACGATGCTAATTAACGAAAAGCATTTAAATATGATGGACCCAGAGCACCGTACGTTTTTAGAAGAGCAAATGGTTGGTTTTTTGTTTGAAGACAAAGACGTAGAAATTGAAGGTTATCGACCGCCAGAAAAATAAAAGTACAGATATAAAAAAAGGGCTAATTAGCCCTTTTTTTATAGCTATATTCTATAGCGTTTCCTCATCAGTGCTTGCCGAGCGTACTTGTTCTTTTAAAAACTGTGCAGCTTTAGAGTATTCAATCTCAAGGGTGTCTCTTTGTGCGATTAGCTCATCAGTATCAAGCTCTGCATTTTTACACTTTTCTTCAAACTCTTGTGCACATTGTGCTACGGCCTCAGCACCAATTGTTTTAGAAATAGACTTAAGTTGATGACAGGCATCACTGATTTCATCTCTGTCATTAACCATAACACCCGAATTAATGCTTTTAATTAAGCTTTGGCTTTGCTCCAAAAACATTTTGAAAAAGCGTATTTGCTTGGCTTCGTCGCCATTTACATAAGTGGATACCGCATCCATATTAATGGGCATAGCAGGTTTTTGATGAATGACAACAGTTTGGTCTTTGTTATGTTTGTCATACCAACGCTTTAAGGTATCTTCTAGGGCATTAAGCTCTATAGGCTTAGTAATAAAATCATTAATACCAACAGCAAGGCAACGTTCTTTTTCACCTTTAAGCGCATTGGCGGTAACGGCAATAATATAAGGCTGTGAGTCTATAGACTCTAATAACTCTGCTTCATCACGAATTTTTTCAACCATGTCGTATCCCGACATTTTTGGCATGTGTAAGTCGGTTAATATGAGCGAGTAATTGTTTTGACGCCACATATCTAAGCCTTCTTCACCATTGTTAGCTACTTCCACGCCATAGCCTAATATGTGCAGTTGATCAGTTAACACTTGCTGGTTTAGTAGGTTGTCTTCTACTAGTAAAATGAGTTTATTTGCATCGCGTGCTTGTTCAACATTTAAATAATTGTTGAGTGTTTTTGTTTTTTTAACTTGCTTAGGCTGATGCAAACCAGCTGCCACCAATATCGACATCATAAAGTTAGATTTACAAAGCGGGGAAGCATTTATATAAAATACATTTTTATGGTTTATAGCAGCTTCATCAAGCTTACTTAACACCACAACTTGCTGGTTGTTATCTTCAAGCGAGTATATAAGACGACGTAGTAAAGAGTTAACCCTTTCCATATCGTCTATGCCATCAACAACCCATATAATATCGCGGTGCTCTTGTTGTGCTTCTATTTCTTGTTGATCGTGCACGTAAGTAATTTTAGCGCCCATAAACGATAAATAGCGGTACATCGCTTTTTCACGCTCTAAATGGTTACTTACAACCACCACATGTTTACCATTGAGTGCATTTTTATGTGCGTATTTAATTTTTCCAGAGGTACCAAATGGCAGCTCAACGGTAAACTCGCTACCAATACCCGCATGGCTCGTTACATTAATAGTACCAAGCATAAGCTCTGTTAAACTTTTACAAATCGAAAGCCCTAAACCTGTCCCACCGTATTCGCGGGTAATTGAGTTTTCTGCTTGTACAAACGGATTAAATATTTCTCGCAGCTGCGCCTGGGTCATGCCCTTGCCGTTATCGGTTACACAAAAACGTAGCGTAAAATGATCCGCTGTATTATGAGCGACCTCTACCGATATTTTTACATGACCTTGGCGTTTGTCATCGGTGCTGGTGAACTTAATTGCATTACTGCATAGGTTGTACAGCACTTGGCGAACTCGGATTGTATCGCCAGTTAGATTAGTAGGAATATCTGGTGCAATAGAAAGCTCTAAATCTAATTGACGTTTTTTAGCAACAGATGAAAGTACCCGAGCTACCTCTTCAATTGTATCGGTAACAGAAAAAGGCGTAGGGTCAATATTTAGCTTACCCGCTTCAATTTTTGAAAAGTCTAAAATGTCATCCAAAATACTTAGTAATGAAAACGCTGACTCACGGATAATGGTACTTAAGCGATGCTGCGCACCATCAAGCTCTGTTTGTCTTAATAAATCAATAGTGCCAATTACGCCGTTCATAGGCGTGCGGATTTCATGGCTCATAGTGGCTAAAAAGGTGGTTTTGGTTTCGCTGGCGCGCTGTGCCTTTAATGTAGCTTGCTCTAATGCAATCGTTCTTTGCTGTACTTCACTCTCAAGGCCAGTTTGTAATTTTTGAAGCTCCTTTTGCGCAGCCTCTTTTTCAGACATTACTGAGTTAACTTTACCAAGCAGTAAATTAATGTTTTTAGCAACGCCAGATAAGCCTAAGTCTAGTTTTTCACTTATTTTACTTTCGTAATTGCCATTTTCAGTAATTGCTTGCAGTTCTTCATTTAATAAATGGCTGCTTTTACGCAAGCGGGTATTTATATAGGTATTAAATAGTAAGGCTAATGCAAATAAGGCAAACACGCTCACAATTGCAATAATATAGGCTATTACTTGCGAGTCTTGCTGCGTTAATGGCACCGCTGGTAACTGCTGTTTTATTATTAGTTCACCAATGGGTTGGTCGTTTAATAGTAATATATGGTGTAATACACCTTGCTCAGCTAAATGCTCATTTACTTTTTTTGACTCGATAGCGGGTTTAGTGCTGCTATATACAAGTTGGGTTTCTGAGGTGGCATTAAAGCGATAAAGCGTATATTCAAACTCATCATCTAATATTGAGGTAAGTTCAAGTAGCTGACGAACCTTACCTTGCCCATACATAGTAAGTGCATCTACCATTGGTAAATCAAGTTGCTGTGCAAGTTGCGTAATACTTACTTTTTGTTTGGCTGCTGGTGCAGGTTGTGTGTTTTGCGAATAAAACGCGAAGGCAACAATAGCAAGCGCTGTTACTGCAATATTAATTATTAAAAAAAGCGGCAGTAAGCCTTTCACAGGCGAAGAGAATTTACTCTGCATTGATTGTTCCCATTGGTATTTGTTATTACGATAAGCCCTTACCGCATTTCCAAAGTAATCGTATCATTTACGTAAAATAATTCACTACGTTTTTAGTCTGGTTTAATTGATTAAATTAAGGTTTTTCGTAAATTTTTGCTGGATAAATAAACATTAGTATATAAAAACTTGCATTGTTGTGTGAAAACCGTTCAAACAGTTATAAAGAGTAAAAAAAAAGTTGACTTGTAAGGGCAAAACTCGTTTAATACGCCGCACGCCCAAATGGCTCAGCCGATAACGCTGAGTGGGAATTGCATTAAAAATACTTTGTTATTTTTAATCAGCACTGTATAAGTGCCTCGATAGCTCAGTTGGTAGAGCAGAGGATTGAAAATCCTCGTGTCCCTGGTTCGATTCCGGGTCGAGGCACCATTTACTTTAAG